>JAZOVH010000016.1:0-29093 GCA_045658585.1 Acutalibacteraceae bacterium | reverse complement strand
ATGCAATCCCCAGGCCTTCGCCGGTAAAACCAAGCTTTTCTTCAGTGGTAGCTTTCACATTGACACAGTCTGCATCAACACCGGCTACTTTAGCCAAAATTCCCTTCATCTGCGGTATAAAGGAAGCAAGCTTAGGTCTTTGAGCAATAATCGTACAGTCTATATTCTCAATATAAAAACCCTTTTCATCCAGAAGCGCTACAACATGCTCCATTAGTTTTATACTGTCAGCGCCTTTATAGCGTTCGTCACTATCGGGAAAATGCTTTCCAATGTCACCAAGCGCGGCAGCACCAAGCAAGGCATCCATAACCGCATGAGTCAAAACATCAGCATCAGAGTGTCCCAGCAAGCCCTTTTCATAAGGAATCTCTACGCCCCCCAAAACCAGCTTGCGATCCTCAACAAGTCTGTGAACATCATATCCGTGACCGATTCTCAGCATTTCGAAATCTCCTTTTCAATTTCTTTTACATCCTCAAGAAATCTTTCATAAGTAGTTATGCAATTAAGCACTTTAATGAGCGAATTAGCGGAAAGTCTTTCCGGGAAAGAATAGAATTTAAGCATCGCCGCTCTTCTTTTGGCACTGTCTTCACCGCCCGCAAAACCAAGCTCATAGAGGTCGAGCTTAGTTATGGGTCTTTCAGGTTCGGGTGTGGATTCACAGAGAACTCCTGCATTAGCAAGAGCTTGCATAATAATATCTTCGGAAACACCCTCAACACCGATTTTACCCTCTTTGGAAGGCTCGGTTTTGCGGCTTTCTTTGCCGAAAATAGCAGGAATATAAGCGTGAATTATGTTCTTTTGGGCAACCGTAGATGCGATGAAAGAACGTATTTTGAATCCTGCGGAATCGCTGTCGGTAAGCACAAGAATACCTCTTTTTTCAGAAAGAATTTTTATTAACTTCTGCAATTCTTTATCTTTGAAAATACCGAAACCGTCTGTTTGAATAATAGGTGCATCAATTATTCCGGAAAGCTTGATTTTATCATACTTTCCCTCAACTATAACGGCTTGTTTAATTTTTATCATTTTTATCTCCTTGCGGCTCTTGCCAATTTTACAACAGCCTGTTCAAGAATAAGTTTTTTATCGGTTGATGTGCTTTTAAGCAAGGAATCAGCTTCCGCCAATATTTCCAGGCACTCTTCTATCGCCTCAAAGGACAAAGATGCACTTGTTGAAGCGGCATTGGTAAGCCTGAATTCCTTACCTGCATAGTTATAATATTTTGCAATAAGTTCAGCCCTTCCTGCAGACTTCACCGCAGCTTTTGCTCTGAATATATCCGAATAAGACGCAATAAGCGCACCGAGAATCTGAAATTCATCTTCTCGTTGCTCAAAAAGCTTTGAAAGTTTTCTGAATGATGAATCAAACTTGCCTGCAGTTAAATCGCGAATCATATCAAAAACTCTTGCATCAAGGCTTTTAATGCAAACGGCATCAACATCGCTCTTTTTAATCTCACCGTCAGCATATGCACAAACCTTTTCAGTTTCATTAAGAAGCGTATTAAGGTCGCTGCCTACGCAGGAAACAAGATATGAAGCAACACCCTTACCAAACTCTTTGCCTCGTTTTTTGGCGCCGCTTTCAAGCATTTTTACAAGGTCATTGAGTGTTTTCTTTTCAAGTTTAACCGCATTTCCGTATTTATCAAAAAGCTTTATTGCTTTATTCCATTTTGCACCTTTCGGCTCATATCCGATAAAAGAAAAAATTAAAACGCATTCTTCAGGGTTATCGGAAAGAAGAGTTTCAAGCTGTTCGAATCCGCTTTCGTCAAGAGTGTCAAGCGGGAAATCCTTAACATGAACACAGGTGCTTTCAGCCATCATCGGCACTGCCTGCGTGCTGTCATAGATATCCGAAAGAGACGCTTCTTTTCCGTCAAAAATATGAAGATTGAAATCCGCAAATGATTCATCAACAACCTTTGATATAATCTTTTCGGTATATGTTTTTTTCAGGTAACTTTCTTCACCGTAAAAAAGATAAATTCCGAGCGGATCGGATTTGATTTTTTCTTTTAAAGAAGCTTCATTCAATACAGCCATTCAATCACCCTATTCTCTGTAATAACTTATATTTCCGCTATCTGCTCTGATTATGATATTACCGCACCCTGCTGTTGCAAGAGACTTTATTCCTTTAGCCAAAAGTTCATTTTGAATTGTAACTCCCCTGCTGTTTTCAGCATTGATTATAACAGCTTCGGGAGAAAACGAATTAATATCTTTCGGATAATCTCCTCTGCAAATCAAAACATCAAAATCAAGATACTCATTTGGAATGTCAGCAATTTGCCTGAAATAATCAAAACAAATCAAGATTCTTATATCATCGGTTTCAACAAAATATCCTTCCGAACCGTTATCGGAAAAATAGCCGGTTTTAGTGTTATCCTGAATTATTTCTTTGTCAACCGAATTTATCGTAACATCTTTCAAAAGAAGTTTTGCTTCGTTGGGCAAATTATCGCTGAAAACAGTTTCAGGCTTGCAATTTTTTAAAAGCGGAACAAGCAAAGATGAGTTTTTCTCATTTTCAAAAGATGTAAAAACACAGTCAACACCGCCCGCAAACTCAACTGCCTCAACGATGCTGTTTTCTGCAGAAAAAACTGTTCCGCCGCATCCGAACAGATAGTTTTTTCCGTTATTAGTCAATAAAACGGATGTTGAATTTCCGCAATCAATCACATTTATTTTTGTTTCATATTTTTCCGAAGAAGAAAAGATTGATAATCCGCTTAAAAACAATGCTGCGCACATAACAAACGCAACCAAAGGCTTGGCTTTGTCGAAATAAGCAAATAAAACCGCAACAGAGCACACAAGGAATATACCGATAATTATCAGAAGTGCTTTATCACTTTCTATTCTGAATGTCAAAAAGTAAACCTCTGCAATAACACCGGAAATCCACGTTATATATTTGCATAAAAATCCGCCGATAAAAGCAGGTATGTTAAATATGCCTTGAAATAAAATGTTTATCAATGCGCCCAATCCGCAAAGCACCATACAAAATCCAGCTGCGGTTACGGTCAGAAAATTTGAAATAAACACAGCAAAATTAAAACTTTTATATAGAGTGAGCGTAATCGGCAAAGTAAAAGCAACTGCTGCCGCCGTAACTGCAAGCGAAGATATAACAGATTTTATAATTTTCAGTAACCATTTAAAATTGAGTCCGTCAATCTTTTTAAAAATCAAAGGCTGTAAAAACTGAAAATAGAGGATAAGACCTGCAGTTGAAAGTACAGAAAGCTGAAGCCCCAAAGCACCGATTGAAAACGGGTTTTCCATTGCAATAACTGTTACTGAAAAACCAAGCGAATTCAATGAATCACGCTGCCTGCTCAGCACAACTGAAAGCAGATATATAAGCATCATTATTCCGGCGCGAACAACAGAATATGTCATACCCGCAATGAGCATAAACAATATAACAAACAATGCAGATATTACTGCCGAAAACTTTTCATTAAGACCTATTTTTTTGAATAATGCGAAAATAAATAATGACCATAAAGATAGATGCAGGCCTGAAACACAAATAAGATGTGTTATTCCGATTTCATTAAAATCGGCAAGGGTTTCACGGGAAATACCGCTTTTATCACCAAGAATAAGCGCAACCGCAAGCCCGCCGTATTCATTCGGTAAAAGCTGGTAAACAGATTCTTTGACTGCATTTCTTATATCATAAACGGCTTTTTCAATGAAATCCGAAACATTTCTTTCTATAATTTCAAATTCGCCTTCATTCAGATAAGCAGCAAGATAAAGACCTTTCGCTTTATTGGCAAAAAGCAAATCTTCATCAGTTGTTCCCGGCAGATATATATTGAATTTTCCTTTGATAACATCAAAAGTCCCGATCTCAGGATATGCTGAGAAAGTGAGGCGGATTTTCAATTCAACATTCTGCTCATCAATTGAAACAGTTTCTGCCTCATAGTAATAATTGCCGTAATTCAGCTGTGCATCACTTGTTATTCTGGCAGTTAAATCGCACGTTTTCCCCGCATATTTGTTTGCGGGATAGTAAATAAAATTATTGGAACAAATAAGAAGAGCACAGGCAAGTAAGCCTGAAACGCAGGCAACGAGCAAAACCTTTGCTTCTCTTATTTGTTTCAATAAAAGTGTAACAACCAGAGCGGCTGATAAAACGGCAATCGCCGCAACAGTCGCTCCGGTATCTGCTCGATTAAGAATTGAAAGTGTAAAGAAAACCGTAAATCCGATTACAGCAAAAGGACGCGGCACCACACTCACACTCCGTTAAAAAATTATTTCTCAATAAGAGGAATTACGCCAAGGAAAACAATATCATCTCTTTGAGCGGCATCTCCTTCTGCAAGTACAGCCGCCTTTGCAACAACATCGGCATCAAAGCAAGCACAAAGCTCTTCAACAGCCTTGAGTGACTCGCCCGTGCTGATAACGTCATCAAGAATAACAACCCTTTTATTTCTGATCTGTTCTCCCTCAACGCCGTCAAGGATAAGAGTCTGCTCCGCATTTGTTGTGATGGAACGAACATTAACAGATACGGGGTCTTTCATATAAAGCTTTGCTTTTTTTCTTGCAACAAAATATTTTTTGCCGCTCTGTCTTGCCATTTCATATGCAAGAGGAATGCTCTTTGCTTCGGGGGTAACAATGTAATCAAATTCAGGGAGCTTTTCAAGAAGCTTTGTTGCCGAATGAACTGTAACCTCAACATCTCCGAAAAGAATAAATGCAGCAATATCAAGCTTATCGCTGATGGGGCATCTGAGCAAATCTCTTTCAAGACCCGCTATATCAACTCTGTAATATTCAGACATTTCAAATCCTCCAATCAACCTGCAGGCCAGCCGAAATCACGGCCGCCCATAAGATGAAAATGAATATGCTTAACAGTCTGACCTGCACTGTCGCCGCAGTTATTTACAATTCTGAAGCCATTGTCCAGACCTTTTTCTTTTGCGATAATTGCAGCAACTTCAAAAATATGCGCAATAACAGAACTGTTTTCGCAAGTTATATCTGCCGCACTTGCAATATGCTGCTTGGGGATTATAAGGATATGCTCGGGTGCCTGAGGCTCAAGATCATAAAATGCAATAACCTTATCATCTTCATACACTTTGTTTGAAGGAATTTCACCGTTTACAATTTTACAAAAAATGCAATCCATAACTACACTTCCTTATTTAATCATTTCTTTGACGATATCAGCAACCGCATTCATTGCCTCTGCAATGTTTGAAGTATCTTTTGTGCCCGCCATTGCGCTGTCAGGTCTGCCGCCGCCTGAACCGTTTGCAAGTTTTGAAACCGCTTTAACGATATTTCCTGCGTGAGCACCCTTTGCAACAGCATCCGAACCGCAGGCGCAAGCAAAGTTTGCACTTGCACCGTTAACACCGCAGATAACTGCTACTGCATCTGCGTTTTCTTTAACCTTATCACACATTGAGCGAAGATCTCCGGGATTTACGCCTTCAACTGTTGTAACAATAAGTTTTACTCCGTTTATATCAACGGAATTGCTCATAAGATCGCCTGTTTTGAGCTGTGAAAGCTCTGCACGAAGCTGCTCAATTTCTTTCTCTTTTGCCTTAATATCAGCCATAAGCGAGGTTGCTTTTTTATCAAGCTCCGAAACATTTGCAAGTTTCATTGCAGCAGCAGTATTTCTGATAAGATTAGCATCCTTTGCAATAAATTCAAGAACGCCCAAACCTGTTACAGCTTCAATTCTGCGAACGCCCGCAGCAACCGATGATTCGGAAACAATCTTGAAAAGACCGAGTTTTCCGGTATTATCTGCGTGTGTACCGCCGCAAAGCTCTGTTGAGAATTCGCCCGCCTTAACAACGCGTACGATATCGCCGTATTTTTCGCCGAAGAGTGCCATTGCGCCAAGCTTCTTTGCTTCTTCAATGGGCATTTCTGTGCTTGAAACAGCAACAGCGGAAAGAATTATATCGTTTACTTTCTTTTCAACAGCGGCAATTTCTTCTGCGGTAAGAGCCGAGAAATGAGTAAAGTCAAATCTCATTGCATCAGCATTAACAAGCTGACCTGCCTGCTCAACATGTGAACCGAGAATTTCACGCAATGCAGCCTGAAGAAGATGCGCTGCGGTATGGTTTCTCATTGTTGCTTCTCTGTTTGAAACACAAATTTCCGCAACAACAGCATCGCCAACCGAAAGACTTTCTCCCTCAACAATCTTGCCGATATGGAGGAAGTTGCCGTCTGCGGTTTTTGATGTTGTTTCAACTTCAAATGTTACACCGTTTGCTTTAATAATACCGCAGTCGCCTGCCTGACCGCCGCTTTCTCCGTAGAAAACAGTTCTGTCAAGAACAACAGCGGCTTTGGAATCAGCAGAAGCAAATTCAGCTCTTTCTCCGTCAACGATGATTGCTTTTATATTTGCATCGCAGGAATAATCGGTGTATCCGAGGAATTCAGTAGCGGAAATATCCTTAAGTGATGCTTGTCCGCCTTTCCATGCTTCTGCGCCCGCATCTTTTCTTGCAGCTCTTGCTGCTGCTCTGCTTTCTGCATAAAGACGCTTATATTCATCAATATCAACACTCATACCTCTTTCTTCAAGAAGTTCTTTTGTGAGGTCAATGGGGAAACCGAAGGTATCCTGAAGCTTGAATGCATCTGCACCGCTGAGGATTTTTGAATCGGTATTTGCAATAATATTTTCAAGAAGGTTAAGACCTGTGTCAATAGTCTTGTTAAAGCTTTCTTCCTCTGCTTTGATAACCTTGACGATAAGGTCGTGTTTTTCAACAAGGTTGGGGTATGCGTTTGCGTTTTCTTTAATTACGGTTTCGCAAACATCTGAAAGGAATGTGCCCTGAATACCGAGAAGTCTGCCGTGACGGGCAGCTCTTCTGAGAAGACGGCGAAGAACATATCCTCTGCCCTCATTTGAAGGCATAACGCCGTCGCCAATCATAAATGTTGTGCTTCTGATATGGTCTGTGATAACACGAAGAGAAATATCATTCTTCTCATTTTCGTGATACTTGATACCCGATATTTCCATAACGTGCTTCATAATATTCTGCACGGTATCAACCTCAAAAATGTTATCAACATCCTGCATAATGCAAGCAAGACGCTCAAGACCCATACCTGTATCGATATTGCAGCTCTTGAGTTTTGTATAGTTACCGTTACCGTCATTTTCAAACTGTGTGAAAACATTGTTCCAGAATTCAATGTATCTGTCACATTCACAGCCTACTTTACAGTCAGGCGAGCCACAACCGTATTTTTCACCTCTGTCAAAGTAAAGTTCAGAGCAGGGACCACAAGGGCCTGCACCGTGCTCCCAGAAGTTATCCTTCTTGCCGAATCTCACCATATGATCTTCGGGAATACCGATTTCCTTTGTCCAGATATCAAAAGCTTCATCGTCTTCTTCATAAACACTGATATAGATTTTATCTGCAGGCATTTCCATAACCTGGGTGCAGAACTCCCAAGCCCAACGGGTTGCTTCGTGCTTGAAGTAATCACCGAATGAGAAATTGCCGAGCATTTCAAAATAAGTGCCGTGACGTGCTGTAATACCAACACTCTCAATATCGGGTGTACGGATACACTTCTGGCAGGTTGTTACTCTTTTTCTGGGCGGAGTAAGCTCACCTGTAAAATACTTTTTAAGGGGAGCCATACCTGCATTGATAAGAAGCAAGCTCTTATCACCCTGGGGCACAAGCGAGAAGCTGGGCATTCTCAAGTGATCTTTTGACTCAAAAAAAGAAAGATATTTCTCTCTGATTTCGTTAAGTCCCATCCATTTCATAATTAAAAATCCTCCTGTTTCGGAATAAAAAATCCTAAAATATTATTTATTTAGCTAAAAAAAGGTGCAGTATGCCAATTTAAATGGGACGACATATGCCGCGGTACCACCCAAATTGCGCAAAACTGCACCACTCAATTCCTTTAACGCGGGAAACGCCGCCGTTCATCACGGCAGAGCTACGAGGCGGCCTTCTTCCGCTCTGATACCTGATGTTCATCACAGCATACAGAACATCTCTCTGAAGGTATACGGAAGATTCTTCCTCATCATTGCTTCAATATTATTTAATTAAATTATATACCGTCGGGCTCAAGCATATTCATTGAAACCCAGCCGTATTCACCGTTATATTTGATGCAGAGCCATTTTTTGCCGTTTTCAGCTGATTTGATTGCATAGCCGTCAACAATATCGCCCTCCGAAAGCTCGCCGAGAAGATCATAATCAGAGCCTGCATCGCTTCTGACATTTGCACCGTCTTCACTGATAACAACAAATCTGCCCTCTGCGGGTTCGTCTGCATTAGGAACATCGGAAGGAGTGTTCTGAACGGTTAAATTAACACCTGCAAAGGAATTTATTGCATTACCCGTAAGGATAACACCCCATGTTCCGGCCTTGCAAGCGATGAACACGCCGTTTTTACCCGGAAGAATGTTGGTGTATTCAAACTCTGCAATAATATCATTATCAAGGTTTATTATGCCCATCATTCCGTCTTTTTTAACGGGAATCATTCCGGTATCCGAAACGGGACGGCAATAATCGCAAGCAGAAGCCTCATAGCTTTCAAGGTCATTTACGGCCTCATACTGATACTTGATAACTCTCTTGTCTTTATCTTCACTTACATAGCCCCAAAGACCGTCTTTTCTTGCTGCTGCATAGCCGTTGAAATAACGGTCACGCTCTTCGTAAGATGTGTTGCCGAGGGGGTCTGCCTCAACACCGTGTGAACCGTGAGGAATATCAGAAACGGTAACAACACCGTTATTTACGCTGAACTCATAATTCTGATTTCCGATTACAACGAGGCTGTGATAGCTGTTTCTGCCGGTATAATCTTTGCCGTTTCCGCAGCGGACAAAACCGTCATAATTAGGCTGAAGAATAACATTGCCCTCATAATCGATAAGACCGTATTTTCCGGTTGTTACAGATTTGAATACCGCGCAGTTTTCATCAAGATAATCAATCTCACTGCATTCGGTAAATCCGCCTGCAACCCACTTCGAGGCTGAAGGATCTTCCTTCTTTTCTGTTGTTGTGTTATTGGGAACAACAGAAGGATTATCGTCTTTATTTGATGCAATCTTACCGATTCCGAAACACAGAACAACAAGAGCAAGAATTGCCGCAACAATTATAATTATGGTTTTCTTATTTAACGGAGATTTCTTTTGCGGCTGAGATGAAACACTTTCATGATTTCGTGCCATAAACGGCTCATTCAATGAAGTGTTAACGGCAGGAGCCTTGAATTCCGGCACAACAGCCTCGGTTTCAACATCTTTATCTTCAGCTTTTTCGATTTCTGCAACCGGTGCGGAAGCGCTTAAAATCTCATTGATTTTCTGTTTGAAATCAACAACATTATCGGGCTCTGCATTCTGCTCGGAAACTTCTTCCTGCTTAACAGCCTCAATATCTTCATTAACAGCGCTTTCTGTTTCTTCAAAAACTGCAGGTGCAGAAACAACGGGTCTTGAGTTTTCGTATGCATCAATTGCATAAATGAAAATATCTCTTACCGCAGAATTTTCTATTCTGGTCTCTACCGCAAGTTTCTGGAAAATCTTGGTAAGAACAGGTAATGTTCCTGATAAATCGGCAGGTGAAGCTTCAATACCGGAAAGCGAAAGAATCTCTGCCCTTGCTTTTCCGAGAAGTGCATTTGCCGTGCTCTCGGATACTCCGAGAAACTTGGCAAGAGCGGGAACGGGCATACCGTTATTGTAATAGAGAATTATTGCTGTTTTAAGCTCTGCCTTGAGAGAAGAAACTGCTTTGTCTATTATTTCAATCTTTTCTTCATCTTCAAGAATATCTTCCGGCAAGAATTCCGAGGACATTTCCTGTGCGCCTGCGTCGGCATCATCATACACAAATTTTACGCCCTCTTTATAAACCGCCGCAACATTCTGTTTCATCCAGATTTCAAAAGCCTCGGGCTTTTTGAGTTTATCTATGTTGCTGAACGCTCTTGCATAAGCGGCTTTTGTTATGTTTATTGCCTGCTCTTCAACCGTGCAAAGTTTTGTTGCGAGAAAATATGAACCTTTAAGGGTTTTTGAGTAGAGTTTGGCCATTGCATCGGTATCACCGTTCGCAGCGGCGTTAACATACTGAATTATATTCTCACTCACTTATATTCCACTCCAATCATTTTTCTGTAACAAGCCAAACTTTGACTATATGTTACATTCCAATAAATAATATACCATATTTATAAAAATGTCAATAGAAACAATGATTGAATGTGCAAGATATTGTGTTATTCAGCTATATATCTTTTTTTATTTTATCAATGATTCTTTTTTCAAGCCTTGATATATAGCTTTGAGAAATTCCCAACGCATCGGCAACTTCTTTTTGAGTAAATTCTCTTCCCCCGCCGATTCCGAATCTCATTGTCATTATCATTTTTTCTCTTTTATTCAGTGAATTTACTGCTTTATAAAGTCTTGTTCTTTCGTCATCGCTTTCCAAATCTCTGTAAATTTCATCAGGTTCACTTCCGAGCACATCCGATAACAAAAGCTCATTTCCGTCCCAGTCAACATTAAGCGGTTCATAATAAGACACCTCAGCTTTTGCGGGGTTGCTTTTTCTTAAATACATAAGAATTTCATTTTCAATACATCTTGAAGCATATGTTGCAAGCTTGATATTTTTTGATATTCTGAACGTATTTACAGCTTTAATCAAGCCGAGAGTTCCTATAGATATTAAATCTTCAATCGGAATTCCCGTGTTTTCAAATTTCTTGGCAATATAAACAACTAATCTTAAATTGTGAACTATCAGTTCTTCTCTTGCATCTTTATCTCCGTCTTCGTGCTTTTCAAGATAATAAAGTTCCTTTTCTTTTGATAATGGCGGCGGCAGAGTATCGGGTCCGTTTATGTAATCAACTTCAATTTCATAAATCTTTGATTTCAAACAAACAATCAGATTTCTTAATTTAAAAAATATACTGTTCAAAAGTTTTCTCCTTTCTGAAAATCAGGCAATAATCTCATTTATAAATGCTGTTCCGAGTAAAACCGAGTAATCAGACGAAACAATTTTCTTATCTGAAACCGCAAGATAAACATCATTGACTTCAATGACCCTGCCACGATTAATGACATTAACTTTTTTAAGCAAAAACGCAGGAAGAGCACCGCTTGAACTTATTGTTGAAAACGGAATCAGCCTGAAATTTTTCAATTCACTTATATCGCTGTTCTCCGGAAATATTTTAACTGCCGTGCTTCGTTCGGCAACTATAACGGGTTTGCCTGAAAACAGCTCTTTCAAATTGTTTCCTGTATCCAGCAAAGCTTTTGCAGACACGGATTTTTCACCATAAAAAAGTTCAACATCATAAATAATTTTATTAACCGCACGGTTGGATATAATCCGCGAAACAAACGTAAATACCAAATAACAAACAACAGCCGAAACAATCAATGATATAAAGTCAATATCAAGATAAACAACACCGTTTTTATAAACAATTTTTTCTGAAGAAAACAGAAATTTAAATGCAAGCATCATCCCCGCAAAAGAAAAGTTACAAAGAAAGAACGCCGAAAGATATCTGATAAAATCTTTTAATTTCCGGGTGTTGAAAGCAATAAAAACCATTAATGCCAGGAACAGAATATTTAAAACAAAATTAAGAGTATAAGGTATGTTTTCAACAAAAATAATAAGAGAAAAAACTCCGCCCAGAAACGAAGAAATCAGAAATCGCACCGTGTTTCGTTTTGCAGAAAAGAATGTCGAAACCGCTCTTAAAAGCAAATAATTAACAATAAAATTAACCGAAAGCAATATATCAGCATAAATTACAGTTTTCATTGAACCACCCCATGAGGTGTATTATAATCTTAAATTCATTGTTAATTTGTCGTTTCCGCAGAGAAAATTGAAACTTTTCTATTGAATATATATAAATGTAGGTATATAATAAAAAAGATAAGGAGGTTTAAAAATATGAAATACCTTTATGACACTCATGTTCACACAAAAGAATCCAGCAGATGCGGAGAAACATCCGCTGCTGATATTGTTGCAAGATATAAATCCCTCGGATATGACGGTATATGTATAACCGACCATATTCACACAAGCGGATTCAACTGGCTCGGCGGAGCTACATATGATGAACAAGTTGAAAACTGGCTCAAAGGCTACCGCATCGCAAAATCATTTGAAGATGAAAATTTCACTGTTATTCTCGGTATGGAACTCCGATTCACGGAAAATGAAAACGACTATCTTGTTTTCGGATTTGATGAAGAGTTTCTTCACAGTATGGACCTTGCCAACATACCGACTCTTGAAGATTTTGCTCCGATAGCAAAAAAGAACAATCTCGTTATTATTCAGGCTCATCCTTTCAGAGAAGGAATGACAGTTAAAAACCCCGAACTTGTTGACGGCTTTGAAGTTTATAACGGTCACGGCGGTCACGACTCAAGAAACCCCATTGCCCGCGCATGGGCAGAAAGATTTTCAAAACTAATGACTTCAGGTTCAGATTTTCATTATGTTTCCGACAAAGAACACGGAGGATTATATTTTGAAGAAAGACTTCTTACCTCCCGTCAGGTTGCGGATGCTATTCTGAAAAATAATTACTCTCTTAAAAACATAGTTGAATAACTTGTTTTTTTATATTAAATATGTTATAGTAATATAACTTTATTTTTGGAGAAATGAAAATGAAATACAGAAGATTGGGCAAAACAAACGAAGACGTTTCCGTTCTCGGATTCGGTTGTATGCGTCTTCCCACAAACAACGGAGAAGACGGAAACATCGACATTGAAAAATCTGTTGAGATGGTTCGCTATGCGATTGATAACGGAGTTAACTACCTTGATACAGCATTTTTCTATCACAGCGGAAACAGCGAAAAATTTGTTGCAAAAGTAATTAAAGACGGTTACCGTGAAAAGGCATTTGTTGCAACAAAGCTTCCTCTCGGTAATGTTAACTGCGAAGAAGATGTTGAAAAGCTTTTCTATGAACAGTTGGATAAGCTCGAAACCGACTATGTTGATTTTTATCTTCTTCACGCTGTAAACAATGACAGTTGGGAAAACCGCGTTATCAAATATGACATCATTCCTAAAATTGAAAAGCTTAAGGCTGAAGGAAAAATCAGACATTTCGGTTTCTCTTTCCACGATGATCTCTGGGTTTTCAAAAAGGTTATTGATTCATATGACGGTTTTGAATTCTGCCAGATACAGCTTAACTATATCGATACCGATTATCAGGCAGGAATTGAAGGTCTTGAATACGCGGCTTCAAAAGGTCTCGGCGTAATAATTATGGAGCCTCTTCTCGGCGGAAAACTTGCAGCCCCCGCAGAGAAAGTTAACAATATTCTTGATAAATCAAAATCCCCCGTTGAATGGGCTTTTGATTTTCTTTGGAATAAGAAAGAAGTTGCAATGCTTTTAAGCGGTATGGGCTCAATGCAAATGGTTGAAGATAATATCAGCTATGCCGACAAAGCGGAAATCGGAATGCTTTCAGAAAATGAAACCGAAATGCTGAAAAATGCAAAAAAAGCTTTTGATGAGTTAACTCTTATCCCGTGCACAGGCTGCGAATACTGTATGCCCTGCCCCGAAGGTGTTCTTATTCCGAAAGTTTTTTCAGCATATAACACCATTGCGTCGGAAAACAGAAGATATGTTAAAGAAATATTCCCTGATATTGAAGACAACACACTTCTTTGCAAAAAGTGCGGAAAATGCGAAAAAGCCTGCCCGCAGCACATTCAGATAGCAGATATGCTCCGACAGGTCAGAAATAAATTTTAAAGAAGGTTTTTAAATGAAGATTCTTTTTCAAGGCGATTCGATAACAGATGCCGACAGAGACCGCAGCAATCCTCATGATTTAGGTTCTGGTTATCCTCTTTATGCCGCAAAATTCATTAAGGAAGAAAACCCCGACACAGAGTTTGAATTTATTGATTTGGGAATCAGCGGTAATCAGACCAAGGATCTTGTTGCAAGACTTCAGAGTGATTTTATCGACATTAATCCTGATATTGTTTCAATACATATCGGCGTTAATGATACATGGCATCACGCAGAAAACAGAGATTGGCTTGATAACAGCATTTTTGAAGCTCAGTATCGCAAAGTTCTTTCGGAAATCAAAGAAAAAACAAATGCAAAGATTTTAATAATCGAACAGTTTCTTCTCCCCGTTGCCGACAAACTCTATTTCCGCGAAGATTTAAACGGAAAGATTGATATTACGCGTTCTCTCGCAAGAGAATTTGCCGATTATTATATTCCGCTTGACGGTCTTATGGCAAAAGCCTGCGTTGATAAAGATATGTATCATTGGTCGGATGACGGCGTTCATCCCAACAAAAACGGTTCGGAATTTATCGGCAGAATTTATGCTGATGCAATTAACGAAATGTTGAAATAAAAGCAGTTTCGGAGGTTGTTTAAAATGAACGCAATAAAAAAAGTATTGAATTACATTTTCATTGACGGTCTTTCAGGTATGGCTCTCGGTCTGTTTGCATCGCTCATTATCGGAACAATTCTTGAGCAAGTCGGCAATCTTATTAACCACGAAATCGGAACATATCTTATTGCTGTTGCCGCAGTTGCAAAATCTCTTACCGGTGCCGGAATAGGTGCGGGAATGGCTTTCAAATATAAAGCCTCCCCTCTCACCGGAGTTTCAGCTGCAGTTGCAGGTATGGTTGGTGCATTCTCATCAAAAATTCTTGCCGGAGCTGTTTTAACTGAAGGCGGAATGCTTTATTCGGGCCCCGGTGACCCGATGGGCGCATTTATTGCCGCGTTCTTTGCAATTCAGGTAGGAAAGCTTATTTCAGGAAAAACAAAGCTTGATATTCTTCTTACACCGGCAGTTTCAATCATTGCAGGCAGCGCCGCAGGTTTGATTCTCGGCCCCCCGATTACAAATTTTTCAACCTGGATGGGTGAAATTATCAACTGGGGAACGGAACGCCAGCCTATTCTTATGGGTATTGTTGTTTCTGTGGTTATGGGTATTTGTCTTACTCTTCCGATCAGCTCGGCAGCACTCGGAATCATTCTCGGTCTTTCGGGAATTGCAGGCGGTGCCGCCGTTGTCGGTTGCAGTGCACAGATGATCGGCTTTGCAGTTTCAAGCTACAGAGAAAACAAATTCGGCGGTCTTCTTGCACAGGGTGTGGGCACATCGATGCTTCAGATGCCTAATATTGTTAAGCATCCGCAGATATGGATTCCGCCGATTGTTGCAAGCGCAATTCTCGGCCCCATTTCAACAGCAGTTCTCAAAATGACTTGCTACGCTTCAGGTGCAGGAATGGGCACTTCGGGACTTGTTGGTCAGATAATGACATTCTCTTCAATGTCTGACGCAGGAATTGACCCCAAAATTATTATGATTGAAATTCTTATAATGCATTTCATTGCACCTGCAGTTATTTCTTTTGCAGTATCAGAATTTATGCGCAAAAAAAGACTTATAAGCTTCGGTGATATGGAGCTTAAAGATATGAATTAACACACGGAGGTTTATTATGAGCAAAAAAATCGTATCAGTTATTCTTGCAATTACCGTTATTTTCTCGGCATTTGCACTCCCCGTATCCGCAGAGTCGGGTAATTTTGAAAACAAACTCAACATATTCCTTGACAGAGTTGTTGATGCACTTGTTTCAGGCATTTCATCACTTATTGTTGAGCCCCGCGATTGGGTGGCAAGAAAAAATTATGTTGCAGAAAACTTCTATGAAGGTCTTTCAGCAGACGAATTTCTTGATGCTCCCGCAGCAGATGCACAGTGGAAATTAGGCTATGCAAATGCTTCAATCCAAACAGGAGACGAGCTTGACGGCAAACATTTTGTTGGCGGCAGCCTCTCAATCACCCCTAAAAATCCTACCGAAATCAGAGATGACCAGAAAGTAAGAACAATTGCAATTTCTGACGGCAGAGGAATCAGCCTTTTTGTTTGCGTTGATTCATACGGTATGCCCCTTACCGCAGTTCGTGAAATCAGAGCACGCTTTGCAGAATATGCAAAGAAAGAAAATCTTGATATCACAAGCATTAATGTTGCTGCTCTTCATCAGCACAGCTGTATTGACACATTCGGTCTTAACGGTGACCTTGTTGATGCACTTTTCTTTTCATCAATAAGAAATATCCTCGGACTTGAGCTTCCCGGCGGACAGAACGATGAATTCATGGAAAATCTTTATAAAGTTACTGTTGATTCAATGATTAAAGCTGTCAACAACATGGAAGCAGGTTCACTTTATTACGGCAATGTTGACGCAAAGGATTACATCCGCGATAAGCGTGATCCTCAGGTATTCGATCCTAACATCAACAGACTCCGCTTTGTTCCCGACAATGATGAAAGCGATGAAACATGGATTCTTAATGCTCCCATCCACTGCGTTGGTAACGGCGCAGGCGGTACTGTTATTACAGGCGACTATCCCTACTTTATGGAACAGTATATCAACAAAACAGCAGATGCAAATGTTTTCTATATTCTCGGTGCAGAGCTTGCTGTTTCATCACAGTATGAAAAGATTTTGGAAGACACAGAGCTTCTCTCAAAATATGAATATGATTACGGTGCATACGGTGAAAAGCTTGGTCAGCTTGCTTGCTCAATAACAGAAGAAAAAGCTGTTGAACCTATTTTCAATATCAGATACACCGAAGTTTTTGTTCCCGTTCAGAACAGCATTCTTAAGCTTGCCGGAAAGGGCGGACTTCTTACAAACCTGATTGTAAAGAACGGTTTTGGCAAAGAAGTTGTATCAGAAGTTGGATATGCAGAATTCGGAACTGAACTTGCAGTTGCCATTATCCCCGGTGAAATTGCTCCCGAAATCGTATACGGCGGAGTGTCACCCGTTGAAGAAAGCTGGAACGGCAAAGAATGGAATTATCCTGCATTTGAAGAAGCAGCAGGCAAGAAAATGCTTGTATTCGGCATCACAAATGACCAGATTGGCTATCTTCTTCCCTATACGGAATGGCATTCATATTTCACAGAAAACGAAGAAATCGTTTCCTGCGGTATCGAAGCTGCACCTGCAGTTGTTGATGCATATTACAAAGTATTCAACGAAGTAAAATAAAAACAAATTCAGGCTCTGCTTTTGCAGAGCCTGTTAATTGAACGGCGGTGATATCATGGCTAAAAACAGTTCAATTAAATATCATATCAAAGAAACAGACCTTTTGCTGTATATTACCTGTATTCTTACCTCCGCATTCGGTGCGCTTATGGTTTACAGCGCAACCTTACATGATGCTCTCAGAGATGGGGATGCTATAACCAGAGAATGTTTGCTTATGATTATTGCTTCAGGCGTTGGCATTCTTGCGTGTTTCTTTATATCATATCTGGACTACACCGCTTTAGTCCGATTATGGCCTTTCCTTGGCGGTATATGTCTGATACTTGTTTTGTTGCTGTTTCCTTTCGGTGATGCACCGTCAGACAGACCTGACGCGAAATGTTGGCTTCCCATTATTAAAACGGACGGTTTCTCGGTTAACTTTCAGCCGTCAGAACTTGCTAAAATAGGCTTCATAATAACATTCACAGCTCATATTGATGCGGTTAAAAATAATATTAACAGTATTAAAAATATTATTTTGTTAACGCTTCATGCTTTAGTTCCTATCGGACTTATCATCATTACAGGCGACCTTGGTTCCGCGATCGTTTTTGCTTTTATGTTTATAGGAATGATGTTTGTTTCAGGAGTTAAGCTTCGATATTTTGCTGTTGCTATTGGCGCAGCAATTGCTGTTCTGCCTCTTTTATGGGTTAAATTTCTTTCAAATTTCCACCGTCAGCGAATTCTTGCTATTTATTATCCCGATGCTTTGAGTGAACAAGCATATAAAACCATTGTTTATCAGCAGCAGCGAGCAATAAACGCTATCGGTTCAGGTCAATTCTTCGGTGACGGACTTTTTAAAGGCACTTATACTCAAAGCGGCAGCGTACCTGTTAATGAAAGCGATATGATTTTCTCTGTTGTGGGAGAAGAACTCGGCTTCATCGGATGCATTGCACTTCTTGCTGTTCTCGCATTCATAATAATCAGAATAATTGCCGTTGGCAGAAATTCAAGAAATCTTATCGGCAGTCTGTTATGCTACGGAACTGCATTTATGATTGGCGCTCAGGTAATCATAAACATCGGAATGTGTCTGATGCTCCTTCCTTGCGTTGGCATCACGCTTCCCTTTATCAGCGCGGGCGGTTCTTCAAACCTTTGCGTTTATTTCGGAATAGGAATTGTAATGAGTGTTTACAGATTCAACGCAAATCGCGAACCGATTAATTTCAGATTAGTGAATATCAGTACTCCTTTCTCGGAGACATAAAAAATCAACCGCCGTTGCTCATTGAGCTTCGGCGGTTTTTAGGTTTTCTGCTATAGCTTTTGCAATTACCATTGCGTATTCTTCAATATTTTCATCAAAAAGATTATTATCGGTTTTACTGTTTATAAATCCAAGTTCAACAAGACAGCTTGGCATTAAAGTATGGCTGTTAACATAATAATTCCCCTCGCCTCTTGCATAGCCTTCTTTTACACCTCTGTTTTGTGATATACCTGCATTTTCAAGCTCGTTAATAATGCTTTCGGCAAGCACTCTGTCATTTGAATTATTCTTTATTGTTTCATTGTCTTCAACCCAGATTTCAACGCCTTTTGCACCATCTGCACTGTTTCTGTGAAGCGAAACAAAAAGTTCTGCCCTTTTACGATTTGCAAATGCACATCTTTTTTCAAGGCTGATTTTTTTATCGCTGTCTCTTGTTAATTCCGCATCTATGCCCATTTCTTCAAGATTTTCATATACAAGCAAAGCAAGATTCAAGTTATCGTCTTTTTCATTTCTGTTGCCGTATATTGCGCCGTAATCACTTCCGCCGTGGCCCGGGTCAATAACTACATCACACGAATCACCGAAATAAACTCCCGCACAAACTGCAACAATCGAAATAACCAAGCAAACACATATGATTATTTTCTTTTTCATTTTTATCACCACCATAATTATATATGGATTTTATTAAAAATCAATTACAAAAATTGACCGAAGCAGTTAATTTCTGCTTCGGTCAAAACTTTTAAAGATTATCAATATATCTGCAAGCGGCAAGAGCGGCAACAGAGCCGTCTGCAGCTGCAGTTGTGATTTGTCTTATCTGCTTTTTACGGCAGTCGCCTGCGGTAAATACACCCGCAGTTTTGGTAAGACAAGCTTCATCGGAATCAATATATCCCCATTCGTCAAGACCTGCAATTTCCGCAAAATTTCCGTTATTGGGAATAAGACCGATTGCAACGAAAAGTCCGTTAACCTTAAGTTCTGTTTCGCTGCCGTCTGCTTCTTTTTTGAGAGTTAAGCTTTCAAGCTCCGTTTCACCGTGAAGAGCTGAAATAACAGTTCCTGTGATGAGTTCAACATTATCCTTCGCCTTAAGCTTTTCAACAAGTCTTGCTTCGCCCGTGAAATAATCAAGGTTCTGAATAACATAAACCTTACTGCAACCCTCGGAAAGAAGAACAGCTTCCTGCAAAGCAGAGTTTCCGCCGCCGAGAACCGCAACTGTCTGATTCTTGAAGAAAGCACCGTCACAAACCGCGCAGTAAGAAATTCCGCTTCCTACAAGCTCATTTTCATTGGGCAAACCGATTTGTCTGTGTTTAACACCTGTTGCAATAATAACGGCTTTTGCTTCGTGCTCGCCTTCTTCTGTAACAACTGTTTTTGTGTTTCCGTTATCAATAATGCCTGTAACGGTTTCCATTTCGATTTCAGCACCCTGACCCAGAACCTGGTCAATGAGCTTTTCGGCAAATTCATTGCCGCTCATTCGCTCAAATCCGGGATAGTTCTCAATCTGCGGAGAATAAGTTATCTGACCGCCAAAGGTTCCTTTTTCAAGCACCAAAACCGATTTATCTGCTCTCAGTGCATAGAGCGCCGCAGTTAAACCTGCGGGCCCTGCACCGATAATGATTATATCATGCATTAAGATTCACCTTAAACTGCTGCAGTATTTGCGCTGTCAATAAACTTCTTTATTTCGGCAACGCCTGCAAATTTTACGATTTCGCCGTTTTTAACAACAACGAGAGTGGGAGCCTGCTTAACTCCGAGTTCAAGAGCGAGCTCCTGATTTTCATATGCCATAACTTCATTAACTGCAATTCCTGCTTTTGCAAGCTGAGCAAGAGCTATTTTGCAGTTGGGGCAGGTTGCTGTTTTGAAGAGATAAAGACCGTCTGCAAGAGCGCAGCTTACTTCTGCTTCAACACTTGCAGCGTTACCGCCTACTGTGCCGTGCTTTGAAATATCTGACTTTGCAATACTGTATACCTTACGTTCTTTATATTCCTGAGTTTTACCGTCATTCCAGTTCTGAACGGGTCTGTAGTAACCTGTGATACGGCTGTAAACTTCAGCGCTCTCGCCGCACTCGGGGCAAGTGAAATGCTCGCCTGCAATATAGCCGTGGCTCTTACATACCGAATATGTGGGAGAAATTGAATAATAAGGTAATCTGTAGTTTTCTGAAATCTTTCTTACAAGATTTGCTGCTGCCTTCCAATCGGGAAGCTTTTCGCCGAGGAATGCATGGAAAACAGTGCCTGAAGTGTGAAGAGTATGAAGTTCATCCTGCATATCAAGAGCTTCAAATACATCCTCTGTGTAACCAACAGGAAGATGTGAGCTGTTGGTGTAGTAAGGTGTGCCGTCTGATGCAGTGATGATGCCGGGATAACGCTTAACATCATGCTTTGCAAGACGGTATGAGGTTGATTCTGCGGGAGTTGCTTCAAGGTTATAAAGATCGCCGTATTCTTCCTGATAGTCGGAAAGACGCTCTCTCATATGGTTAAGAACATCCTTTGCAAACTGACGTGTCTTTTCATCAATCATATTTGCCTGAAGCCATTTTGCATTAAGACCAACTTCATTCATACCAACAAGACCGATGGTTGAGAAGTGGTTTTCAAATGTTCCGAGGTATCTCTTGGTGTAGGGATAAAGTCCTTCGTTAAGAAGCTTTGTGATGATTGTTCTCTTGATTTTAAGTGAACGTGCGGAAATATCCATCATCTTATCAAGTCTTCTGTAGAAGTCTGCCTCATTTTCTGCAAGATATGCGATTCTGGGAAGGTTGATTGTTACAACACCAACAGAACCTGTGCTTTCGCCGCTGCCGAAGAAACCGCCGCTCTTCTTACGAAGTTCACGAAGGTCAAGACGAAGACGGCAGCACATTGAACGAACATCACTGGGCTCCATATCGCTGTTTACATAGTTTGAGAAATAAGGTGTGCCGTATTTTGAAGTCATTTCAAAGAGAAGCTTATTGTTCTCTGTTTCTGACCAGTCGAAATCTCTTGTGATTGAGTATGTGGGAATGGGATACTGGAAGCCTCTGCCGTTAGCATCGCCTTCAATCATAATTTCGATGAAAGCTTTGTTGATCATATCCATTTCGGCTTTACAGTCTTTATATTTGAAATCCATTTCCTTGCCGCCGACAATAGCGTTCTGCTCTGCAAGGTCAGCGGGAACAGTCCAGTCAAGAGTGATGTTTGAGAAAGGAGCCTGTGTACCCCAACGGCTGGGAGTGTTTACACCGTAAATAAAGGATTCAATGCACTTCTTAACCTGATCATAGCTGAGGTTATCAACCTTTACAAAAGGTGCAAGATAGGTATCAAATGATGAGAAAGCCTGAGCACCTGCCCACTCATTCTGCATAATGCCGAGGAAGTTAACCATCTGGTTGCAGTGAGTTGCAAGATGACTTGCGGGTGCAGATGTAATCTTACCTGTTACACCGCCGAGACCTTCTTTGATAAGCTGTCTGAGAGACCAGCCTGCACAGTAACCGGTGAGCATTGAAAGGTCGTGAATATGAATATCTGCATTTCTGTGTGCATTTGCAATTTCATCATCATAGATTTCTGAAAGCCAGTAGTTAGCTGTTATTGCACCTGAGTTACTGAGAATAAGACCGCCAACTGAATAAGTTACGGTTGAATTCTCTTTAACGCGCCAGTCTGTAACGTTAACATAGCTGTTAACAAGCTCTTTATAGTCAAGGATTGTTGACTTGAGATTACGGAGCTTTTCACGCTGTCTGCGGTAAAGAATGTATGCCTTTGCAACATCGGCATATCCAGCCTGAATGAGAACCTGCTCAACGCTGTCCTGAATATCCTCAACAGCAACAAGTTCATTATTGATTTTGGGTTCAAAATCTGCTGTTACCTTGAGTGCGAGAAAATCGATAGTTGAGGGATGATACTGCTTTTCTTTGGATTCAAATGCCAGTTTGATTGCTTCGCTGATTTTGGAAATATTAAAATCAGCAATGCTTCCGTCTCTTTTAATTACCTGATACATAACATTCCATACCTTTCTCTGAATTATTATATGTAAAAATTTTAAAAACCTAATTAATAAGCATTGTTTGACAGCTTATAGATAGTAACAAATTATTGTGGTTATGTCAATGGGTTTCACAATATATTGTGTCACAAAAATTAAGTTTGTTGAAACTGCACTATATATATTGTGTTTTTTGGATGTTTTTACAATATAAACATCAATCTCCTCTTATCTCGCAGTTTTCAACATATTTCAGCATAATTTTTTTCATTTCTTCCATTTCGCTTTTCGGAACTGCCGAAAGACCAAAGCCTATTAAATCACCTGAATCTTTAAACATCTGAAGATAGTGGCGTTTTGCACCCTTAATAAGCTTTCCCAATGAATCCATATCAAAAATACTGTGAAATTCACGGACAACAGTTGTTCTGAATTCGTAGTCAATATTTCCCTCAAGAAGAAAATCAATACTTTCTTTAATCTTTGATATATCGTATCCGCCTATTCCGACTGCGGGCGGATAACCCTCAGGAGACGCCTTGACATCCATTGCAACATAATCAATCAGCCCTTGATTGACGAGTGACTTGAGTTTATCGGGATATGTGCCGTTTGTATCAAGCTTAACGGCATATCCGAGTTCTCTTATTTTACGGATAAAATCTTCTATATCCTTTTGCATAAGCGGCTCACCGCCGGTTATTGCAACCCCGTCAAGCACACCTTGTCTTTTCTTTAAAAAATCAAGAATATCGTCAACCGAAAATTCCCCGTCTTTTGATGGCTTGACAACAATGCTTGCGTTATGACAAAACGGACACCTCAGATTACAGCCTCCAGTAAAAACGGTGCATGCCATTTTTCCGGGAAAATCCAGAAGAGTCAGTTTTTGAAGACCCTGAATGTTCATCGGACTCCCTCCTTTGATCAGCAAAATACTAAATAAGCGATTACAGTGGTAATGATAGCACAAGATATTGTGGTTGGTCTGTGTCAAAAACCACAAAAATATAAAATATCGCAAAAAATCAGCCGCCCAAAGGACGGCTGATATAAATTTTTAAATTATTCTGCTTTTTCTTCCTTTTTCTTATGGAAAAGAATCTTATCAACGGGGAAATAGAGGAAGAACTGAACAGCTGAGCAAATCATTGTTGCAATATTCTTTGCAGCAACTTCTTCAAGACCCCAGCCAACAAATACTTCTTTAAGAGTGGGGTTAAGCCATGCTGAGAAGAAAATAAGAGCAATGGTGAAAACTATGTAAATGGGAAGAGCAACAGCAACGTTTGCACCTGAATTGAAAGTCTTTTCTTTATTAACAAAGAATGCAACAATCTGAGCGATGATGTTTGCAACATTGCTTACGATGAAATAACCAAGGCCGCCTACTGCAACGGGATAAATGAATACCCACCATGCAAAATCCTGATTATAAAGCTCTGCAATGGGAGGAATGAGGTTGAGTGTGTTGAGAAGAACAAACTGATCAATCATTGCAAGAAGGCTTACAACGATGAACTTAACAAACTGCCAGATTGTTACAAGAAGCGAGCCCTTGCTCTCTGCAGCTTTATCAATTTGATTTAACTTTGACATAACATTTTCTCCAATCATTATTTATTCGCGTAAAATTATAACATACATTTAATATATTGGC
Source organism: Acutalibacteraceae bacterium (assembly GCA_045658585.1). Classification (GTDB taxonomy): domain Bacteria; phylum Bacillota; class Clostridia; order Oscillospirales; family Acutalibacteraceae; genus CAG-177. Next base: position 4,910 of record JAZOVH010000016.1, on the reverse strand, counting down.
AAGCCAAAAATAAACAATTAATTTTGTGCAATATTACTCAACAATCTTTTTCAGTATATTATTCTTTTCGGGTTTTTCGTTTGCAATTTTAATTGATGAAATAAACCTTTCGGTAGCATTCGGGAATAAAGAGGCGTCTGAAGCATATAGCGTTGCAAGGATATCGCCCTTATTAACACAATCTCCTGTTTTTTTATTCAGGATAATTCCCGCACAAGGGTCGATTTCATCTTCTTTCTTCATTCTGCCCGCACCCAGAAGAACACAAACAGAGCCGATTCCCTCTGTATCCATAGAATAAATATATCCGTCGGTTTCTGATTTTATTTCATAACTGAATTCTGCTTTTGAGAACAAATCGGTATTATATATATATCGCTCGTTTCCGCCTTGTGACTTGACCATTTCCGCAAGCTTATTGAGTGCGGAGCCGTCAATTATTTTACTTCGAGCAAGCTTTTGACATTCGGAAAAACTGCCGATACCTGCAAGCTCTAAAAGCTTTGCGGAAAGAAGAACTGATATTTCGGTTAAATCTTCAGGTCCGTTTCCTTTTAATATTTCAACTGCTTCGATTATTTCAAGAGAATTGCCGATACAATTACCGAGAGGCTTATCCATATCGGTTATCAGGGCGGCAATTTTTTTGCCTGCTCCCCTGCCTATTTCAACCATTTTTTCGGCAAGCATAGATGCGGACTCTTCATCTTTCATAAAAGCTCCGCTGCCGCACTTGACATCAAGAACAATACAATCTGCACCGCCCGCAAGCTTTTTGCTCATTATGCTTGAAGCTATAAGCGGGATATTATCAACAGTAGCGGTTGTGTCACGCAAGGCATAAAGTTTTTTATCTGCGGGGCAAAGCTTACCCGACTGACCCGCAACGCAGATACCGCAGTTATTTACAATATCTGTAAATTCTTCCGAAGCAAGTGACGTTTTGAATCCGGGTATTGATTCAAGCTTATCAACCGTGCCGCCCGTATGCCCGAGACCTCTGCCGCTCATTTTAGCAATCTTGACACCGCAGGATGCAACAATAGGAGCAACAATCAGCGTTGTTTTATCGCCTACGCCGCCCGTTGAATGCTTATCGCCTTTAATGCCGTTAATATCCGATAAATCGGCAACATCGCCCGAATTCGCCATTGCAAGAGTTAAATCAAGAGTTTCCTGCTCATTCAGACCGTTAAGATACATCGCCATAAGCATTGCGGAAATCTGATAATCGGGAATTTCTTCATTCCCCGAAGCAACGGCAAAATATTCAATTTCCTCTTCAGAAAGAGCTAATCCGTCTCTTTTCTTTCTTATTAAATCAATAATATTCATTTAAACCTCACGCTTATCAAAACCCGCAGGCAAAATTTCGTTCAGCTTCATAACGATATAATCGTCTGCATTTTTCGCCATAATTATTTCAAAATCATCGGAGCAGAATTCTTTCATAACCTGTCTGCAAACACCGCACGGCGGGCAATAATTTTCGGGAAATTCATCATCAGATTTACCGCCGACAACTGCAATTTTAACAAACTCTTTTTCGCCCTCGGATATTGCTTTGAAAAATGCAGTTCTTTCAGCACATACCGTTGGAGAAAAAGCAGAATTTTCTATATTGCATCCGGTGTAAATTTTTCCGTTTCCGCAAAGCAAAGCCGCTCCCACGGAAAATCCCGAATAAGGAGAATATGATTTTTCTCTTGCTTCAAGAGCAGAATGAATCAATTCATTATTATTCATCAGCCGCCTCCAGAGCAATTTCAATCATTTTATTAAAAGTCTGTTCTCTTTCAAGAGCCGTACATTCTTCACCGCCCGCAAGAGGACAATCTGAAATTGTGCAGATACAAAGAGCTTTCTTTCCGCTTCTTGCCGCATTCATATAAAGCGCCGCCGCTTCCATTTCAACGGCAAGAACGCCCATTTTCTGCCATACAGCAAGACTCTGTGCGTCATCATAGAATGTATCCGAAGAGAATATATTGCCCACATATGCATTTATACCAAGCTTTTCGGCGGCATTTACCGCTTTTGTAAGCGTTTCAAAATCTGCAGTCGGAGCAAAGGTGCCCGGAAGGTTATATTGCATAGCATAATTTGAATTTGTGCAGGCACCAAGACCGATTACAACATCGCGAAGATGAAGTTTCGGGCTGATTGCGCCCGCCGAACCGACTCTTATAATTGTTTCAACATCATAAAAATTAAAAAGCTCATATGAATAAATTCCGATTGAAGGCATACCCATACCTGATGCCATAACGGAAACTCTTTTTCCTTTATAATATCCCGTATATCCCTGAACGCCTCTTGTATTATTAACAAGAACAGGGTTTTCGAGGAAGTTTTCTGCAATATATTTTGCACGAAGAGGGTCGCCCGGCATAAGCACGGTTTTTGCAAATGCATCTTTATTTTCTGCCGCAATATGCGGAGTAGGTAAATTGCTCACTGTAAAACCTCCGATAAAATTAATAACCTTTAACTTCCTGATTCTTAACAAGCTTGACTATCGCACTCGTACCGAGGCGTTCACAGCCGAGATTAATATAATCTTCAGCATCTTCAAACGAACGGATTCCGCCTGCAGCCTTCATTTTTACATTTTCGCCTATATTGGCGGCAAAAAGTGCAATATCTTCTCTTGTTGCGCCACCCTTTGAAAAACCTGTTGAAGTTTTTATAAAATCTGCCCCCGAATTTGTAACAACTCTGCAAAGCTCTGTTTTCTCTTCTTCTGTCAGAAGGCAGGTTTCAATAATAACTTTAAGTATTTTGCCCTTGCAAGCTTCTTTTACTTGTTTTATTTCATTTAATATATCGTCAAATCTGCCGTCTTTAGCCCAACCTACGTTGATTACCATATCAACTTCATCAGCACCGTTTTCAACGGCATCCGCCGCCTCAAAAACTTTGCTTTTTGTTGTTGAATAACCGTTGGGGAAACCGATAACCGTGCATATCGCAAGCTTATCGCCGACATATTTTTTTGCCTGATTAACATACGATGCGGGAATACAAACCGATGCGGTTGAATATTCAATTCCGTCATCACAAATCTGCTTTATCTGCTCCCACGTTGCATCAACAGCAAGAAGAGTGTGGTCGCAATGCGAAAGAATTTTTGAAATTTCCATATTATTACTCCTCGTTTAAAACATATTTTTCAACAATAACAGCAACACCGTTATCGGCATTTGACGGTGCGGAAAACTTTGCGGCTTTTTTGCATATTTCATCGCCGTTTTCCATAGCGAAAGAATACTTTGCAAATTCAAGCATTGTTGCATCGTTTGAAGCATCGCCGAATGTCATAGCTTCTTCGGGCAGAATACCGAGTTTTTTGCATAAGCCTCCGAGTGCCGTGCCTTTATCAGACCCCATTGCTGTGCCGGAAACAACTCCCGCAAGAGCTGATGTAGTGAATATATTATTTTTCTCAAAGAATGAAAAAACCGCATTTTTTTGTTCTGCGTTATTATAAAAAACATCGATAAGCTCTGCACCCTTGCCCTTTAGTTCTTCTGCAAGATTATCGCACCATTTGCTTTTTGCGTAAAACTCGGCAATAAACGCCTCAGGCAAGCCATCATTAACATAGAACTTTTCCGCTCCGTTCTGAACATAAGTGTTTCCGTTCACATAGATATTATAGTAAATCGGCATTGAATCAAGAAGTTCAATTGCTTCTGCGGTTATTTCGGGAGAAACAAGTTTTGTATATATATATTCATTATTTTTTCTGTCAAAAACCGCGGCACCGTTTGAATGAATGATATAGTCAACAAACGGTATCTGATTAACAACATAATCGATAAAGGCAAGGGTTCTTCCTGTTGCAATGGCAATTTTAACGCCTTTTTTATGAGCTTCATAAAGTGCGGCTTTTGTTCTTTCGGTTACCGTAAGATGGTCTGGCGCCATCAGAGTGCCGTCAAGGTCTGTTGCTATAATTTTAACGGACATTTTATTACTCCTTGCAGTTTTGTTATTAATTTGAGTATATCATTTTTAAATAATATATGTCAAGAAAAGCCAAAAGCATCACCAACTGATTTATTTAACATATACTGAAAACAGAGGATTTTCCTCAAAACGGAAAGGAATGATTTATATGTCCGACCATTACGGATACCGTGTTCAGCAGCGGCATATAAGCCGTGCCGAACCATGTCCGGGTTCAATAACTCCCCTGCCGTCAGATTTTACGGTTGCAATGCTGTATGTTCCGATGCAGATTGACACAACTATGTTTGATGAAATGAAAGCTTTTGAATGCGGAACTCTTTTCCCCGTTCTCAGCAAACCTTTCGCAGGGAAGTGCTGCAAATGACAAACAGAGAAATGGCATTAAAAAAACTTTCTGCCGCGCAGTTTACTCTTTGGGAAATGCATCTTTATCTCGATACACATCCGTGGGATACTCAAATGTGTGAAAATTATAAAAGATGCGAGATGAAATATAAGCTTTTGAGAAAAGAATTTGAAGAAAACTATTTTCCGCTGACCGCTAAAAACGCTCACGGTTATGAATGGCTTCAGGCCCCCTGGCCTTGGGAATATGAGGAGTGTGGCTGCTGATGTTTAATTATGAAAAAAGATTACAGTTCCCCGTTAAAATAAAAAATCCCAATCCCAAATATGCAAAAATCATTTTAAGCCAGTATGGCGGCCCTGACGGCGAACTCGCAGCATCACTCAGATATCTGAGCCAAAGATTTGCTATGCCTTACAACGAGCTTAAGGGCTTGTTAACGGACATTGGTACCGAGGAGCTTGCTCACCTCGAAATGGTGGGTGCGATTGTTCATCAATTAACCCGTAATCTTACAGAAGAAGAAATCAAAAAATCAGGTTATGACGCATTTTTTGTTGATCATACAACGGGTGTTTATCCCGCCGCC
>JAZOVH010000015.1:0-12529 GCA_045658585.1 Acutalibacteraceae bacterium | reverse complement strand
CTTGCCGTTATCACCGAAATAAGAAATATTTTCAGCTTCAATTGTTCCGTTAAGCAAATCTTTCATTACATTATAGCTGAAGCCCGCTTTTTCGAGCCATATTTCATCGGAATAATTTCCGTTTTCAATTTCGGCAACAAGCTCCTTGGTAACATCTTTACCGAGAACTGTTTCAAGAAATGCCGCCGTCATATTGCATCTTGCAGCAACCGCAACCGTATATGCCGCTTTATCATAGTCATACGGAGGCTCTGCAAGCCCCGTAAATGCTTTTACCGCCTGCTCATTGCTTATTCTGCAACCCGATAACGGCATTATCAAAATAACTGCCGCCAGAACTGCGGCAACAATTTTTCTCATTTAATCCAACAACTCCCGTAATCTGATAATATCTGTCAGCTCCGCGCTGACTTCTTTCATATATTCCAGTATTTTTTCATCTCTGATTAAGTATCTTGCCGCTTTTTTTACATTTTTTATAAACGAGGGATCAAGCGGTTTTTCGCTTCTTGCAAGAGGACACATTGTTGCTCTCGGGTCAAATACAACCTTGATTCTTATCTTGTTATCCTCTTCAAAAACAAGCGGAAAAAGAGGGAAAATTCTGCAGGCAAGAGGTCTTTCTATTCTGTCACATTCTCCCGAACAGGTAACCATGGGATAACCGTAGTTCCCTTCGGTTTCGCAAACCTCAAATCCTTCCTTATTCGCGAACAATTCTTCTTCATATGGGTAAAGCCACATACCTTTACAGTCACCTCTGCAACACAGTCCGTCGCACAGTCTGCCGCAGTTATAATAACCAAGCGGAGTTTCGTGATATAAAAGGGAATACGCCTCTTTCAAAGCTTTATTTTCAGGTAAATTCATATCGTTTCCTCATTGTAAGTTTTTATCGTTCATTTGTAAGGCTATTCAGCTTTACAGCTCTGTTGTCATTTTACTTTTCCGTCTACAAAAAAATCATATGTTTCAAGTGCATATATCAATAATAACCATATTCGCTAAAAATATCAAGTTTTTTTTGAAATGTCTTTATTTATTCCACATAATATGGTATATTATTAATATTATTTTTATGCGAGGTAATACCCTGATGAAAAGACAAAGCGGTGTTTTAATGCACATTTCTTCGCTCTACGGAGATTATTCAATCGGTAATTTCGGTAAAAACGCAAAAGAATTTATTGATTATCTTGTTGAGCTCGGTTTTTCGGTATGGCAGGTGCTCCCTTTCACCGTTACCGACGAATACAATTCACCATATAAATCTTTCTCCGCTTTCGGCGGCAACCCTTATTTTATTGACCCCGAAATACTTTTTGAAAAAGGATATATTTCAAAAGAAGACCTTGACTCCTGCCGCCAGGAAACACCGTATTCTGCAGAATATAAAAGACTCGGCAAAGAAAGAATGGCAATCCTTCGCAAAGCATATCTCAACTGCAATAAAAAAGATGAGGTTGCCGATTTTATAAATAACCATCCCCGCCTTGAAGCTTTCTGCCGTTTTATGACTCTGCGTGAACAAAACGGTCATAAGCCCTGGCAAAAGTGGGAATCAAATGAAATAACCGATTTCGAAACACTCGGCACCTGGCAATTTATACAGTATGAATTTTTTACTCAATGGGCAGAAATCAAGGAATCTGCAAACTCAAAGGGAGTAAGCATAATCGGTGATATTCCCATTTATGTTTCGGATGACAGCTGTGATGTCTGGGAAAACAAAGAGCTTTTTCAGGTTGACGAAAAAGGCTACCCCTCAAGAGTTGCGGGTGTGCCTCCCGATTATTTTGCCGAGGACGGTCAGCTTTGGGGCAATCCCCTTTATGACTGGGATGAACTCGAAAAAGATAACTTCGGTTGGTGGAAAGAAAGAATAGACCACGCACTTGAAATGTTTGACGGAGTAAGAATAGACCATTTCAGAGCAGTTGAAGCATATTGGTCCGTAGATGCAACCGAAACAACCGCAAGAAACGGCGTCTGGGTTAAAGGCCCCGGAATGAAGCTTGTGAACGCAATCAAAAAAGGTCACGAAGATAAACTGATTATCGCAGAAGATCTGGGCGATATTACCGATGAAGTTCGTCAGCTTGTTGAAGAAAGCGGATTCCCCGGAATGAGGGTTTTTCAGTTCGGTTTTCTCGACGGAAGCGACAGCATACATATGCCGCATAACTATATCAAAAACTCCGTTGCTTATTCAGGCACTCATGATAACAACACCCTTTTCGGCTACCTTTGGGAAAGCGACGACGAAGTGAGAAACAGAACACTTGAATACTGCGGCTTTGGCGGCGGTGATTGGGGCGGCGCTTCCCCTCTGCTTCTGCGTTCGGTTTTTGCAAGCGTAAGCGACCTTGCAATTATTCCCGTTCAGGATTTGCTGATGTACGGTTCTGATACCCGCATCAACACTCCCGGTGTTGCAGACGGAAACTGGAGCTACAGAGTAACAAAAGACCAGCTTATGAATGCAAATAAAGAATTTTTCAAATCACTCAACAGAATTTACAAGAGATAAGGAAATAAAATGAACAGTTTTTTTGAAATCAGCGATAAAATAAAATCAGCTTCCGATGAAGCACTTTTAAAAGCAAAAGAAAAATTTAATGAAATTGATGAAATAACCGAATATAATCAGCAGAAGGTGCTCGCCTCATTCATCAGAAACTGCGTAAGCGAAGCTGACTTTTCGGGCACAACAGGCTACGGCTACGGCGACAGAGGCAGGGAAAAGCTTGACAGAATATATGCAGAGGCATTCGGCGCCGAAGATGCAATAGTCCGCCACAGCTTCACCTGCGGTACCCACACACTTGCAGTTGCTCTTTTCGGCGTACTCCGCCCCGGCGATACAATGCTCTGCGTTACGGGCACACCCTATGACACCATTCACAGCGTTATCGGATTAAGCGGTGAGGGTATGGGTTCGCTCAAAGATTTCGGAGTAAAATACGCACAGGTTGACCTTTACGAAGAAGGCAGACCCGATATCGAAGCAATAAAAAAAGCGGTTGAAGCAAAGCCCAGAATGGTTTATATTCAGCGTTCAAGAGGCTACAGTCTCCGCCCCACACTCTCTGTTGCAGAAATCGGCGAGATTGCAAAAGCAGTTAAATCCGTAAGCCCCGAAACCGTTATTATGGTTGATAATTGCTACGGCGAATTTGTTGAAAAAATTGAGCCCGTTCAGGTTGGCGCAGACCTTATGGCGGGTTCTCTTATAAAGAACGCAGGCGGTGCAATCGCACGCACGGGCGGCTATATTGCAGGCAAAACAGAACTTGTTGAGCTTTGCGCTTACAGAGCAACAACCCCCGGTCTGGGCAAAGAAGTTGGCTGCTCACTTGATGAAAACAGAAATATGTTTATGGGTATTTTCAATGCGCCTCACGTTGTTGGCGAAGCTCTCAAAACAGCAGTTTACACTGCGGCAATGTTTGAAAACTTCGGCTTTAAGGTTACTCCGTCAAGCAGCGAAAGCCGACACGATATTATTCAGGCTCTCTGCCTTGAAAACCCCGAAAGGCTTATTGCTTTCTGCCGCGGAATTCAGTCAGGTGCTCCCGTTGATTCTCACCTCACACCCGAACCCTGGGATATGCCGGGTTACGACAGCCAGGTTATTATGGCGGCAGGCGCATTTATTATGGGCTCTTCAATTGAGCTTTCTGCAGATGCACCTCTTCGCGAGCCTTTTGCGGTCTGGCTTCAGGGCGGAATAAATTTCCATTCTGCAAAAACTGCAGTTATGCTTGCCGCACAAAAGCTTGAAAAGGACGGTTTGCTTTAATGGAATATAACGGAATAAGCAGAGATTCGCTCTTTATGCTTGCCGATAACCGATTCAGAAACTCAAAGGCATATTATGAAGAGCATAAAGAAGAACTGAAAGCGGGCGTTACCGTTCCTCTTCGTCAGATTGCAGGCATAATCGGCGAAGAACTGCTTTCGGTTGACCCGCTTATGAACACCATTCCCACAAAAATGGTTTCAAGAATCCGCAGAGATACACGGTATACCCACGATAAATCTCTTTACCGCGAAAATATGTGGATAATGTTTATGCGACCCAAACACGAATGGAGAGGATACCCTTGCATGTGGTTTGAGGTTTCTCCCACGCAATATTCAATGGGTGTAGGTTTCTACGGCGATGAAGCGGGTCTTCTTGAAACTTACCGCAAAAATCTTCGTGAAAGACCCGATGAATTTAAAAAGGCAGCAGATAAATGCATAAAAAGCGGCTCCGTTTTCTTTAACCGAAAATATAAAAGACCTTTCCCGGGATGCCCCGAAAGTCTTGAGGAATACTATAATGCAAAGGATGTTGGGTTCATAACTTTCTCAGGAAAGCTTGAAGACCTTGAAAACGAGGGCATTATAGATATAATCAGAGAAGTTTATAAGGCATATACCCCAATGTATAAATTCCTGCTCTCGGTATCCGACGAATATTTTTCAAAGGAGAAATAGAAATGGATTATCTGCATTTTAAAAGCGGCAGCGATATCCGTGGTTTTGCTCTGGGCGATGAAACAAATCCTCTTTATATGAGCGATGAAATGGTTATGCGGGCAAGTGCCGCATTTGCTCTCTGGCTCAAAAGAAAAACAAACAAAGAAAATCTTTATGTTTCCGTTGGTCACGACAGCCGCCTTTCTGCAGAAAGGATAAAAAATGCAGTTATAAAAGCTCTCATATCAAACGGAGCAAGTGTTGCAGACTGCGGTTTAAGTTCAACCCCCGCAATGTTTATGACAACGGTTGAAATGGGCTGTGACGGTGCGGTGCAGATAACCGCAAGCCATCATCCCAAAGACAGAAACGGACTTAAATTCTTCACCCGTGACGGCGGACTCGATTCATCGGATATAGCTGATATTCTTTCATCTGCCGCAAAAATTGAAAATCCGCTCGGAGAATATGACTCGGATTGCGTTAAATGCGATTTTATGAAGAGATATTCCGAAATTCTTCGTGAAATGATAATAAACGGCGTTGACAGCAATAATGACCGTCTTCACCCGCTTAAGGGAATGAAAATAGTTGTTGATGCAGGCAACGGTGCAGGCGGTTTTTATGCACATGATGTTTTAAAACCTCTTGGTGCTGATATTGAAGGCAGTATCTATCTTGAACCCGACGGCAATTTTCCGAATCACGCGCCGAACCCCGAAAACGCAGAAGCAATGAAATGCATTTCAAAAGCAACCGCAGATTCAAACGCTGATTTCGGTATTATTTTTGATACCGATGTTGACAGAGCGGCGTGCGTGGGCAAAGGCGGATTTGAAATAAACAGAAACCGTCTTGTTGCTCTTGCTTCAAAGGTTGCTCTTAATTCCTGCAAAGGCGGTACGATTGTTACCGACAGCGTAACCTCCGACGGTCTTGCAGAATTTATAAAAGAAAACGGCGGAAACCATCTTCGTTTCAAAAGAGGCTACCGCAATGTTATAAACAAGCAGTTGGAACTCACCGAAAAAGGTATCCCCTGCCCGCTTGCAATGGAAACCTCGGGTCACGCCGCATTTGCCGAAAACTATTTTCTTGATGACGGTGCTTATCTTATCACAAAGCTGATAATTGAAGCCGCCGCCCTTGCAAAGACAGGCAAAACCCTTGACGATTTAATCGTCACTCTGCGCGAACCCGCAGAAGAAAAAGAGCTTCGCTTCAGAATTCTTTGCGATAACTTTAAATCCGAAGGCGAAAAAATTATTTCATTGTTTGAAGAAGCCTGCAGTTCTCATACCGAATGGCAAGCCTGCAACGATAACTATGAAGGGATAAGAATCAATGCTGATAAAGGCCACGGCAACGGTTGGTTTCTGCTTCGTCTGAGCGTTCACGACCCGATTATTGTTCTCAATGCTGAGAGCAATGAAAAAGGCGGAATTTCAGAAATGCTGAAAGAAATATATAAGGTTATTTCAAAGGCTGATAATATTGATTTGCTTGATATTTCGGCTCTTGAAGCCTTAATATAAATAAAGGAGAATAAAAATGATCGACAAAATAATTTCCGCATTCTTTGCACTTGTTACCTTTGTGCTCTCGATTTTCTACACACCCACTCCCGTAACCCCCGTTAACCCTGAAACTCTTCCCGAAGCAAAGCTTGAACAGAGCGTTACCGTTATGACATATAACATTTATATGGGCGGAACGGGCGAAAAAGCTCCCGAAAACAGAGCCCCTCTTGTTAAGCAGAATGTTGAAAAATATAACCCCGATTCCTTCGGAATGCAGGAGGTTACCGAAGAATGGTATGAAATTCTTAAAACAACATTCCCCGATTACGGATATATCGGCAAGGGCAGAGCCAGAGATTTCGGTGGCGAAGCAAGCCCCATCTTCTATAAAAAAGATAAATATGAACTCGTTGAAGGCGGAACATTCTGGCTTTCCAAAACACCCGAAAAGCCTTCAAAGGGATGGGATGCAATGTTCAACAGAGTTTGCACCTATGCCGTTCTGAAAGATAAGACAACCGGTTTTACATATGCTCATTTCAACGCACATTTTGACCATATGGGTGTTATCGCAAGACAGGAATCCGTTGCGGTTGTTACAAAGAAGATTGCTGAAATCGCTCCCGATATGCCCGTTGTTTTCACGGGCGACCTTAACGAAAATATGGAAAGCGAGATGTATGCATCAGTTATTTCAAGCGGTTTTGCCGATGCAAGAGTGCTCTCGGGCTCCGCTGATAATGACGGCACATTCCACGGATATTCCGACCTTACAACAAAAGCACTTCCCATCGACTTTATTTTTGCAAATGCTTATGTTAAATCCGCAAGCAATTATGCCGTTGACCGCAATAAGCTTAACGGAATTTACCCCTCAGACCATCATCCCGTTGCTTCAACCCTTGTTCTTTTTAACTGAAAGGAGATAAATTATGTATTTCAAATTAATGCAGGCAATAGTTGCTGTTATAACAGCTGTTATATCTATGATTGCACCCCAGACACCTTCGCAGGGAGCTACCCCGAGCATACCTCCCGTTAACGTTAATCCCAATCCGATAGCAGAAGCTGCAAGTACGCAGGATGTTAAAATAATGTCATATAACCTCAAAATCAGCGGTGACGGATTGAGAGCTGTTGAAAAGAGAGCAGTTCACATTATCAACACCATTAAAGAGAAGATGCCCGATTCTCTCGGCGTTCAGGAAGCGGACAAGAACTGGGTTGATACCCTTGCCGCAGGTCTTTCAGAATATGCTCATATTGAAAAATACAGAGATGACGGCATCACAGAAGGCGAATCAAGCGCAATTTTCTATCTTAAAGATAAATATAATCTCATTGATTCGGGTCATTTCTGGCTTTCGGAAACTCCCGATGAGCCTTCAATAGGTTGGGATGCCGCTTGCCCCAGAATTTGTTCATATGCAATTCTCGAAAACAAAGAAAACGGTTTTGTATATGCACATTTCAATGTTCATTTTGACCATGTAGGCGATGTTGCACAGGCTGAATCCGTTTCTCTTATCACCGCAAAAATTGCTGAAATCGCACCCGATATTCCCGTTGTATTAACAGGCGACTTCAATGTTCCCGAAGGCTCGGATAACTACAACGCACTTGTTGATGCAGGTCTTAAGGACACAAAGTATCTTGCCGAAAAATATGATAATCACGCAACATATCACGGTTATCACGTTGTTTCCCTCTCAACAAAGCCCATTGATTTTATTTTCACAAATGGCTATGTTTCATCGGTAAAATCAAGCAAAATTGATTCAGGCTTTATTGACCATATTCTTGCTTCAGACCATTTCCCCATCACCGTAGAAATGACACTTTTTAACGGAGGTGTAAATTAATGTTCAGAATTCTTTCTTTCAATGTTCTCTGCGCAGGCAAAGACCACAGATGGTGGGAAAACAGAGTTCCCCTTGTTTGCAGTATCATTAAAGAATACAAGCCCTCTTCATTCGGTGTTCAGGAAGCTCATTGGGAATGGATGCAGGCTCTTTGCGAAAATCTTCCCGAATATGATTATGTTGGTGTCGGCAGAGATGACGGCGATAAAGACGGCGAATTTTCTGCAGTTTTCTATCTCAAAGATAAATTCACCGCAAGCGAAAGCGGAAACTTCTGGCTTTCCGAAACTCCCGATAAGCCCTCAAAAGGCTGGGATGCCGCTTGTATAAGAATCGCAACATATGTTAAACTTACACACAAAGAAAGCGGTAAATCATATATCCATTTCAACACTCATCTTGACCATGTTGGTGCAATGGCGCAGATTAACGGCGTTAAAATGATTCAGGAAAAGGCCGCATCATTCGGCGGACTTCCCGTTGTTTGCACTGGCGATTTCAATGTTTTCCAGGATTCGGAATGTTATAATGTGATGGTAAGCGCAAATATGGGTGACTCAAGAAAAATGGCTCCCGACACCGATGATTGCTACACATTCCACGGATTCACACCTGAAAAATACCACGAAATCATTGACTTTGTTTTCGTTGACAAAGCAACTGTTAAACCCGTTAACTTCAAGGTTATCAACAAACTCATTGACGGCGAATTCTATTCAGACCATTTCGCGGTTTATGCGGATATTGAGTTGATTTAAGTTTATATGCAAATAACCCCGCTTCGATGAAGCGGGGTTATTTTTATTTATCATATTTATGATTTTTAATAACATTCTTCGCAATGTAAATCGGACGGTTCTTTGTCTGAATATAAGTTCTTGCGATATATTCGCCGATAATACCGAGACCGCAAAGCTGCAAACCGCCGATTAAAAGAATGAGCACAACTATTGTTGCATAGCCCGCAACCGCAATGCCAAAGAAAAGCTTCTGAATAACAACAACAATAAGATAGACAATCGATAAAAACGAACTGAACAAGCCTATTAATGTTGCAATTCTGAGCGGTGCGGTTGTGAAAGCAAGAATTCCCTCAAGCGCATATTTGAAGAGCTTTCTGAACGACCATTTCGAGGTGCCCGTTGCTCTTTCTTCAACCTCATAGGGAATAAACTTTGTGTTAAATCCAACCCAAGAGAAAAGACCTTTTGAAAATCTGAAGTATTCATCCATTGAAAGAACAGCTTCAACCATAGGTCTGCGGAAGGTTCGGAAATCACTTGCTCCCTGAATAAATTCGGTATCGGAAAATTTATTGATAAGCTTATAGAAACTGTTTTTAAAGAAAACAAGCAGTTTACTTTCTTTTCTTTCTTCCTGATAAGCCGCAACGCAATCATATTCTGGCTCTTCATCAAGCATTTTCACCATATCAAGAGCGATTGAAGGTCTTTGCTGAAGGTCAGCATCGATTATTGTTACATAATCGCCCTCACTCTCTTTAAGACCCGCATACATTGCGGATTCTTTTCCGAAATTTCTTGAAAAGTTTACTATTTTAACGGGTATTTCTCCCGCACAGAGCTTTTGCAACTCCTTAAAAGTTCCGTCCTTACTGCCGTCATTAACAAAAACAATTTCATAATCGAAATCTGCCGATGAAAAATCGTTTTTAACGGCATCATAAAACAAAGAAACATTTTTTTCTTCGTTATAGCATGGAACAACAAGTGAAAGCTTCATAAAAATCTCCCTTTAACTTAGATTTTCGCCGCTTTTTTAATATCCTCAACTCTGTCTGTTTTCTCCCAGGGAAGGTCAATATCTGTTCTGCCGATATGACCGAGAGCCGCAACCTGTCTGTAGATAGGTCTTCTCAGGTCAAGAGCGTTTATGATGCCTGCAGGGCTGAGATCAAACAATTCATTAACTATTGACGAAATCTCTGTGTCAGCAATTTTGCCTGTGCCGAAAGTATCAACAAAAACAGATACGGGCTGTTCAACACCGATTGCATAAGCAAGCTCAACCTCACACTTTGAAGCAAGACCTGCCGCAACAATATTCTTTGCAACATAACGTGCCGCATATGCAGCTGAACGGTCAACCTTTGTGGGGTCTTTGCCGCTGAAAGCACCGCCGCCGTGACGTGCATATCCGCCGTATGTATCAACAATAATTTTTCTGCCGGTAAGACCGCTGTCGCCCTGAGGGCCGCCGGTTACAAATCTGCCTGTGGGATTAATGTGATATTTTGTGTTTTCATCAAGCATATCTGCGGGAAGAGTTGTTTTGATAACCTTCTCAACAATATCTTCTCTGATTTGTTCAAGAGTAACATCCGCAGCGTGCTGTGACGAAATTACAACAGTATCAATTCTTACGGGTTTGTGGTTTTCATCGTATTCAACGGTAACCTGGCTCTTTCCGTCAGGACGAAGATAACCGAGAACACCGTTCTTTCTTACCTCGGTAAGCTTTGCGCAAAGCTTATGAGCAAGTGAAATGGGAAGGGGCATAAGTTCGGGAGTTTCATCACAAGCAAAACCAAACATCATACCCTGGTCGCCTGCACCGAGCTTATCAACACCCATTGCAATATCGCCCGACTGTTTATCAAGAGCAGTCATAACTGCACAAGTATTGCAATCGAAACCGTATTCAGCATTATTATAACCTATATCATTGATAACTTCCCTTGCAATTTTGGGAATATCAAGCTCTGCAGTAGTTGTAATTTCACCCATTACAAGAACCATACCGGTTGTGCAGCAGGTTTCGCAAGCAACTCTGCCCATGGGGTCCTGTGCCATAATTGCATCAAGCACCGCATCTGAAATCTGGTCACAGATTTTATCGGGATGTCCGCCTGTTACCGATTCCGATGTAAATAAATAGTTTGCCATATCCTTTACCTCTTTATTTTGTATTATCAACAAAAGTCCTGAAAAAAGCCCGCTTGAAGGAGTCTTCAGCGGGCGAAAACACCTTATTTTCCGGCTTTACGCCGCAGGATTTAGCACCTTGCATAACACAGGTTGCCGGGCTTCAAAGGGCCTGTCCCTCTGCCTCTCTTAATAAGGACATATTCTATTGACAGTTTATTATATAATAAGAGTCGTATTTTGTCAATACATTTAATCAAGCACTTCAAACAGCTCTTCGGTGCTGTCGATTATAAACTCCGCTTTATGCTCTTCAAGAACACTTCTGTCGCGGAAGCCCCACGTAACACCGATACAAGGAATGCCAGCATTATGCGCGGTCATGCAGTCAACCTCGGAGTCACCGACATACACTGCGTTTTCTTTTGAAACGCCAAGCTTTTCGAGTGCAAGCCATACGCCGTCAGGCTCGGGCTTTTGTGCAACTCCGTCAATCTGACCGATAATAACATCAATCTTATCACCAAAGAAACTGCGGATAATTTCAATAGCCGCATCCTGGATTTTATTGGTTACAACCGCAGTTTTATATCCCTTTCCCTTAACTTTGGCAAGCATTTCTTTTATGCCTGCATAGGGTGCGGTTTTGTTGCGTGAATTGCCCTTATAGTGTTCTTTGAATATTGCAAGGCAATCCGCACCGATTTCTTCGCTTGTGCCCTCGGGTACGCTTAAATCAACAAGTCTTTTTACTCCGTTACCAACAAATGAGCGGATTTCATCAAGATTTCTTGCAGGGAAATCATATTTTGCAAGTGCAAAATTAACGCTGTCCATCAAATCGTCAAGCGTATCAATCAATGTGCCGTCAAGGTCAAAAACTATTCCGTCAATTTTCATATTTACTCCTGAAAAACCGCGCCGTTTAAGACAGCACGGTTTTATTATTTAATCATTTTTAAATTTATCAAAAAAGCTGGTCTTTTTCTGGTTCGATCCGATGGGTGCTCCCCTCTTCACTCCAAGCTCTTTTTCAAGCTCTGCAAGCAAATCTCTCTGTTTCTGCGTGAGGTTCTTCGGTGTATCAACAATAATACGAACAAGCTGATCGCCTCTGCCTCTGCCGTTAAGAATCTGAATACCCTTGCCTTTAAGGCTGAACACCGCGCCCGACTGTGTGCCCGCGGGCAAATCAAACTTAACATCGCCGTCAAGAGTGGGAATTCTGAGATTATCGCCGAGAGCAGCCTGAGTGAAGCTGATATGCTGTTCGAGCCATACATTATAGCCGTCACGCTCAAAATGGGGATGAGGTCTAACAAAAACCGCAACCTTAAGGTCGCCCTTTGGTCCGCCGTTTACGCCTGCATTGCCCGCACCGCTGATATTGAACACCTGTCTGTCATCAATACCTGCGGGTATGTTAACTTCAACAGTTGCCTTGTTTGAAACTCTGCCCGTGCCGCGGCATTTCTGGCAGGGATTTTCAATCACGCTGCCCTTGCCCTGACACTTGGGGCAGGATTTCTGCGACGAAATAACACCGAAAGCTGTTCTCTGCTGAACCTGAACCTGACCGCGACCGCCACAGGTCTGACAGGTTTCGGGTGTTGTGCCTTTTGCAGCACCGCTGCCTGAACATTCGGTACATCTTTCAACCTTTGTGATGTTTACCTTTTTCTTGCAGCCCTTTGCTGCTTCCTCAAAGGAAATTGTAACATTGGTCTGAATTGTTGAGCCTTTTCTCGGCGCATTGGGATTCTGCTGTCTGCCGCCTCCGAAGCCGCCACCGCCA
>JAZOVH010000014.1:0-8846 GCA_045658585.1 Acutalibacteraceae bacterium | reverse complement strand
GGCAGAGAGCTGGACTCTCTGCCGCCGATTATGTTTAGTTTATGCCGCTGCGAGGATTGAAAGAATGAGGCCTGTGAGAATGGGTGAAAGGTCGAATGCACCCGAGGGAACTTCAAAGAAGCTGTCATCAGGGTCAAATGTTATGTTATCAAAGTATGTGTACTGAACCGAATTGGTCTGCGAATTTGTAACCTTGAGGAACTTAAGAGTTTCGCCCTCAAAATAGAATCTTGTTGTTACAAACTCTCTGTCATTATACTCTTCAACATAATATTTTACGCCGTCAACGGTTTCTTCATCGCTTTTGATATACTGGATGAAAGCCTGCGTGAGGTTTGCACCCTCTTTAACAAGAGTCCAGATATCGGTATCCTTAAGCGGATTTTCTTCAAGCTTAACAAAGAAGAAGGGAAGAGTGGGTGAATAAGCATAGATTCCCTCGTCTGAAATAATAACCTTAACCTTTAAAAATCCTGCACTGTATTCATAAGCAACAGTGTCACCCTTAACAGCAATGGTGTTGGTTATTGCTGCGGGAAGAAAACCGAAGAGCATTGTCTGACCTGAGCGAAGAGTTACCGAAAGCTCGGTTGCGGTTTCAATCTTATCAAGAAGAGCATCTGCTTTCGGAGTGGTTGCTGCAAAAGCATTAACCGAGAAAAGCGAAACGAGCATAATGATTGTTGCAAGAGCAATGCTTAAAAATCTTTTCATAGGAAAAACCTCCTTTTTTTACATTTTATCATAAATTTGTTCTGTTTTCAATAGCCAAAAATCAGAGAAGATTTGAGATAACCGAATTTGAAACAAGAAAACCACTAACCGTGAGCGAAATTTTGTTTTCATCAACCGTTAAAAGTCCGTGCTTTTCAAGCTCTTTTGCTTTTGCAATTATCTTTTCGGGAACGGAATTTCCGAAACGGTCTTTGAATTTTTTGAAATTCAGCCCCTCCGAAAGTCTTAAATTCAGCATAATATATTCTTCTTCATCTCCGCCCTCACCGTCATCAACGGGCAAAACTCCGTTTATGAAATCGTTTATGCTTCTTTCATAATAAAATCTTTTGCCGTTAACAAATGAGTGTGCCGAAGCACCGAGACCCAGATATTCTTCGCAATGCCAGTATTTTAAATTATGTTTGCTTTCATAACCTGGGATTGAGAAATTTGAAATTTCATACTGATTAAAACCGCAATCCGAAAGGCGGGAAACTGTCTGTAAATAAAAATCGCAGGTTTTATCTTCATCGGGAATGTTAAGAATGTCTTTTCTGTTATAAAACGGAGTTCCTTCCTCAATTTTCAACATATAAGAGCTGATGTGCTTTGCTCCCGAATTTTTGCAGAAGTTTATTGAATTATCAAGGCTTTCCGCTGTCTGGTCAGGGATTCCGAGCATAAGGTCAAGCGAGATATTGTTTATGCCCGCGGAGTGAATTCTTTTTATTGATGCTTCAACCTCTTCACATCCGCTTTTTCTGCCGAGTGAGGCTCTTTCGCTGTTGTTGGCGCTTTGCAGACCCATTGATATTCTGTTTATTCCGCTTGCGGCAACCTTTTCAAAATCAAAGCAGGAGTTTTCTCTGCCCGTATCCGAAGGGTTGCATTCAAGAGTTGATTCGCAGTCTGCGGTGCGTTTGATTCGGCTCATTATTTTGGCAATATTGTTGCTGCCGAGCTGTGACGGAGTGCCGCCACCAAAATAAACGGTATCAAAAATATAATCGGTTTTTTCAATTTCACGGCATAGCGCATCAGTATATTTATCAATAATATTTCCGCTCGGTGTGATTGAATAAAAATCGCAGTAGGGGCATTTGCCGTTACAAAACGGAATATGAAGATATAATCCGATAGGTTTCATATAATCACCTAAAAGTTTGGGCGACCCCAAGAGGCCGCCCGTAAAATTAATTGTTATCGTCAAGCTTGAGAACTGCCATAAATGCTTCCTGCGGAACTTCAACAGTACCGAAGTGGCGCATTCTCTTCTTGCCTTCTTTCTGCTTTTCAAGCAGTTTTTTCTTTCTTGTGATGTCACCGCCGTAGCATTTTGCAAGAACGTCTTTTCTCATTGCCTTAACGGTTTCTCTTGCAATAATCTTGCCGCCGATACCAATCTGAATGGGAATTTCAAACATCTGGCGGGGGATATGCTCCTTAAGCTTTTCGGCAATCTTTCTTGCCTTTGAATATGCTTTTTCGGAGTGGATTATGAATGAAAGTGCGTCAACGATATCGCCGTTGAGAAGCACGGCGAGCTTAACGAGATTTGATTTTCTGTAATCCGAAATTTCATAGTCAAATGAAGCGTAGCCTCTTGTTCTTGATTTGAGTGAATCAAAGAAATCATAAATAATTTCATTAAGAGGAAGTTCGTAGTGAATATCAACACGCTCGGGTGTGATGTAATCCATATTAACAAAAACACCGCGTCTGTCCTGACAAAGGTCCATAATCGTACCGACATATTCTGTGGGAGCATAGATATGGGCATTTGTGAACGGCTCTTCGCAGGATGCGATAACCGCAGGGTCGGGATAATGCGTGGGGTTATCGATTTCAACCTGAGAACCGTCGGTAAGATTGATTTTATAAATAACGCTGGGGATTGTTGTTACAAGGTCGAGGTCGTATTCTCTTTCAAGTCTTTCCTGAATGATTTCAAGATGCAAAAGACCGAGGAAACCGCAACGGAAACCGAAACCGAGAGCGCCTGATGTTTCGGGTTCAAAGGTGAGGGCGGCATCGTTAAGCTGAAGCTTTTCAAGCGCGTCACGAAGGTTTTCGTAGTCTGCACCGTCTGCGGGATAAACGCCGCAATAAACCATCGGGTTAACCTTACGGTAGCCGGGGAGAGGCTCTGAAGCGGGGTTTTCAACTGTTGTTACGGTGTCACCCACTCTTGCGTCGCCAACGGTTTTGATTGAAGCTGTGATATAGCCAACCTCGCCCGCAGTGAGTTCTTTGCAGGGCTCGGGGATTGTTGCGCGCATATAACCTGTTTCAACAACGGTGAATTCTGCACCGGTTGCCATCATTCTCAATGTGTCACCGGGCTTGATTTTGCCCTCTTTAACTCTTACATAAACAATAACACCTTTGTAGCTGTCATAAACCGAGTCAAAAATAAGTGCACGGCAGGGGAGAGTGTCGTCTGCTTTGGGAGCGGGTATCTGAGCAACAATCTGTTCAAGAACCTGTTCAACATTCTGACCTGTTTTTGCCGAAACTCTGGGAGCCTCGGAGCAGTCAAGGCCGATAACGTCTTCAACCTCTGCGGAAACTCTGTCGGGGTCTGCGGAGGGAAGGTCGATTTTGTTGATAACGGGAACAAGCTCAAGGTCGTGGTCAAGAGCAAGATAGGTGTTTGCAAGTGTCTGTGCTTCAACACCCTGAGAAGCGTCAACGATAAGAACTGCGCCTTCGCACGCTGCAAGCGAACGGGAAACCTCATAGTTGAAGTCAACGTGACCCGGAGTGTCAATGAGGTTGAGCACATATTCTTTGCCGTCTGCTGCGGTATAGTCGAGCTTAACGGCGTGAGCCTTGATTGTGATGCCTCTTTCGCGTTCAAGATCCATCTTGTCAAGAAGCTGAGCTGTCATATCGCGCAGAGCAACAGACTTGGTTTTTTCAAGCAATCTGTCGGCAAGGGTTGATTTGCCGTGGTCTATATGAGCAATAATACAAAAATTTCTTATGTTTTCTTTTGAAACTGCCATAGGTTCTCCTAAAAGTTGAATTAAATATTTGAAAGTTCTTCGAGCTTGCGGTTAACGGAACCCTGTCCTATCCACATATCTTCCCATTTATGACCCGCAATCTGCTCAAGACGCTTTTTATCGCTGCCCGAGATTTCGCAGACGCCTGTTTCGTGTTTCTGAGCGATAACAGACTGAATGATTTCGTGGTCGCGTTTCTTCATTTTGAATGTGAAGAGAAGAACGAGTGAAAGAATTGCAAAAATTGTGGGGAGCCAGCTTACGATAAGTCTGATACCGAATTCTGCGGTGTTTGTAAGTGAAGCGTAATCGGGGTTTGTTGTGTCATATCCGAAGAAATACATTGAATAACCGAGAATACCGGTAACAAAGCTGTTGATTGTTTTTCTGACGAATGAATAGAAGGTTGTGATAACACCTTCACGGCGGCGGCCGGTGATAAGCTCGTCAACATCAGTAACGTCAGGCTGGATGTTATTGATAACGAATCCGGGGCCGGAGAAGCCGAAGTTATAAAGAATTGTTGAAAGGTAAATAACAAAAACGGGAGTTGCGGGAGTTACAAAACCGTTGATAAGAAGACCCGCAATCATAAGGGGAGCCATAATGAAGCCGCAGGTGCGTTTGTCCATATAACGAACAAGGAAATAGTTGAAGGGTCCGCCTGCGATTTCAGCTGCACCGCCAATGGTGTTGAGTACGCTGAAATGGCTGTATTTATCGGCTATGCTTCGGATAAAGAACTGGTCTGAATAGCTGTAAAAGCTCTTTGAGAAACCGTAGAACATATTGATGAGGAAATACTGTCTGAAAGCTTTGTTTTTGAAAACCTGAATATATTCCCTGATGAAATACATGAAATCAATGGGCGGATTCTTAAGGTCAAGTGAGCTTTTTTCTTTTGTTGTGAAGAAAGTAACAAGCGGCGACCAGCAGAAGTAAATAATGAATACTATGCCACACATCAGGTATTTGCTTCTGTCATCGGGGGAGGGGTTATTCATATTTGTTCCGCCGAGAACGATGCTCATAAAAATGAATGAGGGGAACATACCGAACATATTGAATATGTATTCAACTATTTTATACTGCGTTCTTTCAAAATATTTCGGTGCAACGGCGGGAAGCATGGCAACGTGGGGAATGTTTATCATTGTATAGCCTGAGCTGTAAAGGAGCGAAGATATAAGATAATAGATAAACAGAGCAGTCATGTTGCCTGTGCCGGAAATTCCGAATGAATACCATTTCATGAAATAACCGATAAGAAGAATGGGAAGACCTGCTATAAGCCAAACTCTGTGCTTGCCGAATCGGGATTTTGTTCTGTCTGTGATAAAACCCATTGCAAGGTCGGTTACCGCATCAATAACACCGCCGATAGTGCTTATTGTGCCCGTTAATCTTGTATCCATTCCTTCAACGAAGTTGAGGAACTGCTGGTGATACATATTGAGCGGCTGAGTAACACCGCCGGTTGTTATGCAGGCTGTGTTATAGCCTATAATGGGCCTTATATATTCCCAGGTATTGCCTTCAATGCCAACTGCATCTTTGATTTTATTTCCGATACCCAAAAATACTCCTCCTTTTAAGATATATACTTTAATATAATACCAAATAATATTTAATAGGTCAAGATGTTTGTTGACGGCGTTTATATAATATGATATATTAAATCAATCAGGAGGTTTTGCTATGATAATTTTTGTTGCAATGCTCGCCGTTATGTGCCTTTGGGGCATTCGCGTAAGAGGCAAAAACGGGTTTGAAGACTATATGTCACCGCAAAAAACGGGTTCAATAAAGGGTATATTTGTTGTTATCGTGCTTTTATCTCACGTCAGACAGTATGTAACTCTTGATAATTCCGCAATGAACGCACCGTATAAAGATTTTATGTCTTTTCTGGGTCAGCTTATGGTTGTTGCTTTCATTTTTTATTCGGGCTACGGCGTTTTACTCGGGCTTAAAAATAAAGACGGCTACGCAAAAACCTTGCCCACCCAAAGAGCTTTGAAGGTGCTTTTGCATTTTGATATTGCCGTGCTTATTTTCTATGTAACGGGTCTTGCGCTCGGTAAAAATTACAGCATAGAAAAACTTTTGCTCTCGCTCATAGGTCTTGACGGTGTCGGCAACAGCGTCTGGTTTATCTTTGATATTATCATTCTTTATCTTCTTACCTTTGCTGTTTTTATATTCGTCAAAAAGAAAATGGTTCTCGGCACTGCGATAATGACGGTTCTTTCGTTTGCGGCGGTGCTTCTTATAAAAGAATTTAAAGGCACCGAATATTGGTGGTATGACACAATTATGTGTTATCCTCTCGGTATGTGGTATGCACTCGCAAAACCGTATATCGATAAAAAAATCTTACCGAGTTTTTGGAAATGGTTGGTTTCATCAGCAGTAA
Source organism: Acutalibacteraceae bacterium (assembly GCA_045658585.1). Lineage (GTDB taxonomy): Bacteria > Bacillota > Clostridia > Oscillospirales > Acutalibacteraceae > CAG-177. The sequence continues at coordinate 2,705 of JAZOVH010000014.1, read as the reverse complement.
CACTCGTTGTGTTTATTATTCTTCATAACGCATATGCACAGTCGGATAATAACAGATGGTATTTTATTGCCGAAGCTGTTGTTTTTGCATTGCTGATTGTTTTTGTTTCAATGAGAATCAGCATCAACAACAAGGTTTTGCAATGGTTCGGCAAAAGAGTTTTCGGAATTTATATTCTGCAAAGAATACCGATGATGATTCTTTCGTATTTCGGTGCAAACGAAAACCCTGTGCTTTTTACGGCGGCAAGCTTTGCACTCACAATAGTCTTTGCCGAAATCTTTGAAAGGGCAATGGATAAACTTGATATATTATTACACTTAAGCAAAAAACGATAAAGAAATAAAAAGCAGCCGCAAGGCTGCTTTTTTAATTGTTTCCAACTTTTAACAAAGTGTTTACAATTAAATTATTGACAAATGAGGATAAATTGGGTATAGTAATAACCGTAGTTAGCACTCAAAGCTTTCGAGTGCTAAAATTAGCACTCAGGCAGAAAGGCAGGTGTGAAAGGTGTCGGAACTCAGCGAAAGAAAAAAGCATATACTTGCCTCGGTTGTTGAGCAATATATCAAAACGGGCGAGCCTGTGGGTTCAAAAGAACTTATCGCTTTAACCGGTATGTCGGTTTCTTCCGCAACGGTGCGAAACGAAATGAGCGAGCTTTCCGCTCTCGGATACCTTGAGCAGCCTCACACCTCGGCAGGCAGAGTGCCTTCGCAGAAGGGCTACAGATATTATGTTGATAATCTTATGAAGCCCCGCGAAATCGATGAGATTAACCGCAGACTTATTGATGCGGGAATTTCAACAGCCGTAGGTGACCCCGAGAAGATAATTGTTCAGGCGGGTGAGATACTCGCTGACCTGACAAAGTGTGCCTGCGTTTCAAGCACTCCGGGCGGCGATTCGGTAACAATTTCAAAAATTGAGCTTGTTCCCGTCGGCGTTCATTCGGCGATGCTGGTGCTTCTTACCTCAAACGGTATTCTCAAAAGCAGACTGTGCAGGCTTGATTGCGAGCTGAATGCAAAAATATTCCAGGAGTTTTACAATATCGTAAAATCATATATTATCGGCAAACCCGCAAGCGAAATAAATGTTGTTTCAATGCAGACGGTTGCGGCTTCCGTTGATGCGGATGCATTTGCGATGCTTCCTCTTATGGCGGCGGTTTGCGAGCTTGCAAGAAGCACGGCAGATTCAAGAATAATGATTGGCGGCAGTTCAAATCTTTTTGCTCATAAGGGCTACGGAAGTGACGCTGTTGAACTTCTTGATTTCTTCAGCAAAAAGGAACCGCTTTCTGCAGTTATCAGCGAGGGCAAAGACCCGCTGAATGTTAAAATCGGCAAAGAAAATATTTACCGTCAGCTTGAAAATTCAAGCGTTATTGTTGCAAAATATTCCGTTAACGGTGCGGATGCAGGAACGATAGGCGTTATCGGCCCCACCAGAATGGATTATGAAAATATAATTCCCGGCATAAAATATCTTACCGACCTTGTAGGCAGAATGATAACTCAGGCTCTTGAGGAATAGAAAGGAATCATAGATGAAAAAGGATAAAGAAACAAAGGCAACTCCCGAAGAGGAAATCAAAACCGAAGTTCCCGCGCAGGAGAGCAAAGAGGAGCAGCTTGAAAAAGCGCTCAACGAAAAGAACGACCAGTTTTTGAGAATCTGTGCGGAATACGATAATTTCCGCAGACGTTCACAGAAAGAAAAGCAGGATATTTACACTTCCTCGCAGGCAGATGTTTATAAGGAACTTCTTCCGGTTCTGGATAATTTTGACAGAGCGGCAAACAATAGTGACGCAAATCTTGAGGATTATAAAAAGGGCATCGAGCTTATTTTCAATCAGTTTAAAGAAATTCTCACCAAAAACGGCGTTGAAAGCTTTGGCGAAATCGGCGATGATTTCGACCCCAATATTCACAATGCGGTAATGAGTGTTCAGGATGACACTCTCGGCGAAAATGTTATCGCAGATGTATTTTCAAAAGGCTATAAGCTTGGCGACAGAGTAATCAGAGAAGCTGTTGTCAAGGTTGCAAATTCATAAATAATTTTCTTTAAGATATTAGGAGGAAACAAATAATGGCAAAGATTATCGGTATCGACTTAGGTACAACAAACTCATGCGTAGCAGTTATCGAAGGCGGCGAGCCCGTTGTTATCGCTAACGCAGAAGGCGCAAGAACAACTCCCTCTGTTGTTGCTTTCGGCAAAACAGGCGAAAGAATGGTTGGTCAGGTTGCAAAAAGACAGGCAATCACAAACCCCGATAAGACCGTTGCTTCAATCAAAAGACAGATGGGTACAGACTACAAAGTAGCAATCGACGATAAGAAGTATACACCTCAGGAAATTTCAGCTATGGTTCTTCAGAAGCCCAAGACAGACGCTGAAGCTTACCTTGGCGAAAAGGTAACAGAGGCTGTTATCACCGTTCCCGCTTACTTCACCGACTCTCAGAGACAGGCAACAAAGGATGCCGGCAGAATCGCAGGTCTTGAAGTTAAGAGAATCATCAACGAACCCACAGCTGCAGCTCTTGCTTACGGCATTGACAAGGAAACCGACCAGAAGGTTATGGTTTATGACCTCGGCGGCGGTACATTCGACGTTTCGATCATCGAAATGGGCGACGGTGTTCAGGAAGTTCTTGCAACAGCAGGTAACAACAAGCTCGGCGGTGA
>JAZOVH010000013.1:0-7214 GCA_045658585.1 Acutalibacteraceae bacterium | reverse complement strand
TATCGTGAATATCGCCCTTTACGGTTGCAATAACGATTTTGCCTTTTTTGCTCTGACCCGAGGGAATTGCGGATTTAACGGCTTCGAAAGCTTGTTTTGCCGCTTCTGCACTCATAAGAAGCTGGGGCAGATAAACTTTTTTCTCTTCAAAGCCTTTGCCGACTGTGTTGAGTGCGGGGATTATCATTCCGTCTATGATTTCCATAGGCGAAACCGTTTCCAGAGCCTTTGCGGCAAGGGTTCCCGATTGCTCTTTCAATCCTTTTATAATTGACTGTTCAAGTGTTATATCGGCAGCCTGAACGGCGGGAGCTGAATCTTCGGGAGAAAGAGCAGATGCAAATTCAATATAGTCTGCACAGTTTTTGTCGTAGCCTTTAAGAGCCGTAAAACAATGCCAGGCTTTCATCATTTCTTCCGAGAACGGATTGATGATTGCGCAGTTCAAACCGCATTGCATCGCCATAGTGTAGAAAACGGAATTTATATCCGCTCTGTTGGGTAAACCAAAAGAAATATTTGAAACACCGAGCGATGTTTTAATGCCTTTTTCGTTTAGCTTTTTAACCGCTTCAAGAGTAATATTTGCACTGTTTGAATCGCTTGAAACAGCCATTGCAAGCGGGTCAACAATAATATCTTTTTTGTCTATTCCGTATTCGGCGGCTCGGTTGATGATTTTTTCTGCAATTTCAATTCTGCCCTGTGCGGTGTCGGGAATTCCGTTTTCGTCAAGAGTAACCGCTATTGCAACGCCGCCGTATTTTTTAATAAGCGGAAAAACGGCATCCATACTTTCTTTTTTGCCGTTAACCGAATTTATCATTGCCTTGCCGTTATAAATTCTCATTGCTTTTTCCATAGCTTCAATGTTTACGGTGTCAATCTGTAACGGCAAATCAATTACGGCCTGAACCGAGCGGATAACTCTCTGCATCATTTCGGGCTCGTTGATTTCAGGCAGACCAACATTAACATCAAGCACGGAAACTCCCTTTTTGTTTTGTGCAAGAGCTTCGTTGAGAATATAGTTTATATCATTTTCACGCAAAGCTTCTTTAAAGCGTTTTTTGCCCGTGGGATTTATTCTTTCGCCGATTATAACGGGCGTATCGCCGATTTCAACCGCGTGAGTATATGATGAAACAAGAGTGTGATTTTTCTTTTCGGGTAAACGGCAGGGGAAAGACTTTGTTTTTTCAACAGTCAATCTGATGTGCTCGGGAGTTGTTCCGCAGCAGCCGCCGATTATTGTTGCGCCGTCTGCAACTATTTCGCACATAATATCCGAAAACTCTTGGGCATCAACATCAAAAACGGTTTTTCCGTTTTCACTTCTGGGTAAGCCGGCATTCGGATTAACAATGATAGGAACGCTTGCGTATTCAGCGAGAACGGGAACGATTGATTTCATCTGTTTGGGACCGAGAGAGCAGTTCATTCCTATTGCATCTGCCCCAAGACCTTCAAGCAAAGCAACCATTGAAACGGGGTCTGCACCCGTCATAAGCTTTTGATTTTCATCATAAACCGTTGTAACAAAAACAGGCAAATCGCAGCTTTCTTTTGCGGCAAGAAGAGCCGCTTTTGCTTCATAAGCATCATTTATTGTTTCAATGAGAATGAGGTCGGCACCCGCTTTTGCACCGATTTTAACGGTTTCAGAGAAGATTGATACCGCCTCTTCAAACGGCAAATCGCCGAGAGGCTCAAGCATTTTTCCGAGAGGCCCGATATCAAGAGCAACATATGCATCATAGCCCTCGCAAGCTTTTTTTGCATTGCCTATTGCGGTGCTTATGATTTCTTCAAGATTGTCAAATTTAAGTCTGTTTGCACCGAATGTGCACGCAGTAATAATCTGTGCACCTGCCTCAAGATAAAAGCGGTGCATTTTTATTATTTTATCGGGATTTGTGAGATTCCACATTTCGGGAAGCTCACCCGGCATAAGTCCCCACGACTGAAGAAGGGTGCCTGCTCCGCCGTCAAAATAAGTTATTCCGTTTTTGATTTTCTGAAGAATATTCATTTTAACCTCTATCTGTACGGACAGCTTTCGGCTTTGCATATCATGCAGCCCGGTCCGTTGCATTTGTTTTTATCGTTGCCGATACCGATTATTGCGGTAACGGATTTTGAGGGTGACATCATCAGGCTTTCGTTGAGCGAAAGTCCGATATTTTTCTTTGCATCAAGCAAATCAAGAATTTGCTTCTGGCATTCAAGCGGCAAATCTCCGTAACCGGGGCTGAATCGGGGGCGGAGAAAATCCCGGTTTTCGAATTCGCTGTTGAATTTATCGCAGAAAGCTTCAATTGCTGCCGAGCCCACACAATCGGAAACAATGCCTCTGAGAGGCGATATAACCGAGTTTTTTGCAATAATCCTTTGGCTTTCGCTTCCCGCTGTTGCCGCAAAAATATATGCACTTTCGCATCCGTCAAGATTTTTCTTGAGAGAATTACTGCAAAAATTCAGGTTTCCAAGCGAAATTCCGTTTCTGCATTCAACAGGCAAAACGGTGAAACACGCCCTGAAAACAACCTTTTCATTGAATTCCGAAATGCATTCTTCAATTATGGAATCGGTTGAAGAATCGGGCTTTATGCCGTAGTATCCGAGATATATTTCAATATCTTTTTTGCTTATTTCAAGCTCATTGCAGGGCTTTTTATATATGTTAATCATCCGATAATTCCTTCAAGGTTTTTCTGAATCTGCATTGCAACATCGGGTTTGTTCATTGAATAAACATGAACTGCATTTATTCCGTTTGAATAAAGGTCGATAATCTGCTCTGTTGCATAAATGATTCCCGCCTGCTTCATTGCAACGGGGTTATCGCCGAAACGGTCAACAAGACGAAGAAATCTTCTGGGCAGAACCGTTCCCGAAAGAGCACAGATACGCTTTATCTGGGCAGGGTTTGTAACGGGCATTATGCCGGGGATTACGGGCACGGTTATGCCCGCTTCTCTGATTTTATAAAGGAAATTATAAAGAATATCATTATTAAAAAACATCTGGGTTGTAAGAAATTCACAACCCGAATCAACCTTGATTTTAAGGCTTTCAATGTCTTTTGTCAGACTGTTGCTTTCCGTGTGACCCTCGGGGTAGCAGGCACCGCCTATGCAGAAACCGCCGAAGTCTTTGATTTCTTCAACAAGGTCGCTTGCGTGAACAAAATCAAGGCTTTCAGCCGTAACACCCGCAGGCAGGTCGCCTCGGAGTGCAAGAATATTTTCTATTCCTTTTTCTTTGATTTCCGCAAGATAATTGCGGATTTTTTCTTTTGAAGCACTCACGCAAGTCAGGTGAGCAATCGGAGTAACGCCGCTTGCAAGAATTGACTGGGCAACATCAAGTGTATATGTGCTTGTTGAACCGCCCGCACCGTAGGTAACGCTCATAAAATCAGGCTTTAATTCGGCTATTTCAAGGGCGGCACCCTTTATGCTTTCGTAGCTTTCGCTGTTTTTGGGAGGGAAAACCTCAAACGAAAGAACGGGATTTTTGCTTTTGATTATTTCCGATATTTTCATTTTTAATTCCTTATTTCTTTTTGAAGATTATCAGTTTGCTGAATATATAGTTCAGAACAACAACAATAAACTGAACAAAGATTTTTGCAATAAATTCGTTGAACGAAAGAAGAGTAACGGTAACAAACATAAATAAAAGTTCAACCAGCAGCGAGAAAACTCTTGCACCTATAAATGCAACAAATTCCTTGCCTGCAACAGAGGGCTTCCAGCTTTTAGATTCAAAAACTATAAGCTTGTTTGTTACAAATGCAAAAATAACGGCGGCAACCCACGCAATGACCGTTGCGTCAAGATAATCTGTGCCTTTGCCGAGAAGTGCGAGGATTTTTTCGCTTCCCGCAGAGGAGAAAACGGCATTGAAAATTCCGTCCCATCCGATTGAAATAAAAATCTTTTTTGTAATGTAAAAAACAACAAGATTAATAACCGTTGTAAGCACTCCGAAAACAACATAGGTTATTATTTCTCTTGTGAAAAGTTTATCAATAAGCTTGCCGATAAAAGATTCTTTTCTGAATATTTTAAAAAGCAGTTCTCTGATTTTATCAATCATAATATTCCTCCGTATATTATTGATACAAAATATTTTAAAACAAATTAAATATAAAGTCAATAAATGCTTGCATTTTTAATATGTTATGTTAAAATAATAGGATAGCGAGGTAAAATAATGAAATTATCACAAAAGAGTGAAAACCGAATACATTTTATTGATGAAGCCAGGGGATTTGCGGTTTTTTGTATGATATTTTATCATGCATTTTATTTGATTTATTCTTGCTTCGGCAAGGTAACGGCATATGAGCTTTTTATGTTTTTTATGCCGGTTGAGCCGTTTTTTGCAGGGCTTTTTATGTTCCTTTCGGGTGTTTCAACAAGCCTTTCGGGCAATAACCTCAAAAGGGGATTGATACTCCTCGGAGTGGCGCTCGGTTTTACGGCTGTAACCGCATTTGTTATGCCTGCAATGGGATTTGTTGAATGCGAGATTTATTTCGGTATTCTTCATTTTCTCTCGTGTTCAATCATTATTTTTGCTATTTTTAAAAAGCTTATCAAAAAGATTCCGCCTTTTGCGGGGGTAATTGCCTGCGCGGTGCTTTATCCGTTTTTCGGTCAGATTGAAAACGGAGTTTTAAGATACGGAAGCCTTATGCATTTCAAGCTTCCCGAAATTCTTTATCAGACCAATTGGCTTGTTCCTCTCGGCTTTTATTCGGATTCTTTTTTCTCTGCGGATTATTTTCCGTTACTGCCCAATATTTTCATTTTCCTTGCGGGTGCATTTGCGGGAATACACTTTGTTAAAAACGGATTTCCGAAATGGAGTTATCCCCAAAAAAACAAATTCTTCGGCTTTCTCGGCAGAAATGCCCTGATTATATATATTGCCCATATGCCCGTGATTTTTGCGATATCTTACGGCATTGAGTTAATTATAAATTTATTCAAATAGATAGGAGTTTTAAATCATGAGTGAAGCATGCAGCGGAAATTGCGCAAACTGCGCAAGCAACTGCGATTCAAGAAAAGAAGCTCAGGATATGAGAATACCCTGCGGTCCCTTCAGCAATGTAAAAAAAGTTATCGGTGTTGTAAGCGGTAAAGGCGGTGTTGGTAAATCGCTCGTAACATCAATGCTCGCAAGTGCAATGCAGGCAAGAGGAAATGCCTGCGCAATCCTTGATGCCGATATCACAGGCCCCTCAATTCCCAAGTCATTCGGAATTAAAGAAAGAGCAAAGGCAGACGAAACCGGACTGCTTCCCGAAATCAGCAAAACAGGAATCAAAATTATGTCGGTTAATCTTCTTCTTGAAAATGAAGATTCGCCCGTAGTATGGAGAGGTCCCGTTATTTCGGGTGTTATACAGCAGTTCTGGAAGGATGTTGCCTGGGGCGATGTTGATTATATGTTTGTTGATATGCCTCCCGGAACAGGCGATGTTTCGCTCACCGTTTTCCAGAATCTTCCCGTTGACGGAATTGTTATTGTAACAACACCTCAGGATCTTGTTACAATGATTGTTAAAAAGGCATACAATATGGCAAAGCTTATGAACATTCCCGTTCTCGGTCTTGTTGAAAATATGAGCTACACCGTATGTCCCGATTGTGGCAAGAAAATCAATGTTTTCGGCGAAAGCAAAATCGAAGAGGTTGCAAAAGAGCTTGATGTTCCCGTTCTTGCAAAAATCCCCATTGACCCCAATAACGCAGCTCTTGTTGATAAGGGTGCGGTTGAGCTTGTTAATGATGATTATGTTGCCGGTGCAGTTGATTTTTTGGCAAAAATGAATTAAAATTCATATAAGTTTATTTTTCAGGAGTTGAAAGAAAATGCTTGATATTAAGTTTTTAAGAGAAAACCCCGAACTTGTAAAAGAAAATATCAAAAAGAAATTTCAGGACAGCAAGCTTGCTCTTGTTGATGAAGTTATAGAGCTTGATGCAAAATCAAGAGCTGTTAAAACAGAAGCAGACAGCCTCAGAGCAAACAGAAACAAGGTTTCAAAAGAAATCGGTGCTCTTATGGCTCAGGGCAAAAAAGAAGAGGCAATGGCTGCCAAAACAAAGGTAACCGAATTTTCCGAAAGACTTGCCGAGTGCGAAAAGCTTGAGGCTGAATATACCGAAAAGGTAACAAAGATTATGATGGTTATTCCCAACATTATCGATCCCAGTGTGCCTATCGGTAAGGATGACAGCGAAAATGTTGAAGTTACAAAATACGGTGAGCCTGTTGTGCCCGAATTTGAAATTCCTTATCACACAGATATTATGGAACGTTTCAACGGTATCGACCTTGATGCAGCAAGAAACGTTGCAGGTAACGGCTTCTATTATCTCCAGGGTGATATTGCACGCCTTCATTCAGCCTGCATTTCATACGCAAGAGATTTTATGATTGAAAGAGGCTTCACATATTGCGTGCCTCCCTTTATGATAAGAAGCAATGTTGTAACAGGCGTTATGAGCTTTGCTGAAATGGATGCAATGATGTATAAGATTGAAGGTGAAGACCTCTATCTTATCGGCACAAGCGAACACTCAATGATCGGTAAATATATTGATACTATCGTTAACGAAGAAACTCTTCCTCATACCCTTACAAGCTATTCACCTTGCTTCCGTAAAGAAAAGGGTGCACACGGCATTGAAGAAAGAGGCGTTTACAGAATCCATCAGTTCGAAAAGCAGGAAATGATTGTTGTTTGTAAGCCCGAAGACAGCATGATGTGGTTCGAAAAGCTCTGGCAGAATACCGTTGACCTCTTCCGTTCACTCGATATTCCCGTCAGAACGCTCGAATGTTGCTCAGGCGACCTTGCAGACCTTAAGGTCAAATCATTCGATGTTGAAGCATGGTCACCCAGACAGAAGAAATACTTTGAAGTCGGTTCATGCTCAAATCTCGGTGATGCACAGGCACGTAGACTCAAAATCAGAGTCAACGGCAAGGATGGCAAATATTTTGCTCATACTCTCAACAACACCGTTGTTGCTCCTCCCAGAATGCTCATTGCATTCCTTGAGAACAATCTTAATGAGGACGGCAGCGTATACGTTCCCGTTGCTCTTCGTCCCTATATGGGCGGTAAGGAAAAGCTTGTTCCTGTTAAATAAAAATAAAAAATTTCCCGCTGTGAAAAATACAATTCA
>JAZOVH010000012.1:0-10136 GCA_045658585.1 Acutalibacteraceae bacterium | reverse complement strand
AGATAAGATATCCCATAGCGTAAGCTAGTAAGACCCCTCATGGACTATGAGGTTGATAGGTTGCATGTGTAAGCGTGGTGACACGTTCAGCTTGGCAATACTAATAGGTCGAGGGCTTGACCAATGTTTATTTCTCAGTTTTATCTTTCCACTTTTTTCCACTATCGATTCCCACCTTTGTTCAGTTTTCAGGGTGTATTTGAATACCGAATCTTAACCGCTTCAAATGAAGCGGTTTTTTGTTTTAATTCTGATATTTTATTTGTTCTTCTTTTATCAGCGGATATTTTGTCAGCTTTTCATCATCAAGATTTTCTTTATTTAAATTAATAGCTGAAATTTGTCTGTTACCGTAGGTTGTATAACAATATATACCTTCTTCTGCACAGCAGCAGGAGGTGTATATTGTTTTTTCATATTCACCATTATCAAGAACACAGCTGCCCGCCGGCTGTTCAACTGTGTTCACTATATGAAAAAACTGTGATATATTTTCAGTTATATTATTTCCTTTCACTGAATTTGCATTTGTAAATGCGGCTCTGATAAACCTTGACTGTGATGATAAATCACCAGGTAATCCTATAGCACCCATTCCTCGGCTGTAATTCTTCAAATCAAATTTATTTGAAAACTTATTATTGGGTTCTTTTGCAGAAAGATTAATATAATTATTAAGTGAAAAAAGTTGAATATCAAATGTTGGGTTGTTTGTCAGTACACCGACTTCGTTATTGTAAATCTTTAATCCGCTTTCTACAGCTTCAACGGTTATTGCTTTTTCTTTGTCTGCAATAATCCAATGAAGCTCTGCAACAGGTAATTCTTTGCTGAAAGATTCGCTTGTGATATTTGTTTGCTCAAGCAAATTTATTGCTTCGTTTGTTTTTTTGCATTGACCTAAAATCCAAGGAATCAGTTCAAATTGAGCAATGTTTTCTTTTCCGTGTATTCTTTCGTTATATTTTGCATTTCCTATGAAATTCAGTCCTGCCATACACAGACCGTACTCATTCATAGCATCATAATAAAGCGGATAATTATTTAATACATATGACATTCCGATTATTGCAAAATGATTTTTGATTTCTGCACGGTTTCTGAATCTTAAACAAAAATTTCTTGGAGTAACAGTTACTTCTTCAATATAAGAAAAATCATTGTCAAGCGTTCTTCCGAAATACAGACTGTTTGAATTATAAGCAATTGCAGTACACATAATATCCTCCTTAAAATACTATTATTTTTATCTTGCATTGACTTTTTATCCTCATAATGATATAAAATTCAATGGAAGTGATAAAATGAAAAAAGCTATTATTATCGGCTGCCCTGGTTCGGGCAAAACAACTTTTGCGGAAAAACTAAAAAAGTGCACGGGATTGCCGCTATATTATTTGGATGCTATATGGCATAAGCCTGACAGAACTCATATTGCAAGAGAAGAATTTGACCAAAGAATATCAGAAATTTTTGCAACTTCCGAATGGATAATTGACGGCAATTATAACAGAACTATTGAGATACGTATTAAAGAGTGTGATACGGTATTTCTTTTTGATTTGCCAACAGAAATTTGTATTCAGGGTGCAACCGAAAGACTTGGCAAAGGGCGTTATGACTTGCCGTGGATAGAAAAAGAATTAGACTCTGAATTTGAAGAATTCATCAAAGATTTTTCAAAAACATCCTTGCCGAAAATATATGAACTGATTGATAAATATAAATCTGAAAAGCAAGTTGTTATTTTTAAATCAAGAGAAGAAGCTGATGAATATATTAAAGGAATTAAATTATGAAAATTGCAGTTCTGGGGTATGCAGGCAGCGGAAAAACATATCTGTCTGATTACATATCCGAAACAAAAAATATTCCCGTTCTTCATCTTGACGAGGTGAAGTGGGATAAAGAATGGAAACCGCTTGATGATGCCGTTGTATTGCCGCAGGTTTCGGAGTTTATGGCGAAAGATGACTGGATAATCGACGGCTATTATGATTATCTGTATTATAATGAACGACTTGAAGATGCAGATATGATAGTTTTGCTTCTTCTTCCCCGTCTGTCTTGCTTTTACCGTGCGGTTAAAAGAACAAAGATGAGAAGAAAAGACGGATATAAAAATGATTTGAATTGGTGGTTTGTGAAGTTCACTTTGTTTGGATGTAGAAATAAAGAAAGACAGCAGACATATGCAGATATTATAAATAAATATAAAAACAAAACCGTTGTATTAAAAACAAAACGGCATGTTGATGAGTTTATGAAGCAAATGAATACTGTTATTGAGCCGCTAAATTCAGAAGATTATCACAAATGCTCAAACATATGGAATATGAAAACTCAGCCGCTTGCAGAGAAATGGCTTGAAGAGATAAAGGCGGGCAACCGTTTGGTTTTTGTTTATAAAATAAACGGTGAATTTATTGGTGAGGGAGCATTGGTTTTGGATACGGGCGACCCTGATTACACCATACCTCAAAAAAGAATTTATGTTTCAAGAATGATTGTGAAAAAAGAATACCGCAACAGGGGAATAGGTGGCGAGATACTTTCATTTCTTATTGAAAAAGCAAAAGATATGGGTTATAAAGAAATAACTTTAGGCGTTGATAAAGATAACTACAATGCACTGCATCTGTATGAAAAATTCGGTTTCAATGAAATTCTTTTAGATGGTGCGGATGAAAACGGTGAATATTATAAATTGATGAAAAGGATATAACCAATGAATAAATATCTAAAAAATCTTAACCGAATAGAATTTGTTGTTACTATGGCTTGTACGGGCAAGTGTAAACATTGCTCCCAGGGTGAGCACAAAAGTAACGACATAATTGATAAAGATTTGGCAGCTGATGCAGTGCGTAAAATCGCAAAAGACTACAACATCGAATCTGTTATGACTTTCGGTGGTGAGCCTTTGCTCTGTCCTGAAATCGTTTATGAAATTCATAAAGCCGCAAAGGAAATGAATATTCCTCAAAGACAGCTTATTACAAACGGTTATTTCAGTAAGAATTCCGATAAAATAAAGCTTGTTGCTGAAAAAATAATTGAAAGCGGAGTGAATGAAATTCTGCTTTCGGTAGATGCTTTTCATCAGGAAAGCATACCGCTTGAATATGTTGTTGAATTTGCAAAAGTTGTTAATGTTCCCGAGATTAACCTAAAAGTTCATCCCGCTTGGCTTGTGAGCAGCGATGACGATAATTTTTATAACAACAAAACAAAGGAAATTCTCGCCGAATTCAATAAAATAGGTATCGAAACAAATGAAGGAAATATTATATTCCCGAGCGGAAACGCACTGAAGTATCTAGATGGATATTTTGATTTGAGTAAAGAAATCAAAAATCCTTATCAGGAAAATCCGACTGATATCCGTGCAATATGTTTCAGTGCAAACGGCGAAATTCTTGGTGGTAATATTTATAAACAGGACATAATTGAGATACTCAATATATACAAGCCGTAATGTATATGAGTGAATTTGTCTTATGATAAAAGCGGTGGTTTTATGATTAGTTTTGAATATTTGAATAAACCTGATTTTTACGCATTTGCGCAGCTGATTTTTGATATTCTTGCGGATAATATGACCGCAATTGCTCCGACGGGAAACACAAGAGAAGAGGATTATAAGTGCTGGTATGAGGGCGTAAACAGCGGATTAAAGTGTGATGAACGTCAGATTGTACTAATTAAAGACGGAAAAATGATTGTTGGTTTCTTTCAGTATTACACCAACGCCGATACATTTATGATGGAAGAAATCCAATTTAAACCTGCATATCAGGGCAAAGGAATTTTCAGGGAATTATACGGCTTTGTGCTTAAAAATATAAGAAGCAATTTGAATTTTGTTGAAGCTTATGCCAATAAAAATAATCATAAATCAATCGCAATTCTTCAAAGATTAGGTCTTTTAAAAATCGGAGTAAATAAAAGCGGAAACAGTTTTCATTTTAAGGGCATTTACAGCGAATTGCTGAAGTGGTACAATACAGATAGCTTGCAAAATATTGATTAACAGGTGAAATTCTATGAAAAAAATCGGAAGAGAAGTGCTGTTTCTCGGCACATCGGAAAAGACACCAAGAAACGGCGAGGGTTCATTTGTAAGGCTTAAAAACGGAAATCTTTTATTCGCATACACCGACTTTTCGGGCGATGATTGGAATGATGATGCTGTTGCTCATATTTCGGCTTTGGTTTCAAGCGATGAGGGTGAAACCTGGTCAGCTAAAAAAGTGCTTTTTGAAAAGCCGGCAGACTCATTAAATATAATGAGTTTTTCGTTTCTTCGGATGAATAATGGTGATATCGGTGCGTTTTATATAATAAAAAATGCTGACGGAACAGATCAGATTGTTTTAACACGTTCATCTGATGAGGGTGAAAGCTGGAGTGAACCCGTAAACTGTCTTAACTGTCTTGAAATTCAGGATTATTATGTTATAAATAATGACAGGGTTATAAAGCTTAAAAGCGGAAGAATTATTCTGCCGATTGCAAGGCATACCGTTCTTACCGAGCATAAAGGATTTATGCCGGGTGAAATATGCTTTATTATTTCGGATGATGACGGCTTGAGCTGGTATAAGGCAGAAGCGGAGTTAAAGTGTCCGTTTAAAAATAACCCCGACGGCTATGAGGAGCCGGGTCTTTATGAGTTGCCTGACGGAAAGCTTTGGTGCTATATAAGAACAAGTCTCGGTTTTCAGTATGAGGCATTTTCGCTTGACGGCGGAATAACCTGGGATTATCCTTCGCCTAATATGTTCTTTTCATCCCCGTGCTCACCTATGCTTATAAAGGATTGCGGTGAATATACCGTTGCCGTTTTTAATCCCATCCCCGAGCACTCATTAAGACCTGAAAGCGAGCCTTGGGGCAGAACGCCATATGTTATTGCCGTAAGTGCAGACAGAGGCAAATCATTCAGCAAAGAAAAGATTTTTTATATTGAAGATGACCTCAATAACGGCTATTGTTACCCTGCAATAATTGAGGTTGAGGGTGGTTTTCTTGTTGCTTATTATCACAGCAATAACACTGGAATTCCCCTCAACAGCACGAAAATGATAAAGATTATGTATGATGAAATAAAATGATAAAAACCGCTGTAAGTTTTCTTACAGCGGTTTTGTTTATTTGGTGAGTAATTTGTTTAATAAATCAGGTCGTTTTGTTGTTATGTTATCAGGGGATGCTTTAATAACCTTTTTCATCTCTCTTTTTTTGTTTGCGGTCCAGAGAGAAACTTCAAGCCCGTTTTTGTGCATAACATCGGAAAAATGTTTTCTGACTTTTCTGAAGTTTGCATTGATGCCAATTACACCAAGAGCTTTTGCTTTGTCTGCAACAGCCTGGGCGGCATCCTCTTTTTTTGCTTCTTTTCTTGAAACTGAATAATTAAGATAATAGGGGATTTTAGAATTTGATTTAACTGTTTCAACCCAGCTTTCAAAAACTCCCGTGTAGAATACGCGGTTCATCATTGAATATTCATTAATTATTTCATCAACTGCGGCGAGATTTGCGGTTGATTTTAAATCAAGATTAACCTTGCAGTTGCAATTGGAAAGAAGTTTTATTGCATCTTCAAAAAGAATTCCTTCATTTTCCGCAGGTGCAGAGGAATGAATAATAACCGGTGTGCCGTCGGGGCGGAAAGTAACATCGATTTCAACAATATCCGCATTGTTTTTGATTGCAACTTCAATGGATTCCAATGTGTTTGGCGCTGTTTTCATTGCGCCTGCATGCCAGGTAACCGAAGGAATTTTCATAATAACCAACCTTTCATTCTGCCATTTTATTCAGTGAATCGCCCGTGAGGCGGTATATGGTCCAATCTTCAAGCGGGGTTGCATCAAGCGATAAATAAAAATCAATGCTCGGTTTATTCCAATCGAGGCAGCACCATTCAAGTCTGCCGCAACCTCGTTCAACAGTTATTTTGGCAAGCTCTTTTAAAAGACCTTTGCCGTAGCCTTTTCCGCGGTATTCGGGAAGCACAAACAAATCTTCAAGATAAATTCCCGAACGCCCGAGGAAAGTTGAAAAGTTATGAAAAAAGAGTGCAAAGCCAACCTCTTTTTCGCCTTCAAGAGCAAAAATAACTTCTGCCTTTTTCTTTTCAAAAATCCATTCTTCAAGAAGCTGAGTTGTGGCAACAACTTCGTTTTCCATTTTTTCATATATCGCAAGCTGCTTTATGAAAAACAGTATTTTTGACGCATCTTCTTTTGTTGCAAATCTGAAATTCATATTATTTTTCACATCTTTTCTGAATTATACTTCCTGCAAGGCAGGCGATTGATGCTGCAGCACAAACAATAAGCATAATGATAAAAACAGCGTTCCAGCCCTTTGCCTGAGAAACAGCACCGAGTGAATAAGATGTTACGGTGCTGCCGACATAGCAGAATGTGTTGAGAAGACCCGCAGCAAAGCCGGCATTAAGAAGTCTGCGGTTGTCAAGAGCAAACATACTTGTTATAACATTGTTTATCATAGCCATACAGCAAGCAACGCATATGAAGCAAATCATAATGGTGACAAGGCTGTGGATTTTCATTGAAAGAAGTATTCCTGCGCAAATAAGTGCGGAAAGAGCAAACATAATAAAATTCATAACGGAATGAGAACTGATTTTTTCGTGAATTTTCTTTATGATTGCAGCACCGAAAGTTGAGAGGAGAGGAAGAAGAAGAGTAAGAAGAATTGAGAAAGACTGCGAGATTTCAAACTCTTCATAAAGAACTGAAGGCACCCAGGTGTTGATACCGTCTTTTATAAATCCGTTTGCAATTCCCGCAAAAGCGGTAACGGCAAGAGCAACGATAATTCCTTTGCCCATTTTAACTTTTTCTTCTTTTTCTGCCTGAATTTCAGCTGATTTTTTGCCGCTTTTTCCGTAAAGCGAAATCCATACAAATGCGCTTATTGCAAGCACGGCGGATGCAACAAAGAAAACAACTCGCCAGGCACCGAAGTTTACGCAAAGAGCCGAAATGCCGTATGAAGCGAAAGTTCCTACGGCAACAGTTGTGCTCATAACAAGAATTGCTTTGGGCAGCATTTTATCTGATACAAGGTCAGAAAGTGTTTTGATGAGTGTACTCCATAAAACGGATTGAGCCATACCGTTAAACATCCACACAAATTTCATAACCGAAATATCTCCGCAAAGAGGCATAATCAGATTTAAAACTGCCGATGTTATGAGTGAAGCAAAAATCATTATTTTTGAATTGTATTTTTTAGAGAGAATTCCGTTAACAAGCTGACCTGCGCCGTAAGCAAAAAAGAAAAATGAGCTTACAAGCCCTGCATCTGCTTTTGTAACGCCGAGGTCATCAATAAGAGCAACGATTGAGGCATTGTAGTTGAGTCTGCCGATGTATGCGGCAGTGTACGCAAGCCAGCAAATAAATATAATGCGTCGGTCACGTTTTTTTATTTCATTTTCTGTAAGAACAGGAGACATAATATACCTTCTTTCTAAAGGAAAAGTTTATCAGTTTTTTTCTTTAAAGTCAATCACGCATTATAAATATTTTGACAATAATGTAATCATATGGTAAAATTAGATGATTAAACCGAAAAGAGGTTTTGATATGTTTGATTTTTTCAGAGTTGCCTGCGCGGTGCCTGATGTTGAGGTTGCCGATGTTGATTTCAACACAGAGCAGATAATTGAATTTATTGAGCTTGCCTGCAAAAGAAGCGTTGACGCTGTTGTGTTCCCCGAACTTTGCGTAACAGGAGCAACCTGCGGCGATTTATTTATGCAAAAAACTTTGCTCGATGCGGCAAAAAAAGCAATAATAAAGGTTGCAAAAGCTACTGAAAACGAAGATATTGTTGCGTTAATCGGTGCTCCGCTTGAAATCGGCGGTGCCGTATATAACTGCGCTTTGACGATAAACAGCGGAAAAATAAAGGGAATTATTCCTAAGCAGTATGCAGGTAAAAGCCGTTGGTTTTCATCAGGTAACGTTCTTTCGGAATGCTCGGTTAAATCCTTGCTTTTCGGTGCAGATGAAGAATACGAAATTCCCGTCGGTAATCTTATCTTTGATTGCTCGGGTGTAAAAATCGGTGTTGAAGTGTCAGATGATGCGCTTGCCCCCGTTTCACCCGGCTCGTTACTTTGCCTTTCGGGTGCACAGCTTATTCTTAACCCTTCCGCAACAGCAGAAACAGTTGGCAAAAGAGCTTTTATCAAAGATTTTGCAAAGAATTATTCCGCAAAGAATATCTGCGCCTATGCTTATTGCTCTGCGGGCTGCAAGGAATCAACAAGTGAGGCTGTTTATTCGGGCTACAGCGCAATCGCCGAAAACGGAAAAATCGTTTCAGAACTTGAAGAATACATTTTATCCGATTATATGATTGTTTCGGATACTGATATTGAAAAAATCAGTCACGACAGACTGGGCAATGCTCTTTTTAATGAATGCAAAGCATATTATGCAGAGAGCATTGAAACGGTTGAAATCAATAAAAATGAATCTAAATCCTGCGGTGAATATGCCAAGGTTAAGAAACTGCCGTTTATCCCATCAAACGAAAAAGAAAGAATAGAAAGATGCCTTTCGATATTTGATGTTCAGGTTGCGGGTCTTAAAAAGAGGCTTGAAAAAACATCTTCCAATCCCGTTATCGGCATTTCGGGAGGGCTTGATTCAACTCTTGCCTTGCTTGTAAGCGTTCAGGCGATAAAAGAACTTGGCAGACCCTTAACAGATGTTATCGGAATAACAATGCCTTGCTTCGGCACAACCGACAGAACTTATAACAACGCTCTTTCTCTTATGAATGCATTGGGCATAACTTCAAAAGAAATAAATATCAAAGAAGCCTGCCTTCAGCATTTTGAGGATATCGGTCAGCAAACCGATAATTACGATGCAACCTATGAAAATGCCCAGGCAAGAGAAAGAACGCAGGTTCTTATGGATTATGCGGGCAAGTCAAACGGCATTGTAATCGGCACGGGAGATATGAGCGAGCTTGCTCTCGGCTGGTGCACATATAACGGCGACCATATGAGTATGTATGCGGTTAACTCAAATGTGCCCAAAACACTTATCCGTTGGATTATAGACAGCCTTATAAAACACGGAGTTTTTGATGAAGCGGCAGAATATCTTGTTGATATTGTTGACACTCCCATCAGTCCCGAACTTCTTCCGCCCGATGCACAGGGAAAAATTGCGCAGCAGACCGAAAGCATCGTTGGCCCTTATGCACTTCACGATTTCTTCCTTTATAATCTTTTGAGATACGGCTTTGAGCCCGAAAAAATTTATATGCTTGCAAATAAAGCTTTCGCAGGCGATTTTGATTCGGAAACAATCCTTAAATGGCTTAAGGTATTCTATCGCAGATTTTTCACCCAGCAGTTCAAAAGAAACTGCGCTCCCGACGGAATAAAGCTCGGAAGCGTTGGTGTTTCACCCAAAAACGAATGGGTAATGCCCAGCGATGCTGCGGGAACAATCTGGCTTAAAAAGATTGACGGAATAGCATAAAAATAAGTTGCAATATTTTACAAAAAGCCCGCTTTTGCGGGCTTTGTTATTGTAAGATTATAAGAATATAATTAAATCGTCAAAAAATTCTTGATTTTGCTTTATATAAAATATATACTAAATTGTATTCTAAATGAATGGAGATAAAAGGATGAAAAGTGTTCCCGATTATTTCGGCTGTATGGTGTTTGACGATAATGCCATGAAAGCAAGATTGCCGAAAGAAACATACAAGGCAATGAAAAAAACTATTCAGGATAATAAGCGTCTTGATATAGCAGTTGCCAATGTTGTTGCCAATGCGATGAAGGATTGGGCTGTTGAAAACGGCGCAACTCACTATACCCATTGGTTCCAACCTATGACGGGAATCACCGCCGAAAAACACGACAGCTTTATTTCTCCCACTTCAGACAGTAATGTTATTATGGAGTTTTCGGGCAAAGAGCTTGTTAAGGGCGAATCAGATGCTTCGAGCTTCCCCTCGGGCGGACTTCGTGCAACCTTTGAAGCAAGAGGTTATACTGCCTGGGACCCCACTTCATATGCATTTATTAAAGAGGGCGTATTCTGCATTCCCACAGCTTT
>JAZOVH010000011.1:0-23398 GCA_045658585.1 Acutalibacteraceae bacterium | reverse complement strand
AGATAAGATATCCCATAGCGTAAGCTAGTAAGACCCCTCATGGACTATGAGGTTGATAGGTTGCATGTGTAAGCGTGGTGACACGTTCAGCTTGGCAATACTAATAGGTCGAGGGCTTGACCAATGTTTATTTCTCAGTTTCTTCTTTCCACTTTTCCACTATCGATTCCCACCTTTGTTCAGTTTTCAGGGTGTATTTGAACAATATGCACCTTTAGCTCAGTTGGTAGAGCACCTGACTCTTAATCAGGGTGTCCAGGGTTCGAGTCCCTGAAGGTGTACCAAAATTTGGCCCGTTGGTCAAGTGGCCTAAGACTCCGGCCTCTCACGCCGGCAACAGGGGTTCGAATCCCCTACGGGTCACCATATTTAAACTTGATGATAATACGCGAATAACGTATTTCATATATTAGTCGGTGTTGATGACGTTGAGGGTCCACCCGTTCCCATCCCGAACACGGTAGTTAAGCTCAACAGTGCCGAAAATACTTGGCTGGAAGCGGCCCGGGAAGATAGGTCGACGCCGACACTTTTTTTAATTTTGCCTTAATAGCTCAGTCGGTAGAGCACGCGGCTGTTAACCGCGGTGTCACAGGTTCGAGTCCTGTTTGAGGCGCCACCTTAAACCACCCAACAGGGTGGTTTTTGTTATGTATATTATTTTTGGAGTGGAGTAAATTTGACAAAGATTGCAGGTTTTATAAAGAACAATGCAGTTGCGGTAATAGCTTTTGTGGCTGCTGTTATAACAAGCATTATTATACCGCCTGATGCAGCTTATCTTGATTATTTTGATTTCAAAACCCTTACGTGCCTTTTCTGTGTGCTTGCTGTTGTTTGTGCATTGAAAAATATCTCGTTTTTTTACTCCCTTGCACAAAGTATTGTTCAGAGATTTAAAAATCTTCGCATCTGCATTCTTGTGCTTGTTTATATAACCTTTATCGGTTCAATGCTCATTGCAAATGATATGGCACTTCTCACATTTCTGCCTCTCGGTTATTTTATTCTTTCAACAACAGATAAGAAAGATTATATGGCATTCACTTTTATCATGCAGAATATCGCTGCAAATCTTGGCGGAATGCTTACTCCTTTCGGAAATCCGCAGAATCTTTATTTATATACGAAATTCAATATCCCAACAGGTGAATTTATCAGGATAATGGCAATACCTTTTGCACTTTCTGTTGTGCTTATTACTGTTTGTTGCATTGTTTTTGTTAAACCTGAAAAACTTGAAATTGATAATGAAGAAATTGAACTCCCGGCAGGAAGAACAGCTTTATATCTTTGTCTTTTTGCATTGGCAATTGCAATAGTTTTCAGAGGAATTCCGTATTGGATTGGTTTGATTATTATACCCGCAGTTTTACTTTTTGCTGACAGAGACGCTCTTCGAAAAGTTGATTACTCCCTTTTACTGACATTTGTGTTCTTCTTTATTTTTGCGGGAAATATGGCGAGAATAGATATTGTCAGAAATATTCTCTCTTTCTTTATGGAAAAGAGTACACTTCTTTTCAGCGTAATTTCCTGCCAGTTTATAAGTAATGTTCCGTCGGCAATTCTTCTTTCACAGTTTACTCAGAATTACCCTGAACTTCTTATCGGCGTTAATATCGGCGGTGCGGGAACTCTTATCGCTTCACTTGCAAGCCTTATAACATTCAAAGAATACTGCAACCATAATCCCAACAGAACGGGATATTATATCAAGCGCTTTGCGGCTTTCAATTTTGGATTCTTATCTATCCTTACAACGGTTATGATGAGTCTTAATGCGTTGCAATAAAATTACCCTTGTGAATTCGGGAAATACCGTTTCACAAGGGTTTTATTCATATTACCGTTGAAACAGCAAACATCGGCAGAGTTTTTGCGAATATACCGTCAAAATCCGAGACAGGAAGCGGATTTTTGCCTTTACCGATTTCTATTGTGTAAGCGGGCTTATTAAAATATTCAATAAACCAATCCTTAAATCCGCCGTGAGAGGCAAGACCTGTGTTATCAACAAGTCTGTAGCCGCTTGCGGCGGCAAGTATTTTTGCTATGGTTTCACTGCGGGGCGGGATAATATCGCCATATTGCCAGAATATTTCTTCTCCCTGGCTGTGGACAGCAAAAGCCATTGAAGGCTTTCTGATTTTTGAAAAATTGACTATCGCCTTGGTTTCGGGTTCACTTTCGGGAACAGGCCCGCCGTATCGTCTGGGTGCAGGACCGAGAATACCGCTTCTGATTTCATTCTGTCTTGAAAAATTCCAGCCCGCATTGAAGTTATGGTTGATATCAACACCTCTTGCGTTTGTGTTCCAAAGTTCGGAAGAGGCAGAGGAAAGGTCGGCAACCATCTGCGAATATCGGCAGGCGGCGGAGGGACCCTCAATTGCAATCTGCACTCCGTCGGGGTTAACGCAAGGAATGATGACAATTTCACGAAGAAGATTAAAAGTATCTACGCCCCAAATCGGGGTTCGGGTTGCTTTTGAGCGAAGCAGAATTTCTGCCCAGCGCAGAGCAAGCAGGCAGGTTAACCATTCCTGACCGTGAAAACCTGCGGCAATAAGAAAAGGGTTTGCGCTTTTGCCGATACTTAACGAATAGATTTCTCTCGAACAAAGTGATTTGCCGATAATACCCACATTCAAAAACGGATAAGCTTTTTTTAATGAAAAAATTAAATTTCTTTGATTTTCTGCTGTCATAACGGTTGGCTTTGTGATATAATCCATAGTAAGCTCCTTTACAGTTTATATTTTGATTATATTCGGGAAGAATTACGGATAAAACTTCGGAGGGATTTTTATGGAACTTTTTGAAAAAACGGTTGAAAAAAATTATATTTATGAAGGCAGAATTATCAATGTAAGAAAAGATAAAGCCGAGCTGCCCGACGGTAAGCCTTGCACAAGAGAGGTTGTTGAGCATAACGGCGGTGTTTGCGTTGCAGCGATAACAGCCGAAAATGAGCTGATTTTCGTGCGTCAGTTCAGATACCCATATATGCAGGTTATTCTTGAATTACCCGCAGGTAAGCTTGAAAAGGGCGAAGACCCCTTTGAAGCAGGCAAAAGAGAGCTTGAAGAGGAAACAGGTTGCGTTGCCTCTGAATATTACAACCTCGGCAAGTTTTATCCTACTCCGGGCTATTGCGGAGAGATAATTCATCTTTATGCCGCATCGGGTCTTACCGAAACACAGATGCATCTTGATGAAGGCGAGTTTCTTGAGGTTGAAAGAATTCATATCAATAAAGCGGTTGATATGATTATGAATAATGAGATTCCCGACGGAAAAACTCAGGCACTTGTTATGAGAGTTGCCGAAATGCTTCGCAGAGGTGAAATAAAGTAATGAGTAAAATTATTCTTGCATCTTCATCGCCCAGAAGAAAAGAGCTTCTGACAACGGCGGGAGTTGAGTTTGACATCATTGTTAAAGAGGTTGATGAAAGCATTCCGGACGGAACAAAACCTGAAGCTGCCGCGGTTATGACCGCAACTAAAAAAGCGAAAGCGGTTGCAATTGAAAACAGCGATGCGGTTGTTATCGGCGCAGATACTATTGTTGTTTGCGATGATAAAATACTCGGAAAGCCCCGAAATGAAGAGCACGCAAAAGAAATCCTCCGTATGCTTTCGGGCAGAGAACACGAGGTTATAACAGGTGTCTGCCTTATAAAAGGCAAAAAAATCAGCAGCTTTGCAAAGGTCAGCAAGGTGAGATTTTATGAGCTGACCGATGATGAAATCGAAAGCTATGTTGCCACAAAAGAATGTATGGATAAAGCGGGCGCCTATGGAATTCAGGGGCTCGGATGCACTCTTGTAGAAAGCATAGAAGGCGATTATTTCAATATTGTTGGCTTGCCGGTTGCGGCAGTTGTTAAAGAAATTGCCAAAATGTAAAATATTTTGCAATAAACTATTGCTTTTTGTCTGAATAAAAGCGATAATATAAAAAATAAATTTTAAAAGAAAGGAAGATAATTTTGGAAGCGATACTTAATTTTGACCTTGCCATATTTGAATTTTTTGCAAATGTTGTAAGAATGGATTGGCTCAATCCCATTATGAAGGTTATCACAACTCTTGGCGATGACGGCATATTCTTCATTATTCTCGGTTTGGTTATGTTGTTCTTCAAGAAAACAAGAAAGGCAGGCCTTGTTTGCCTTGGTTCACTTCTTGTTATGACTCTTCTCAACAACGAACTTATCAAGCCCATCATGGAGCGTCCCCGTCCCTATAACCTCACAATTCTTCCCCAGGCAGCACAGAAAGCCTTTGAAGAATACGGCAGAGAATATGACTGGGTTGGTCTTTTCGGAAAGATTGATTGGTCTATAGACAGATTCCCCGGCTTTGCCGATAAATGGAATGCTGGTTATGTATGGCCCGATATCGTTGACTATATGTCATCGAAGTCGCTCTCATTCCCCTCAGGTCACACCTCATCGGCATTCACTTTTGCAATGGCAATAACAATGGTGCTCAAGAAGAAGGGCGTTGCAATCCCCGCATTTATTTTTGCATTCCTTATGGGTATTTCAAGAATTTATGTTGGTGTTCACTATCCCACAGACGTTATCGTTGGTGCGGTTGTAGGTATTCTTTATGCACTTATCGGCTATGCAATTTTCGCAAAGCTTTATGATGTTGTTTGGCCCAAAATCGAAAACGCAATAAAGAACAGAAAAGCTAAAAAAGCCTAATGATTAAAGAAAAGAGCTTCCTCAAAAGGAAGCTCTGATTTTTTGGGGATAAAAATTTTTGATTTTTTTCAATTTAGGTATTGATTTTTTTGATTATATATGATAATATACTTTGGCAACAGAAACTTAATAAGATTTGCGCTGTTAGCTCAGCTGGATAGAGTGTTTGGCTACGAACCAAAAGGTCAGGGGTTCGAATCCCTTACAGCGCGCCAATTAAAGGATACGGATTTTTCCGTATCCTTTAATTTTTTTAGTAAGGGATTCAAGAACAAGGAACAAGACAGGGGATGGTTCTGTGTCTTGCAGAAACCAGACATAAAAAGCATCCCAAAGCAAGCAGTGATTACTGTCCACTTTGGGGTGTCGTCATATATATGATAATTTGTTTTTATGTTGAATTGTTTTGGTTTTGGTGTTATACTATGGGTGAGACACAACTAAATAGGACAAACTATAAGAGAATTGTTTTTGTTTCGGTAAAAACACATTCTCTGTTTTGGCGTTCTCTTGTAGTTTGTCGAAAGTTGTGTCGCAGCAATTGGAGCTATGTGTTTTTCGTGCGTAGCTTCGGTTGCGCACTTTTTGTTTTTAGGGGGTAATATGCTGTAACTTTCTAAAATCTCAATCGCCTTAATTTATAGAGGCGGATTTTTAAAATTCAAATGAACTGATTTGAATTTTAAATCGTCTCAAGATTGAAAAGCACAAGAAGTTTAATTAGAAGGAGAGATCACTTATGAAAAACTTTAAGAAACTCATTGCTGTAATTCTTGCTGTTCTTATGGTTGCGGCTATCTCCACGACTGCATTTGCAGCTCCCTACACAGGAACACCCATCGGAAATCAGGGCGAACAGGACGCTTACGTTCTTGATGCTGTGTATCTTGCGGATTGGTACTATTCGCATGAAGAACCCAAGTGGGACTATGATGAAGATACCAAGCGTTATACAGATGAAAATGGAACAGTATGGCGTTATTTTAACGAGAAAAACTGGATTGTCCCTGTAGGAAATGATGACTGGATTTATTGCGTGATGGACGACGGAACACTATATGTCAATGACAACCCCGACAAACAAAACGAAGAAACAAATCTTGTTGTACCTTCTTCAATCGACGGAAAAACGGTGACAAGAATGATGTTTGTTGGCGAGCAAAACACATTAAGTGTAGAACTTCCCGACACTATAACAGCTATTGATCATCAGACATTTCGAAACAATCGCAGTCTTAAAAGAGTTATTATCCCAACAAGCGTAAAGTCAATCAGTGATATTACATTTGAACTTACAGACGACATTGAACTTTATTACACCGGAACAGAAGAACAGTGGAATAATATCGTTGTATGGCATCATGCTGATTTTTCGGATGCAGAACATTGGGCAGCAACAGGTTTTGATTGGCTTAAAATGCCTTACGCAAACGGTCATGACAGCAGTACCGGAGTAAAAGCTGTTCATTTCAATGTGAATCCTGATGAACTTGAACCTCTTGTTCCCGAAGAAGATCCTGTTGAACCCACTCTTTTTGAAAAGCTTGTTTCGGGCATAACGGGCATTATTGCTGCAATTACAGGCTTTTTCAAGGGAATTTTTGATTTTTTTGGTTCAATTTTCTAAATTCAACGCAATCTAATATAAAAGCATCTCTGTTTGCACAGAGGTGCTTTTATGCAAGACAGGGGACGGTTCTGTGTCTTAACAAAGATTAATTAAGCAAAGGGGTCAAGTGGTTATTGCCGTTTACCCCTTTTTTGCAGGGAAGGCAGACCCGGCGCTTGTAGGGATGACCAATAGTCATTCCCTACATAACATATTAAGAAATAAAAAACAGCGAATCACCAAACGGTGATTCGCTGTTACTTTTTACCTATTAAAATCCGCCGCCGAGAACGATGTTGTATCCGATGTCTGCAGCTGCCTTTTTAACCACAAGGTCTTTTGTTGCAGCATCTTTGAAATTAAGAGCGAGGTTCTTGATGCTTACGCTTGCGGTGTATTCCCAGGTTCCTTTTTCAATCATACCGTTCTGATTAATCTTAACCTTAACGGTAGCGTTGTTGTAATAAATCTTGATGTCTGCGTTATCTGTATCGATTTTAAACTGCGGGAACTCTGCAACAGCAATGGAAACATCGCCGAGAACGGTGATTGCGTGGCCAACGGTGCCGCTCATATTGTGGCCGTGCTTGCCGTCGGTCTGCTCTTTCATTGTCATTTCAATAACTGTATAGTTACCGCTTTTATATGCCTTTATTGATTTTGCATCTGATGCAACAAGGTCTTTGTATCCGCCGGTGATGCCGTCAAAGGTTGTGGAATTCTTTTTGAGAACTCCGTTGATTGCGGGTACGGCAACCTTATCAATAAAGAAACCGCCTACTCCGCCGCCTTCACCGATAGAAAGGCTGTCCATCGTCATTGTTTGCGAATGCTGAACCTTGGGATGGGTTTTGATTGCTGCCGCCTTATAGAATGCAATGATTTCTTCATCGGTCCATTTTGAAGGGTCATCAGAAGGAGCTGCGGTTGTTGTTTCAGCTGCAGTTGTTGTTTCCGATGAATCAGCGGTTGTGCTTTCAGAAGCAGGTTCTGTGGTTAAATCTGCAACTGTGGTTTCAACTGCCTGAGTTTCGGAAACGTTATCTGATTCTGAAACGGTGGTGGTTGTTATATCTTCGCCGCCGTTTTTGTTGCAGGCTGCGAAAGCAACGAGCATAGCCATAGCCAGTAAAAGTGCAATTATCTTTTTCATAATAATCCCCCTTAATAATATACAGATATTCTACAATATAATCACCTTTAAGTCAATGAACAAGTTATAAATTTTTGCTGCTTGACAAAAACTACAAAACTGTATATACTGTTTATATACAGTTGAACGGAGGTGTCGGATGAATATTTTTATCAATAACAAAAGCGGGCATCCGATATACGAGCAGATATATTCTCAAATCAAGAGCCAGATAATTA
Organism: Acutalibacteraceae bacterium; assembly: GCA_045658585.1. GTDB lineage: Bacteria > Bacillota > Clostridia > Oscillospirales > Acutalibacteraceae > CAG-177. Next base: position 15,698 of record JAZOVH010000011.1, on the reverse strand, counting down.
ATGAAAAGCTCAGAGAGGATGAACCGCTGCCTTCAATACGCAATCTGGCAAAGGATTTGTGTATAAGCGTTATAACCACCAAGAGAGCCTATGACGAGCTTGAACGGGAAGGATTTATTTATACCGTTGCGGGCAAGGGGTGCTTTGTGGCGGCAAAAAACACGCAGCTTATCAGGGAAGAAAACCTGAAAAAGATTGAGGAGCATTTGCAGGAAATCTCACTTCTTGCGTCATCCTGCAGGCTTTCAAAGGCGGAAGTTATTGAAATGTTTAATGTTGTTTTAGAGGAGGAATGATTTATGAATGCGATAGAAGTCAGAAATCTCTGCAAAAAATATAAAAATTATCATACCACGTGGTTTAAGCTTGATAATATAAGCTTTGATTTACCCTGCGGCTGCATTATGGGTCTTATCGGTGAAAACGGTGCGGGAAAAAGCACAACAATAAAAATTATTCTTGATATAATTCAAAGAGATGCGGGAACGGTAAAGATTTTGGGCGAGGCAGTAAATCCGTTGCCGAACAAGATAAAAAACGATATAGGCGTTGTGCTTGATGAGCCTTGTTTTTCCGACACTCTCAATGCGGCAGAGCTTGGAAAAATTATGGCTGCCACATATGATAACTGGGATAACAAAAAATATTATGAATTGCTGGAACGCTTTGATATTGACCCGAAGAAGCGTTTTAAATCGCTTTCAAAGGGAATGAAAATCAAGCTTAGCATTGCGGTTGCGCTTTCTCATAACGCAAAGCTGCTTATTCTTGATGAGCCAACCAACGGACTTGACCCCGTTATAAGAAATGAAATTGTTGGGATTTTTAACGAGTTCACAAGAAATCCGCTTTGCTCCGTGCTCATTTCATCGCATATTGTGAGCGACCTTGAAAAAATCTGCGATTATATTGCTTTTATTCATAAGGGCAGGGTTATTCTTTGCGAGGAAAAGGATAGATTGCTTGAAAGATACTGCGTTGTTCAGGGAACGGCAGAAGAGATTGACGGCATCAACCCCGATGCAATAATCGGCAAAAAAGAATCGCTCTACGGAGTTGAGGCGATAGCAGAGCGATATGCGGTTGGGGATAGGTTTGAAATTAATCCCGTAAGCATTGAAGATTTATTTGTTTTCATCGTAAAGGGGGAAGAATAAATGAAGGGAGCTCTTTTAAAGGAATTTTATGTTTGGCGAAAAACGGGGTTTGCCTACATAGCTGTGTATATAGTTATGGGCATTGCTTTCTGTATTGCCGGAGGCGTGTCCGGCGCATTGATGGGTTTGATGCTTGGCGGAATAAACAGAATCTTCCTCGAGGATGAAAAGAATAACTGGAACGATTATTCCCGTGCACTTCCGTATACGGCAGTTCAAAGAGTTTCGGCAAGATACATTATCATTCTCTGTGAAATGTCTGTTGCTTTTACAATGGTAATCCTGACCGATATTTTTTCTTTCTTGAAAGTGAAAGAATTGATTCTATTAAGAGAACAGTTCAGTTACCTTGGAACAGATAATCTTTCAGTAGCTGTTACTGTTATGACTGTTGCAATCTCATTGGCAGGGCTTGCTTTTGCGATACCCATTAATTATGTATTTAAAGGTTCAAAACGCACTGTTATAGGGATGATTCCCGTGTTTCTTGCGGCAATTGCAATTGTACTCTTACCATTTACGGCAAAATATTATTTATCTATGTCAGATACATTCCTTGCAGCATTTCTGAAAATCTTTTATTACGAAAAATGGGTTACTCCCGTTTTTCTTGCAATAAGCGTTGCAATGCTTGCAATATCGTGGATAATTTCAATCGTCATAAACACCAACAGCGGAAAGGATAAGCTGAAAAAGCTTAAGATAACGGCGGTTATTCTGTCGGTTGCAATTGTTGCGGCAAGTGCGGTTTCAGCAGGCATTCTTTATAAAAACGGCAGATTTGAAAAGGATGAAACCGATTATTACGATTATTATATTTCGTCTCTTAAGGGGAATACAGAGAAAGAAAAAGAGGAGCCGTATAAGCCGTCAAAGGAACAGCTTGAATGCAGAGAAGATGCAAAGATTTTTATTGAAGAGTATCTGGAAGAATCGTTTGTGGGTAAGACTCTTGAAAACGGTATAGAATGGATTAAAGCGTTGGGATATGAAGAAACGGAATATGGCGACGGTGAGTATGAAAAAGGAAGCGACCAGGCACAAATCAGAGTAAGGTTTTATACCGAAGAAAACAGCGACACAATAACCGTTGTTGATGTTTCGGCAGGAATCGGAGACAGCAACTATATAGAAAAGGCAACGAAAGCGGAAATGGATGAACTCTGCGGTGCTTTGGTTGAAGGTATGACAGAACAGGAAGCACTTGATTTCTTTGAAAAGCATGATTTCTGCATAAACGGAATAAGGGAATATTCAGACCCCGATTACGGAACAGTTCGCTACTATATGGTTAAATGCTATATTTCAGAATATAACGGCGGAGAATATGCCAGATATTTAATAAATGTTGAAGCGGCAGACGGCAAGGTTTTTGATGTCCGCATATATGAAAATTAAGATAAAAAAACGCCCGTGAAATTTCACGGGCGTTTAATCTTATGTTTATTTATTTTCCTTGGGCTTTTTGGGGGCTGTTGCGCGGTTGAGAATTGCAACGGTAAGAATGATGATACCCATAACGATGAAAATTCCGATCATACCTTTGCCCATAATGGGAAGGGCATCTATAAATTTATCGGGAGTTACAGCGAATTCATACTGCATAGCCTGTTCGGTGGTTTCTGCAATCTGTTCGATAATCTGAGTTGTCTGTTCCATAACTTTGTTTACCTCCTTAATCAGTTGACAAGTGCACCAACGAGGGTGAGAATAAGACCGCCTGCGATAACCGATGCAACCTGACCTGAAACGTTAACGCCGATTGAATGCATAAGAAGGAAGTTCTGGTTATCCTCTGCAAGACCCATCTTATGAACAACACGGGCTGACATGGGGAATGCCGAGATACCGGCTGCGCCGATCATGGGGTTAATCTTATTCTTTGTGAAGAGGTTCATAATCTTTGCAATCATAATACCGCCGAAGGTATCAACGATGAATGCAACGAGACCGAGACCCATAATAAGGATTGTTTCAAACTTAAGGAAGTCCTCTGCAACCATCTTTGATGCAATAGTGAAGCCGAGGAAAATTGTGATAAGATTTGCAAGAACGTTCTGTGCGGTTTCTGAAAGTGAATTAAGCACGCCGCATTCTCTGATGAGGTTACCGAACATAAGGAAACCGATAAGGGCAGTTGCGTCGGGAGCAACCATACCAACGATGATTGTTACAACGATGGGGAAGAGAATCTTTGTGAGCTTTGAAACCTTCTTGCCTGTGTTCTTCATTCTGATAAGGCCCTCTTTCTTTGTTGGGCAGAGCTTGATGATGGGGGGCTGAACAATGGGAACAAGCGCCATATATGAGTATGCCGCAACCATAATAGCCGCAGTATAGTTTGAGTCGAGCATATTTGCAACGAAGATTGATGTGGGGCCGTCAGCCGCACCGATGATAGCGATTGAAGCCGCATCCTTGAGGTCGAAGCCGAAAAGCGATGCAAGGCAGAGAGTGAAGAAGATACCGAACTGTGCCGCAGCGCCGAAAATCATAAGCTTGGGGTTTGTGAGAACGGGCTCAAAGTCAATCATTGCACCGATACCGATGAAAAGAATGAGCGGGAAAAGTTCGTGGCTGTCGATACCTATTTCAAAAAGGAAATCGATAACTGCTCTTACGCCTGAAACAACGCCGCCTGTTTCTTCAATGGGAGGTATGGGGAGGTTAACAAGAATTGCGCCGAAGCCCATGGGTAAAAGAAGAGTAGGCTCCATTTCTTTTTTGATTGCGAGGAAAATCAGCAATCCGCCGATTATCCACATGATAACCTGAGGGAGAGTGATGTTGGCTAAATTCCCGAAAACATCTGTTAAAATAGCCATTTTAAATATCCTTCCTTTCTTACGGCAAAGATTGGGTCTCAATGTTAACCCGATTCTCCGCCATTTTAACTTTACGCAGTAATTATAATAAAAGGATTACAAAAAAGCAAGAGCTTTGATGAAAAATAAAACAAAAAGCCGTCGGAAAATCCGACGGCGGGGTGGGTTATTCTGTACGGCAGAGTTTCACAACGCACTCTATATGACCCGTGCGGGGGAAGAGATCAACGGGAGTTGCTTTTACTGCGGTGTAGCCGAGAGTTTTGAAAATTCCGCAATCGCGTGCGAGGGTTGCGGGGTCGCAGGAAACATAAACGATTCTGTCGGGCTTCATTGCCGCCGCGGTTTCGAGCATTTCGGGTGAACAGCCTTTTCGGGGCGGGTCAAGAATTATAACGTCGGGTGCTATGCCTTCGTCTTTAAGCAGTTTTGCCGCTTTCGGTGCGTCTCCGCAGATGAAGCGGGCGTTTTCAATGCCGTTTAATTCTGCATTGATTTTTGCATCTTCAATGGCTTCGGGAATTATTTCAACGCCGATAATCTGCTTTGCTTTATCGGACATTGAAAGACCGATTGTGCCCGCACCGCAGTAAAGGTCAAGCACGGTTTCGTTGCCCGTGAGTGCGGCATATTCCGCCGCTTTGCCGTAAAGCTTTTCTGCCTGGTCGCGGTTTACCTGATAAAATGAAAGCGGTGAAATTCTGAATTTCTTTGAGCAGAGAATATCGGTTATATATTCGCTTCCCCAAAGCAGACGGCATTCTGCGCCGAGGATAACGTTGGTGTCTTTTTTGTTTATGTTTATCAGTATACTTTTTATGCTTTTATTTACATCAAGAAGCGCTTCAACGAGCTTATCTTCGGCGGGCAGTTTACTGCCGTTGATTACGGCACAAACCATAATTTCATTTGTTGCCGAACCTTTTCGGATGTAGATATGGCGAAGCAGACCTTTATGGATTGTTTCATCATAAACGGACACATTATATTTATTAATGTATTCGCTGAAAACAGAGAGAATATCTGCAAATTCGGCGGGCTGAAGTTTGCAATCGGAGCAATGCACAACTCTGTGGCTGTGGGGTGAAAAGAAGCCCGTTTTGATTTCATTGCCGTCTTTTGCAACGGGATACTGCGCTTTATTGCGGTATCTTTCGGTTGATTTTGCGGAAATGACATCCTCAAATTCAGGCTCAACAGAGCCGATACGCTTAAAGCACTCCTTAACGTGGTCGGCTTTGATTTTTGCTTCGGCGGAATAATCCATATGAGAAAAAACACAGCCGCCGCATTTGAGATAAACGGGGCAGGCGGGGGCTATTCTGTCGGGCGACGGGGTAAGAATTTCTTCAACCTTGGCATAAGCATAAGATTTTTTAACCTTAAGAATATGTGCCGTTATTTCGTCACCTACTGCCGTTGCGGGCACAAAAACCGCCATTCCCTCGTGTTTGCCCACACCGCTTCCGTTTGAGGAGCAGCTTTCTATATTAAGTTTTATTCTGTCATTCTTTTTAAGTTCCATTTCATTCACCTTGAAAAAGTATATCACAGTTTTGAATTTATGTAAAGCAGAGAACACTCTGCTTTTAAACTGCATTATATTCATTCAGCGAGCGGAATTCATATCCGCTTGCACGGGCATAATCTATAATATCGCTCAGAGCCGCCGCGTTATCGGGAGAAACGGAATGAAGAAGAATAACTGCACCCGGGTGAAGCCGTGAGGTTACTTTATCAAACGCATATTCTTTGCCTTTGAGGTCTTCGGCATCCCAGTCAGCATAAGAGCAAGACCAGAAAACGCTTGTGTATCCCATTGCCCCTACAAGTTCAAGCGCATTTTCGCTGTATGCTCCTTCGGGGAAGCGGAAAAATTTTGAACTGTAGCCGTAATTTTCACGCAGATAGTTTGTGCAGGTGAGTATTTCATTTGCCATACGGCTTCTTGAAATTTCCGAAAAATCGGGATGCTTTGAAGAGTGGTTGCCTATGATGTGACCGTTGTTTATCATTCTGCCGATTAATTCGGGCTCAGCCTCTATATGCTCAAGTGTGCAGAAAAATGCCGCGGGCACATCCTTTTCTTCGAGAACATCAAGCACCTTCGAAGTATATCCGTTTTCCCAACCGCAGTCAAAGGTCAGATATAAAACTTTCTCACCGCTTGTGTCATAGCAGAATGCCTTGAAATTCTTCTGCTCAAAAAAGCTTTGTGCCTGCGCGGAAATATCGTGAACAACGCCGTTTTTTGCGCCGCCGTAGCTGTGCTCGATTTTTTTATCGGAAAGCCCGCGCGTGTTTTCGGGGTCGTGCACCTGAAAGGTTTCTTTTTCGAGAATCTCCATTCCCGTATAGGGTGAGGTTTTTGCGGTGCGGTTATCCCTGACTTCGGCGGTGGCATTTGCGTCATATTCTTCCAAAGTTTTTCTGCCGTTGCAACCGCAAAAGAGCATAAGGCAGGCGGATAAAATGATAATTAATACATTCTTAATAACAATCACCTTGCTTTATTTTTTTGTTTCGGTTATATTATTTGCGGTGAAAATAAAAAAATAAAAATTTTTTTAAAAATGATGCAACAAAAATTTACTTTTGCAACACTTATAAAGTGAGAGCGGTAAGGAGGGTCGGTCTTGAGCACTCAGATTAACGAACTTGTAACTTCGGCGAAAAACGGAAACGCCGAGGCGTTCGGAGAACTGTATGAGCTTTACTATAAAGAAATGTATTGCTACGCTTGCTATGTAACGGGCAGCGAAAGCCTTGCTCAGGATGCGGTCTCCGATGCGGTTTTATCCGCATTCAGCCAGATAAAGTCTCTCAAAAAGGCACAGGCATTTAAAGGATGGCTCTTTAAAATACTCTGTGCCTCCTGCAAAAGATATTACACAAACAGCCAGAAGCAAAACTCCATGGCAAGTCTTGATGATGAAAACGGGGGATTTGAAGAGCCTGCATCATTCGGAAGCATTGAGCTTTCATATGAACTGCAGAGTGCTCTTGAAACGCTTTCTTCAGAGGAAAGAGAAATTGTTCTGCTCAGCGTTCTGGGCGGATATAAAAGTCACGAGATTGCCGAAATACTTGATTGCCCGTCATCAACGGTACGCTCAAAACTAAAAAGAGCTCTTAAAAAAATGCGAACCGTTCTTGAAGGCAAAAACTGATAAGGAAGGAGGGTGATGAGAATGAGAAACAAAGATAAGCAGACGATAGAAATGCTTCGCGAAGAATTCAGCAAGCAGAGTGACGGCATCAATGTTCCGCTTAAGCTTCAGAAACAGAGCGTTGTTAAAATGCTCAGGGAAAGTGAAGAGAAAGAAATAAAGGATTTTTCCGGTGAAACGGGGGCTAACAAAAACAGCAATATCATCGGTTTACGAAAACTTACGGCAATTGCCGCAATGCTTGCAGTTATAGTCGGCTGTGCATTATTTATGAGATATGAAAGCGGAGTCAGTGTTATTTCTTCTGACTATGCGGGCAGAAGCGGAGTGCTTGTAAAAAGCGCGGAAAGCTATGAAGAAATTGAACGCACGGTTGAAAAAATACTCGGCAAAGGCAAAGAAGAAAAGCCGAGTAACAAATCCGAAAAAGAAGCTGATAAAAACAACGCTGCAACAACCCAGGCAAACATAATTGACAGATTGTTCAGCAGCAAGCCTGCGGTTACGGAAAATTATAAATCCGAAAAAACAGATGTTGAAAATGTTGTTGTTGCGGGTGTTGAAGCAATCAGCAAAATCGAAGCGGATATAGTGAGAACAGACGGAACTTATATTTATGTTGCGGCTAAAGGCGAAAATGCAGAAACGGGTTCTGCGGTTGAACAGATAAAAATAGTCAAGGCTGTTCCCGCAAACGAAATGAGCATAGCTGCAACGATAATTCTTTCCGATACGGGAAACACATCAGAGGTTGATGAATGCTTTGAGATTTATCTTGAGGGCAACAAGCTGATTGCTCTTATGAACAGATACAGCTATACTCTTGCAAATTCAAATGCTTATGATAAGCTTTCTGCCGTTGCGGTTTATTATGATATAACAGACCCGACTGCTCCCGTTAAAATCAGGGAACACGTTCAGGACGGAAAATATGTTTCATCGAGCATATCGGGCAAAAATCTTTGCCTTGTCACCGCCAAATCCCTTTCGGCAGCATCTGCCGAAGCGGAAGCGATTCCCTCGTACAGCATTAACGGAGAGGTTAATGTTCCCAAGGCTGAAAATATTTTTATTGCAGTTAATGACCCCGACGCATCATATCTTTTCGTAACCTCAACAAACATCGAAGATTTCGAGGATGAAGTTGATTGCCTTGCTGTTCTCGGCAGCGGAAAAACCGTTTCGTGCTCATCTGATGCAATTGTTTTCACAAGAGGTTTTGTTTCGGTTGATGCAGATGAATCGGGAAATCATAAAACCTTAACCGAGATATACAGATTTAATTTCAGCGAGAATTCCATCGGATTTGCAGGTTCTTATGTTGTTGACGGTTCGGTTATCGGAAACATCTATTTAAATCCCTCATCAGGCGGTGTTGTTATCGCTTCAAAAAGCGTTGCATCAACGGGTGTTTATGTTCTCAATGAAAAAATGGAGATTATCGGAAAGCTTGAAGGTCTTCATCAGGGCGAAAATATCAAGGGAATTAAATTTATAGGCACAAACTGCTATATTTATTCCGAAGGAACGGAATCGGCAACCGTTGTTGATTTTTCAGACCCCGCAAAGCCCAAGAAAACAGGCGTTTTTGAAAATATGAGCTTTACCGAAACCGTTTATTCAATATCGGATACAATGCTCATCTGCCTTGAAACCCTGAATCCTCAGGAGTCGGCGCAGGGAGGCATAGAGCTTTCTCTTCTCGGAACCGATGCATCGGCGCTTCCCGAAATTCTTTCTGAATATGAGCTTACGGGTAAGCTTGTTATTCCGAATAAAAGCGATAAAAAAAGCATTATGGTTGATACCGAAAAGAATCTTCTCGGCATTCCTATGATAAAAATCAACCCTTCAACCGGTGCAAAGATGTCATCATATGTTCTTCTGAGCGTTTCTGACGGAAAGATTTCGCCGGTGGGAATTTATAATCACGATGCGGGCAGTGCTTTCGGTGATATGGCGGTCAGAGCAACCGGCATAGGCGATACGCTCTATACCGTTTCAGGCAACAAGATAACTGCATTTTCAATTACCGACAGCTCGGTTACGGGCTCACAGATAATAAAATAACAAGGAACTTCCGCTCCCGAAATAACGGATGGAGGGCAATGCGGAATTCTCATATTGCTCCCGCATTCTTTGGGGAAAGAATGCGGGTATGGGGACAAAAGATGTAGCGGAGTCGGGTGCACAGGCACAGTGCACCCGACAAACTCATCTGAATTTAAAGGTCATCGGCATCCTGCTCGGGGTCATCACCGTCATAGGGAGTTCCCGTATAGCTTCCGAGCACATCGTTGTGAATTTTATCATTATTCAATTCAAATGATTTGCGCTCGGTTTTGCCGTCGAAATGCCATTGAGCCTTATTTTTCTTATCTTTCTGAAAACTGAAGGACATAAAAAGCTCCTTTCATATAAATTTATAGTTATTTTGCCTTGTTATACACATAAAAATACACATATATATGGTAAATCATAACTCTTGACAAAGCAGGATACAGCGTGTAAAATAATATTGTATGCACAAATACTCAAAGCAAACATAATTTTTGAAAAGGATGGTAAATGAAATGAAAAAGACAATTGCACTTGCACTTGCACTTATGCTTGCTGTTGCTTCACTTTGCTCCATCACAGCTTTCGCAGAAAATGAATCAACAACAACCACTACCACAACAACTACTACCACAACAACAACTACAACAACTACAACAACTACAACAAAAGCAACAACAACAGATCCCGATAACCCCAATGACCCTATCGGCAAAACAACAACCACAACAAAGGCAACAACAACAGCTGCTCCCACAACAACAGGTGCATCAACAACAGCTGCATCAACAACAGCTAAGGAAACAACTACAGATAAGAACGCTTCCACAACAGTTTCAGCAACAACATCTTTTGATGACGGCGACGCAACAACAACAACCAAGAAGCCCGCTAATGTTGACAGTGCAATCCCCAACACAGGTAGCGGCATCGTTGTTCCCGCTCTTGCTCTTCTTGCAATCGCAGCAAGCTCAACAATCGTAATCAAGTCAAAGAAGGAAGACTAATTCCTGAAAACAATTAAGAGCCCTCATTGAGGGCTCTTTTTGTTTTATCTTAAAAGAAAAGGGCGACTTGTATTCAAGCCGCCCTTGATTTATTTTATAATGTTTTAAATTATATGCTGGTTAATATTCTGCCAGACAAATCCAACGTCTTTGCCAACCTGAACGAAGGTGTCAACCTCATTTTTATTCAGCTTTGAAACTCTTCTGAAGCCGTTTGCTTCAAATGCCTCGCAGAAGAGGTTTGCCATTTCTTCGGTTTTGAAAGTGATGTGATGAACAAGGCGGAACTGCTTGCGGTCTTTCATTGATGCGGCTGTTTCAAAACCAACAACAAAGCCCGTGCACCACCAGTAATCGTCATAATCTCTGTTGAAAATGGTCTGATAATTTCCGTCATGCATTTCATCCCAGATGAAAGCCATTTCCATTTTAAGCCAGTCTTCTTTATCGGCACACTTGAAAGGAATGCCGCTGTTGCCGGTTTTTCTGGTGTAAACGCCAACCTCGCCGCCAACAAATGCATAGCCGTACTGACCTTTCCAGATCTGAATCATCCATTCTTTATCTTCATATTCAAATGTTGTGCGGACCGTATCATAATACATCATACTGATAACAGCAAGGTTATCGTAAACCTGAGTGAAGCCCAGATTGCTCTGCCAGCAGTCTTTGTCATCGGTGTAATAATAGTTGCCGTCGGGGTCATATTTATATGATGCAAGCTTTGCTGTTTCAAAGTTTATGTTGATTGCGGGGGGAATATATTTCGGAGCTTTGGGAAGAGTAAAAACTTCTGAAAAAGCTTTATTAACAAGAGTTGCAAGCTCTGTTATTTTTTCTGTAACAGATGTTTCTTCGGGCACAGAAGTAACGGCGGAAGTTTCTGTTTCTTCAGCTTTTTGGGTTGTTGTTTCTTCAGTCAGGGTTGTTGATTCAGGCGGAAAGGTATAGGTGTTTTCTGTTGTTTGGGGCTGTGTGCCTGTGTTTGCAACGGGTGCGGCGGGAAGTTTATCCGATGCAGAAAATTTAACACCGATTGCAACGCATATGCACACAATCGCAACCGCAACAACGGCAACTGCCGAAATGATTTTTTTGTTCATTTTTATATCCTCACTCTACATTGTATTCACGCACGAATGCGTTGATAAAAATTGCGCCCATATCCATTGCAACAAGAACGGGCTTGCCGTCTTTTATGATGAATGTCATACCTTCGCCCTCGCTTGTGCCAACAAGATTACGGTCAAAAAGCTTTTCTGCATTGCCGTTTTCGGGGTTTATGGTGTAAACCGCCTGGGTTTCATCGTTGGAAGCGGCATAAATGGTGCCGTTATATATTTCTGCACCCTGAATTGAGGGCACTGACATTGAAAGCTCTGTTTTTTCAACAAGCTTCATGCCGTTTTCAATATCATAGGCAAGCAGAAGAGTTGGCTTTTTTGAATGGTCGGTGCAATAAAGCAAACCGTTTTCGGGGTCAACGCAGACCCAGGGCAAGCCCCTTGTTACCAGCTCTGCATCAAGAATATAATATTCAATAAGCTCAAGTGTTTCGGCATCGTAAACACCGACTATGGGATAATCCCAGACCTTGCTGTCCTCAAGACCTGCATAGATTTTTCCGTTATAATAACTCATTCCGCCGATGTGGGCAATTCCGTAGTTTTCCGAAAGTTCATCGGGGATTGCGGAATAGTTTGCGTTAACAAGTGTTCTGTAGTCATCCTCGGTGCGGATGATTGATGTTTTTGAAGAAAAATAAAAAGTTTCGCCGTCGGTTGCAATGCCCTGCGAGCGGAAATATGCGCCGATGCCAACAATATTTGTTTTATTCTCTTCAAGTCTTTCTCCCGACGGGATAAGGTCAAGGCCGTGGGTCAGAAGAGAAAGCGGCATAAGAATAACCGCAAAGATAAGGGATAAAATTTTATTTGCAACAAGAACAAAAGGATTCATATAATTACCTCCCAAGCGAATATGATTCAGTATAGCATTTTTTGTCAGGTCCGTCAATTAATCTTTATTGACACGAAGAAAAAAACAAGGTAATATATAAATGTATGCAATCGGAAAGGGGACTCATTATGAACGATGTAAATAAGCTTTATCAGCTCTGGGTTGAAAGCACGGCAGATAACGAAGAAATCAATGCCGAACTGCTTGCGGTTGAAGGCAATGACGAAGAAATACTTGACAGATTCTATAAAAACCTTGAATTCGGAACCGCGGGTCTTCGCGGTGTTCTCGGTGCTGGCACAAACAGAATGAACACATATACCGTTTGTCAGGCTACGCAGGGACTTGCCGATTATCTTAACGGCAAAGGTGAAGGCGCAAGCGTTGCAATCGGATACGATTCAAGAATCAATTCCGATGTTTTCTCAAAACAGTGTGCCGAGGTGCTTGCGGCAAACGGAATCAAAACCTATATATTCCCCCGTCTGATGCCCACTCCTTTGTTATCTTATGCTGTTATGCGTCTTAAGTGCGACAGCGGTATCGTTGTTACCGCAAGCCATAACCCCTCAAAATATAATGGCTATAAATGCTATGACCCCGCGGGCTATCAGATGACCGAAGAGGCGGCACTTGCAACCTATGAATGCATTCAGAATGTTGACATGTTCAAAGATGTCAAGAGAATTCCTTTTGAAGAGGCTCTTGAAAAGGGTATGATTGAATATATTTCAGATGAAATAGTTGAAGAGTTTTATGCGCTCGTTATGCAAAGACCCATCAACCCCGAAATAATCAAAGAGAGCGACCTTAAAATTATATATACCCCTCTCAACGGTACAGGCAATATCCCTGTAAGAACCGTTCTTGACAGAGCGGGTTTCAAGAATGTTAAAATTGTTAAAGAGCAGGAAATGCCGAACGGAAAATTCCCCACCTGCCCCTATCCCAACCCCGAAATCCGTCAGGTTTTCGAGTGCGGACTTGAAATGACCAAAGAAGAAAAGGCAGACCTTCTTCTTGCAACAGACCCCGACTGCGACAGAGTTGGTATCGCGGTGCTCACGGGTGAAGAATATGTGCTCATTTCGGGCAACGATGTGGGCGTTCTTCTTGCAGAATATATGCTCTCGCAAAGAAAAGCAAAAGGCACTCTGCCCGAAAATTCGCTTATGACAAAATCATTTGTTTCAACCAGACTTATTGACCTTGTTGCCGCAAAATACGGCTGTAAGGTTGTTGATGTGCTTACCGGCTTCAAGTATGTTGGCGAATTCATTGCAAACCTTGAAAAAACAGGCGATGAACACAGATTTATTATGGGCTTTGAAGAAAGCTACGGCTATCTTATAGGCACCCACGCAAGAGATAAGGATGCCGTTGCCGCTTCGCTTATGATTTGCGAAATGGCGGCATATTATAAAACTATCGGCAAAACTCTTGTTGATGTGCTCAATGATATCTATGCCGAGTTCGGAATTTATATCAACAGCCTTTATAACTTTGCGTTTGAGGGTGCAAGCGGAATGGTTAAAATGGCTCAGATTATGAGCGAAACACGCGAAAATCCGCCCAAGGAGCTTGCGGGTCTTAAGGTGCTCAAGGTTCACGATTTTGAAGCGGGCACAATAACAGATACCGAAAGCGGCGAGATTTCCGAAATCGGTCTTCCCGAATCCAATGTTCTTGCTTATTCATTGCCAAACGGCAATTTTGCAATTGTTCGTCCTTCGGGAACAGAGCCTAAAATAAAGGTTTATATTACGGGTTGTGGAAAAACCAAGGATGAGGCAATAAAAACTGCTTCAGACCTCGGTGAAGCAATGAAGAAGCTTCTTAAAATTGATTAAAGGATTTGAAAAAAATGAAAAGACATAATCTTTTTGTGAGAATTGTTGCAATTCTTTTGTGTGCAATAATGGTGCTCGGTGTTGTAACTGCGGCAATTTCGGCTTTTGCCGCAGATGTTAACGTTCCCGAAACGGGCAGCAGCGATATGACCTGGGTGATAATTGCGGCGGTGCTTGCGGTGGCTGTTATAGTCGGTTGCATTGCGCTTCCGAAGTTTATCAAGAAAAAATAAAAGGCATAGAATGGTGAAAGTAATGAAAAAAATATTAAGTGCAATATTGATTCTTGTGCTTTTGCTTGGTGTTTCTGCTTGCTCGCAGGGCGGAGAATTTGAGCAGAATGAATATGCAAAGGCGCAGATGGAAGTAATAGAAGGTCTGAGTGTGTCGCTTGAAAATAAACGCATTGTAGGCTATAAAGGCGAAAACGACCATTTGATTTATATTGTTGCCGAATATGATGAAGATGTTCGTAAAATCAGCGAAACAACATATTATTTCTGTTTCAACGAAAGTGTTTATGATTTTATAATTAAAGATTTCAAGGATGAGCCTGAACTCAAAGAAATAAAGGATAAGCTTTATTTCACCTTCAAATCGGATAAAGCCATAACGGGTAGTTATGCGGAAGATGTTAAAAAACTGAAAACCGAATTCTCGGTTAAATAAAAAATGCTCTCTGAAGTTCTTCTTCAGAGAGCATTTTTATATATCAGTGTTTTTTTGCTTTTTCGGGTTCGGACTCTTTTTCATCACCCATATCAACAAGGATGAAAGCGAGTGTCCAGAGAATAACAGCTGCAAAAATAATGATGAATGCGTTTTTGAAGCCGCCCAGCATAAGAGTGTCAACGGAAACAAATCCGCTCACAAGCGAAGCGATTATTCCGCCGCCTGAAAGGGCATCAACAATGTTGATTTCGCCCGAGGTAAAGAGCTCGGCGCCTGCCGAGAAGCAAACATTCATAAGGATACTGAAAAGTATTCCCGCACCGCCTGCAATTATAACGGGGATACGCTTTCCGCTGCATATTGACCAAACAAAAATGAAAAGTGCGGTTATGATTGCAAGAGCGAAGAAAACGATGAATGCTATAAGATAGGGCTTGACGGGGTCAAGACCGTCGGGCCAATAGAAAACCGTATCTTCTTTAATTAAGAATGAAAACGGGTCTTTGCCCGAAACAAAGATGTCATAGAAACGCTTGATGCTGAAAGATTCTTCAACGCCTACATCAAGAACGGAGGTTGACATCTGGATAAAAACAAACTCAAGGAAAATTGCGGCGGGAATTATTGAAATCGAAATAAGAGCATTTACGATTTTAAGAACATATTTCATATTATTACTCCTTTATTTCCAAGAGGAATTGAGGGCAACGGTGCGGTTGAAAACAAGCTTGCCGGGTTCGCTTCTCTTATCTACGCAGAAATAACCCTGACGCATAAACTGGAATGTATCTCCGCATTTTGAATCTCCGATACCGCCCTCAACAAGGCAGCCTTCAAGGATTTCGAGAGAATCGGGATTAAGGTGGTTAAGATAATTTTCTTTGCCGTCTGCCATAGGGTCTTCTGCACTGAAAAGTCTGTCGTAAAGACGGATTTCGCAGGGTACGCTGTCGGAAGCGCTTACCCAATGGATTGTGCCCTTAACCTTTCTGCCGTCGGG
>JAZOVH010000010.1:0-20953 GCA_045658585.1 Acutalibacteraceae bacterium | reverse complement strand
CTGCAAACTGCGATTATACCGATCCTCTTGCTCTCCATGCAATCGAGATGATTCAGGAAAACCTTGTTGATTCATACAACGGCGACAACGGCTGCCGCGAAAAGATGCACAATGCACAGTGCCTTGCAGGTATGGCATTCTCAAATGCTCTCCTCGGTATTGTTCACTCAATGGCTCATAAGACCGGCGCAGCTTTCGCTGACTACGGCAACGGCGCACACATCATTCACGGTGCAGCTAACGCAATGTATCTTCCCAAGGTTATCGAATTCAACGCAAAGGTTGAATCTGCTGCAAAGCGTTATGCAAAGATTGCAGACAGAATGAATCTCGGCGGCGAAACAGTTGAAGAGAAGGTCCAGCTTCTTATCGCTTATCTCCGTGATATGAACGATAAGCTCAACATTCCTCAGTGCATCAAGAACTACGGCGCAGACAGCTATCCCTGCGAACAGGGCTTTGTTCCCGAAGAAGTATTCCTTGAGAGACTTCCCGAAATCGCAAAGAATGCTATCGGCGATGCCTGCACAGGCTCCAACCCCCGTCAGCCCAGCCAGGAAGAAATGGAAAAGCTCTTCAAGTGCTGCTACTATGACCTTAAGGTTGATTTCTAATTGATAGGATTGCCTCAATAAGCGAAGAACAAAAGAAACACAATAAATAATAATTTGACTTGCATGGGTAATAAAACTTGTGCAAGTCATTTTTATTGTCTTACAAATTAGCAGTATATGTTTGTTTCTTTTTAACTCTTTTTCCGAATTCGACGTATCGTATATACGCCTGTCATTCGGAGAAAAGAGTTTCTTCATCTTATTGAAACAATCCTATATAAAGTCTACAAAGACAAAAAATCGGGAACGAATTATTCCTGGCGGAGAATTTTTTATAAGATTATTTAAGGTCCCCGCCGACTGAGCCGTCCCATGTATCAACGGTCTGCGCTTTCATTTCTTCCTCGTCAAACCAACGGGTTGTAACAGCCTTTGTTTCTGTGTAGAAACGGAAGCCGTCCTTGCCGAGGCAGTGAAGGTCGCCGAAGAATGACTGCTTGTGACCTGTGAAGGGGAATACGCCGACGGGTACAGGGATACCAACGTTAACACCAACCATACCGCCGTCTGTTCTCTTTGCAAATTCTCTTGCATAGTAGCCGCTCTGAGTGAAGATAACCGAGCCGTTTGCAAAGGGATTTGCGTTCATTACGGCAAGACCCTCTTCAAAATCCTTAACTCTCTTAACGCAGAGAACGGGTCCGAAGATTTCTCTTGAACCAACAGTCATATCCTCTGTTACGTGGTCAAAGATTGTGGGGCCAACATAGAAGCCGTTTTCATATCCGGGAACAACAGGATTTCTGCCGTCGAGAATAAGCTCTGCTCCCTCTTCAATGCCTTTTTCAATCCACTTGAGAATTGACTGTCTGTGAGCCTCTGTAACAACGGGGCCAAGAGTTGATTCTTTATCGTAAGCAGGGCCAAGCTTGAGTTCCTTTGCAAATTTAACAAGATATTCAACAAGCTCATCTGCAATGCTTTCCTGAGCAACGATAACGGGAAGAGCCATACAGCGTTCGCCTGCGCAACCGAATGAAGAGTTGATAATGCCTCTTGCACTTCTTTCAAGTGCGGCATCTTCAAGCACAAGAGCGTGGTTCTTTGCTTCGCAGAGAGCCTGAACTCTTTTGCCGTTTTCGGCAGCTCTTGAATAAATGTGAAGACCAACACTTGTTGAACCGACAAATGTGATACCCTTAACATCGGGATGCTCCATAAAGATTTCTGCTTCGTTTCTTGAGCAGGTAACAATATTGATAACGCCATCGGGAAGACCTGCTTCCTGCCAGAGCTCTGCAAGTCTCATACAAGTCATCGGAGTCATTGATGCAGCCTTAAGAACGATTGTGTTACCGCAGGCAATGCAGATGGGTGACATCCAGCCCATAGGAATCATACCGGGGAAATTGAAAGGAACAATACCTGCAAAAACGCCGACAGATTCTCTGTAAAGAGTTGTGTCATAGCCCATTGAGGTGTCACGAAGGCTTTCGCCCATAAGAAGTGAAGGTGCTGAAAGAGCAAGCTCAACAGGCTCTTTAACCTTAAGAATATCGCCCTTTGCTTCGCTCCATACCTTGCCGTGCTCTCTTGCGCAGATTTCTGTAAGCTCATCCATATGAGCC
Organism: Acutalibacteraceae bacterium; assembly: GCA_045658585.1. GTDB lineage: Bacteria > Bacillota > Clostridia > Oscillospirales > Acutalibacteraceae > CAG-177. The sequence goes on along the minus strand of JAZOVH010000010.1, from coordinate 18,771 downwards.
TCAAGAAGCTCACGGAATTTGAAAATAACCTGAACTCTCTTCATAACGGGAGTATTTGACCATTCGGGATATGCCGCTTTTGCGCAAGCGATAGCCTGATTAACCTCTTCCTTTGTGCAGCAGGGAGTCTGTGCGATAACCTCGCCCGTGCTGGGGTTATAAACATCCATATACTTTTCGCAGGATGAGTCAAGCCACTTGCCGCCCGCAAAATACTTTAATTTTTTAACTGCCATTTCAATTCACTCCTATCGAAATTATACATAACTATTTTATTACTTTTGAAATATAAAGTCAATGATAAATTGAAGTATATCCGCAGACAAAATGATAAAAATAACTGTAAAAGCTTTGGAGATGATTAAATGAAAATAACCGGCGGAGAATACGATAAAATGACAAAAAAGGCATCGCCCCCGAGCAAGATGCTCAGAAACGGCACTTTCGCCTTCCTTATAGGCGGGCTGATCTGTGCCATAGGCGAAGCCTTTTCAATGCTTTATGAATACCTCGGCATAGGCAAAGAAGATGTTAAATTCCTTGTGCCCGCAACGCTGATTGTTGCCGCATCAATCCTCACCGCGGCAGGTGTTTTTGATAATATTGCCTACTACGCGGGTGCAGGCACAATTGTTCCCATTACGGGGTTTGCAAACTCCATTGTTTCGCCCGCTATGGAATACAGAAGCGAGGGCAGAATTCTCGGCACGGGTGCAAATATGTTCAAAATCGCAGGCCCCGTCATAACTTACGGCTCAGCCGCCGCCGTAATTTACGGGGTGTTCTATTATGTTTTCTTAAGATAAAAAAATCCCGCTGTCAGCGACAGCGGGAATCTTTTATGCTTTTTGAGCAAGAGTTATTACATCAATTGCACCTACGGGGCATACCGAATGGCACTTGCCGCAACCCGTGCACTTTTCATAATCAACCTTTGCGCAGAATTTATCAATGGTTATAGACTCTGTTTCGCAAGCCTTTACGCATTTCATACAGCCAATACAGCCAGCCGTGCATTCCTTGCGTGTAAGAGCGCCCTTATCGTGATTCTTGCAAAGCACAGCCGCCTTGCTTTCTTCAAGAGGCATAAGCTCAATAAGATTTTTGGGGCAGGTTCCGATGCACATTTTGCAGGCACGGCATTCTGTAGGGTTAATTCTTGCAACGCCGTTGCAAATGCTGATTGCATCATATTCACAAACAGCAACGCAGTCGCCGTAACCTATACAACCGTAAATACATTCTTTGGGGCCGCCAAAAATCTGGCTTGCCATACGGCAACTGTGAACGCCCTGATATTCAAGCTTAACAGCAGCATTTATATTGTGACCCTGACAAAGCACCACCGCCGCCATGGGCTTAACTTCGCCTGCGGCAAGACCGGTTATTGCACCGATTTCTTTGGCAACATCATTGCCGCCGGGTGCGCAAAGAGCAGTATCTGTTGTTTCGCCTTTTGAAAGTGCGGCAGCATAGCCGTCACAACCCGAAAATCCGCAAGCACCGCAGTTTGCACCGGGAAGACATTCTCTGATTTTTTCTGCTTTTTCATCAACGGGAACAGCAAAAATCTTTGATGCTATTGAAAGGCCGAGACCTGCAATAAGACCGATAACGGCAACTATGCCAACGGCAATCATAATTGATTCCATATCCATAATCCGTTACCTCCTTAACCGAAAATTCCTTCAACAAGACCTGTAAAGCCCATAAATGAAAGCGAAACGATTGAAGCCGCAATCAGAACAATGGGCAGACCCTGAAGAAATTTGGGAATATCGCAGCCCTCAAGTCTGCTTCTTACACCTGAGAAGATAACCATTGCAAGCATAAAGCCGATACCTGCACCAACGCTGTTAATCATTGACTGAACAAAGTTATATTCCTTGGTGATATTGAGAAGAACAACGCCGAGAACTGCACAGTTTGTTGTTATAAGGGGAAGATAGATGCCGAGCGCATTATAAAGCGGGGGCATAAACTTCTTGAGAATAAGCTCAACAAGCTGAACAAGAGCCGCAATAACAAGAATGAAAACAATGGTCTGAAGATAATCAAGACCGTTTGCAACAAGCAAATACTTATTGATAGGATAGGTTACGCCTGTTGCGAGAGCCATAACAAATATAACTGCCGCAGACATACCAACCGCAGTATTAAGCTTTTTGGAAACGCCGAGGAAGGGGCAGATACCGAGGAACTTGCAAAGAACAAAGTTCTCGGTGAGAATTGCGGTAAGAAGAATTGACATTGCTATCTTCATGCAGTTTCACCCTCCTTCTTTTCGCCGCATTCCTTGCCTTCTGCAAGAATTGCACAGTTTTTAGCCATCGGGCAAGCGCTGCAACCGCTGAGTTCCGCACGGGGCTTACCTTTCTTTTCTGCAAGCTTGTTTGCGCAAGCCATAAGCAGACCGAAGGTGAGGAAACCGCCGGGAGCAAGAATAAACACGGTAAGCGGTGATATAACGCCGTCCTGCGGAATAAGTGTAAATCCGTTGAAACCGTTGAGAACATTGTCGCCGAAGAGCACAAGAAGATTCTGTGCACCTGCAAGGAATGTGCCTGCGCCTATGATTTCTCTTATTGATGCCATACAGCAAAGAGCGATAGTGAAACCAACGCCCATACCGAGACCGTCAACAGCCGAAGCAACAACGGAATTCTTGCCTGCAAAGGCTTCCGCTCTGCCGAGAATAATGCAGTTAACAACAATCAGAGGAAGGAAAACGCCGAGAGCCGAGTCAAGAGCGGGAACAAAAGCTTTAACCAGCATCTGAACTATTGTAACAAATGATGCTATAACAACAATATATGCGGGGATACGCACCTTTGCGGGGATAACCTTTCTCAGAAGAGAAACAACTATGTTGGAACAAACAAGAACTATCATTGCCGAAATGCCCATACCCAGAGCATTGACAACGCTTGTTGTTGTTGCAAGAGTGGGGCAAGTGCCGAGAACAAGACGGAAAACGGGGTTCTCTGCAATAAGACCTTTGGTAAATTCTTTGCCGAGCGATTTTTTCTTATCAGCCATTGTTCTCACCTCCTGCCGCTTCTATTGCGGCATTAACCGCATCTGTAACTGCTCTTGAGGTGATTGTTGCACCCGTAAGAGCATCAATTGAATTTTCGCCTGCTTTATCTTTTGAAACGGTAATGCCCGCAACAAGATTTACAAACTGATTGCGGAATTTCTCGGTTGTTGCATTTGCGCCGAGACCCGCAGTTTCTGCGTGTGAAAGAATATTAACACCCGTTACTTTGCCTTCGGCATCAACACCTGTCATAACCGAAATATCGCCACCGTAACCCTTTGCTGAATTAACAACAACATATCCGATTTCGTTGCCCGCTTCATCAAGAGCAACAACAACACTTGTGCCATCAGATAAAATGTTTGCTTCTCCGAAGCTTACAGCTTCAGGGAAAACTGTCTGCCTTGATTTTATTTCTGTTTCAACTGCAAGCTTATCAATAATCGGAGCTGTTACCGAATTGGTAAGTCCGAGAAGAAAAGTTGCAATAAAACAGATTAAAAAGAGAACCAGAGTGGGCTTCACATAGTTTTTCATTCTGCTTTGCCCTCCTTTGTCTTTTTCTCTTTAACCGTTCCGAAAGGCTTGGGAGCCATAATTGTTTCAATGTGGGGAACGAGAAGATTCATAATAAGGATTGCAAAAGATACACCTTCGGGAAGCGCGGCAAAAAGTCTGATAAGGCAAGTTAAAAGACCGCAGCCGATACCGAAAACTATCTTTGCATTTGATTTGATGGGGCTTGTTGAATAATCGGTTGCCATAAAGAATGCACCGAGAAGAAGTCCGCCACCCATAAGCTGATATGCAAGGAATTCAAAATCGAATTTGCCTGCAATAAGCATAACAACAGCAACGGTTCCTATGTATGCAACGGGAATTTTGGGAGAAATAACCTTTTTTGCGATAAGGTAAATTCCGCCGATGATAAGAGCAAGAGAGCAGGTTTCGCCGATACAGCCGCCTCTTACACCGAGGAACATATCAAGAAGTGATGGAAGAGTTTCGGTTGCTTCGCCTTTGATAATTGCAAGCGGAGTTGCTCCCGTAACTGCGTCTGTTTTCCACGAAAGAGGCTGAACCCAGTTGCCCATTGCCTGACCTGATGAAATAAGAAGAAAAATTCTTCCCACAATAGCGGGGTTTGCAAAGTTCTGACCTATTCCGCCGAACATCTGCTTAACAACAATAATGGAAACAAAGCTTCCTACTGCGGCGAGCCAGAGAGGAATGCTTACGGGAAGATTGAAAGCAAGAATAAGTCCCGTTACAACCGCACTCAGGTCACCGATTGTGTTGTGACGCTTCATAACCTTTCTTGCAACGAACTCTGAAAGAACGGCAGTTATAACCGTTGTTGCCGTAACCGCAAGAACACGGGGCCCGAAAATTGCAACTGCGGCAATGAGAGCGGGTATAAGCGCAATGATAACATCAAGCATTATTTTTGTTGTTGTGTCTTTTGTGCGAACATGGGGTGACGCACTTACAACAAGTTTTTTACCGTTAACCATTATTTTTTACCCTCCTCTCTTAAAATTGCCTTTGCAAGACGCATATGCTGAACAAGGGGCTTGCCTGCGGGGCACGCAAATGCGCAGCTTCCGCATTCCATACAAACCATAATTCCGAGCTGATTAAGTCTTTCGGGGTCTTTTGCGTTTGCAGCTCTCACAATATTTGTAGGCATAAGACTCATCGGACAAGCTATGGCGCATCTGCCGCAACGGATGCAGTCTGTTTCTTCTTTAAGAACCGCATCACCCTTGGCAAAAGCAAGAATTGCATTGTTCTGCTTGCAAACGGGAAGGTCTGTGCCAACAATAGCCTGACCCATCATCGGGCCGCCGCAGATAATTTTGCAGGGTTCCTCTTTGAATCCGCCGCAGAAATCAATGAGTTCACCTATATCTGTTCCGATGGGAACTCTTACGTTTTTGGGCTCTGCAATAGCCGAACCGTCAACAGTCATCGAACGGCTTACAAGAGGCTTGCCTGTTTTGATATAGCGGGCTATAAATGCAACCGAAGCAACGTTCATAACAACGCAACCAACATCAGAGGGAAGCTTTCCGGGAGGAATTCTCTTGCCCGTTGCGGACTGAACCATCATTTTTTCCGCACCCTGAGGATATTTTGATTCAAGCACCATAAGCTTCACTTCATCGTCGATATCATCCTTATGGTCTGCTATGTTTTTAAGCACCTTGAACGCTTCGGGCTTGTTATCTTCAACTGCAATAACAACCTTTTTAAAGCCGAGAAATTCTTTGAGAAGATAAACACCTGCAAGAATATCCCATGAATTTTCAATGCATTCACGGTAGTCAACTGTTATAAACGGCTCGCACTCTGCGGCGTTGATAACAAGAGTGTCTATGTTTTTATCTGTGGGGAAATTAAGCTTAACATGTGTGGGGAAGCCCGCACCGCCAAGACCTACAAGACCCGATTCTCTGACAGCCTTAATCAGATCCTCTCTTGATTCAACACGGGGAGGCTTGATACCGTCCCAAAGTCTCATTTCGCCGTCTGATTCGATTGTTACCGCTTGCACAAGAGAGCCGTTGGGCAGTTTAACACCGCCTATTGCGGTTACCTTTCCCGATACAGAAGCGTAAATGGGTGCACTCACATATTTATCTGTATCGCCTATAAGCTGACCCACAGCCACCTCATCGCCAACCTTGACAACGGGCTCGCAGGGAGCACCTATATGCTGTTGCATTGGTATAACAACCTTTGAGGGTGTGGGGATTCTCACAACCTCGATTTCGGCAGTGTTTTTATGGTGGTCAACCTTAACACCGCCTCTGACCTTTTTGACAGCGGTCAGAACGCCGTCCAACACGGTCTTAGCCATAGTTCAATTCCTCCTATTTGAAGAAGTATTTCTTTTGTTTTTCAAGAACGGGTACAACAGCCTTAAGAATAAGACCCGTAACCGTTCCCGTCACCGCCCCGAAAATCAGAAGTGCGGGGGCGTAAAAAATTATATCCGCCGTGCCCGTAATAAACGCCGCCGCAAAAAGCTGACCGCAGTTGTGGCAGAGGGCACAGATTATTGAAATGCCTGCAAGACCGAAAATCCCGCGTGCATATTTCAGCAGAAAATACATTGCAATAACAGAAAGCAAGCCGCCCGATATGCTCATCAGAGCTCCCGTTGCGCCTCTTGTAACAAAAACGAATCCGCCTTTGATAACGGTTATTGCAAGTGCCGTTGGCAAGCCTATGCTGCCCGTGGCAAACATTGTTATTATGTTTGAAAATCCGGGTTTTGCCCCCGGAGGCAGAAACGGCAAAGGCGGCAGCAAACCCTCAAGAAAGCTCAACGCCAGAGCTTGGGCACAGAGTATTGCACCGAGCGCCGTTTTATAAACACTGTTTTTCTTCATATCAATAAGTCACGGCATCCACATCGGAGCCCGCAACGGTGATAACCGTTTTTGAAGGCAGGCAAACCGCAGTATCGCCCTTTTTTTCAAGATTTCCGCACGAAACGCAAAGCTTATCTTCGCATTCGGCATAATCAAAACGGATTTTTCCGTTTTCTGCAACAATTTCAACTTTCGGCTGAGTATCGGGAATAATGATTTTTTCTTCTTTTGCGGAAAGATTAACGGTCTGAACAACCTCGCCGTCAACGGTTACAACCGCAGTCAGGCTTTCATTGTTAAGCGATTGCCAAAGAAAAAATATTCCCGCAATAACGGCAATTGCCGCAACAAGCAATATATCGCCTTTTTTTATCAGTTTTATATTCATAATTACTGCTCCGCCAAAGAATAGCCATTATCCGTAATTTCAATCTTCTTTTTCAGCCCATCCGAAACATAAAGCTTCTTATTCTCATCAACAAAAACTGTTTCGCAGCCGTATTCTTTCGCAAGCGCCGCGCCCTTTTCAATTCCGAGCACAAAGCACGCAGTTGAAAGTGCATCGCTGAGAATACCGCTTTCGGAAACAACCGTTACGCTTACAACTCCGCTTTGGGCGGGATAACCCGTTTCAGGGTCAAGAATATGATGATAGGTTTTGCCGTCTTTTTCAAAAAATCTTTCGTAGCCTCCCGAAGTTGAAACGCAGCAGCCGTCAACATTCAGAATTGCAATGTAACTTCCTGCATTCCCCTCGGGGTTTCTTATCCCTACGGTGAAATCCTTTTCGCCATATAAAAGAATGCTGCCGCCGATGCTTATAACCGCCTCTTTGGTTTCAGTTTTTTCAAGTTGATTTTCGATTTCATCAAGAGCAATACCCTTGCCCGCCGCACCGAAATCAACGGTAAATGAGTCGCCGTAAGCAACTGATTTTTCCGTAAGAGTTATTTTTTCGCTTCCCGAATGAGAAAGAGCCTCTTTAAGCTTTGCTTCATCGGGCAAATCTGCTTCGCCGCCGAAATCCCATAAATCGCTGACGGCACCGAGGGTAAAATCAAACTTTCCGCCGCTTTTTTTGCAAACATCAAGAAGTACCGAAAAATAATCAAAAAGCTTTTCGTCAATTTCTCCGCCCATATTTCTGTTAAGGCGGGAAACAGAGGATTTTTCGTTTTTTCTTGAAAGAACATCGGTGTCAAGCTTTTCAACCGCCGCCTGAATTTCTTCTGAAACCAAATCACTTTCCTTACCGCTTATTTTTGATGAACAAACGGTGTTCATTGCAAAAAAACTGTTTTCTGCTGTGTTGATTATAAACTTATCGGAAAGCAACAAAGCCACAATCAGAGCAACTGCGATAACTGCAATCGGAACAATCTTCTTTTTCAAACCGCAGCACCGCCATTCTAATAATATAATTATATATAATACACCTTATCTCATATTATTTCAACATTATTTATAAAATTTATCGATTAAATATTGGTTTTTTATCCGTAATGTGCTAAAATAGGATTATCAATTACAGCAATTTGCACAAAGGAGAACCGTTATGAATTCTGTTATCCATATGCCCGCAAAATGTTTCTGCGGAAAAGATGCGGTTATCAACAATTCCTCCGCTTTTTCTTCGCTCGGAAAAAGCTGTCTGATTGTAACGGGCAAAAAAAGTGCCGTTCTCTGCGGAGCACTTGATGACGCAGTTTCGGCATTGAAAAAAGAAAATATAAGCTATGAAATATTTAATGAAATCGGCGAAAACCCGCTTATTTCCGCTTGTCACAAAGCAGGTGAAGCCGCAAGAAACGCAAAGGCTGATTTTATTCTCGGAATAGGCGGCGGCTCTGTACTTGATGCATCAAAAGCAATAGCGATTTACGCTTCAAACTCCGAGCTTTCACCGATTGATATTTATAAAAGAGAATATTCCGCCGCTCCGCTTCCCGTTGCGCTTATCGGCACAACGGCGGGAACTGGCAGCGAGGTTACGGCGGTTGCCGTGCTCACCGACGATGCAACCGGCAGAAAGAAAAGTATTTCGGGCCCCGACTGCTATGCCGCACTCTCATTCTGCGACCCGAAATATACCGAATCTTTACCTTACAGCATAACTGTTTCAACCGCACTTGATGCTTTTGCGCACGCAATTGAAGGATATTTCACAGCGAAATGCGTTGGCATTATTGAACTTTATGCCGAAAAATGCATTCCGCAGATATATAACTGTTTAAAAAAACTTTCACAATCACATACCGTTTCACCTTCTCTTCGTGAGCCGCTTTATTACGGCTCTCTCTATGCGGGTCTTGTTATCAACACCTGCGGCACGGCTTTCCCCCACCCTCTGGGCTATGTTTTAACCGAAAACTACGGCATTCCGCACGGTATGGCGTGTGCGGCATTTTTCTCTGCATTCATCGACCGATGCGTCACATTTGCACCCGAAAAAGCAAATAAATTCTTTGAAATGACAGACGGCATTGATGAGGTTAAATCGGTTATAAACTCGCTCGTTGACTTAAAAGGCTTGTCCTTAACCGAAGAAGAAGCAAAAAATTACGCCCTGCGCTGGCAGGACGTAATTCCGAGAAATTTTACCGCCTCCCCCGGCGGACTTTCGCAGGAAGAGGCGGCAGGGATTCTTGCTCAGTTAGGCTGAGCACCCCTTGCAGAAGTTAGCAACCGCAACCGCAGCCACAGTCGTTGTTTCTGGTCTGGAAAGTATTGCCGCATCCGCAGTTGTTACCGCCGCAATCGCCGCAGCAGAAGAGGATAAGGATAAGGAAAATGAACCAGCTGTTATTGCATCCGCAACCCATGATGTAACCTCCTTCTTGTGTTTCAAGCGGCTTTTTATTTCCGCTTTCATTGACAGATTATGTGGGTGAAGCGGAATGTGTTACGAATTTTTTGGAAATTTAAAAAACAAAAAACCGCAGTGTTTTCACACTGCGGTTAATCTTTTATTTATCAGTCACTTGTGTAGGGAAGAAGAGCGATCTGACGTGCACGCTTGATAGCGGTTGTCAGCTCACGCTGATGCTTTGCACAAGTACCTGTTACACGGCGGGGAAGAATCTTAGCTCTCTCCGATGTGAACTTGTTAAGCTTATTAACATCCTTGTAATCGATGCATTCAACTTTATCTACGCAGAATGAGCAAACCTTCCTGCGGCCCTTTTTGTTGGGACTTCTGTCGTTTTTCTCGTAAGCCATGGATAAAACCTCCTTTTCAGTTTAGATGAACAATCTCAGAACGGAAGATCGTCCTCGGGAATTTCTTTGAAATCGCCTTCATCGGCAGTTGAATATGAGGGAGCGGGCTGAGCATTCATGAATGAATCATTTCTTGCGCCTGTGCCTGTTTCGCTCTTGGAGCCGCAGAAACTAACGTTATCTGCAACGATTTCAACAGCCTTTCTCTTGTTGCCGTTTCTATCCTCATACATTCTTGTCTGAATGCTTCCCTGGATAGCAATCATCGAACCTTTGCGGAAATACTTGCAGATGAACTCTGCCTGCTGTCTCCAAGCAATAATGTCGATGAAATCTGCCTGACGTTCTTCACCCTGACGGGCAAAGCGTCTGTCAACCGCAACTGCGAATGACGTTACTGAAATTCCGCTTGATGTTGTGCGAAGCTCGGGGTCGGCAACAAGTCTGCCCATAATTACGGCACAATTAACCATTTTGCGACCTCCTTAGTTTTTCTTGACAATGAGGGAGCGAAGCACGCCGTCTGTAATCTTTACAACACGGTCAAGCTCTGCGGGAAATTCAGGAGCAGCCTGATAGTTGAAGAGAACGTAGTAACCCTCTGTTTCGTCGTCGATTGCGTAAGCGAGCTTGCGCTTGCCCCACTCATCAACGCTCTCAAGAGTGCCGTTAGCTTCAATCATAGCCTTGAATTTCTCAACGAGAGGCTGAGCAGCTTCGTCGCCGTTAGCAACTGAAAAAACTATCATTGTCTCGTAGCTGATGTTTGCTGACATTCTTAAAGCACCTCCTTCTGGTCTTTGGCCACGGTGCATCCGTGGCAAGGAAAAAATTTCATTTTATCCTGCCGCATTTTCTGCAGCGGCTATTTATTTTAACAAATGATTACACGCTTGTCAAGTATTTGTTAAAAAATAATATATCTATTGCGAAATCAATTTTAAAAAGTTATAATAAAACAAATGGAGGTGAACCGAAATGAACGAAAAACTGCCTGAATTAAGAAAAAAATCAATGAGTCTGCCGCTTACCCCGGGCGTTTATCTTATGAAAAACAAAAGCAATGAAATAATTTATGTTGGCAAGGCAAAGGCTCTCAAAAACAGAGTAAGCTCATATTTCGGCTCACAGAATAACCACACCGCCAAAGTGCGTAAAATGGTTGAAAACGTTGAAGATTTTGACTATATTCTTTGCGACAGCGAATTCGAAGCACTCATTCTTGAATGCTCGCTCATAAAACAGCATTCGCCGAAATATAATATTCTGCTGAAAGATGACAAAGGATATCATTATATCAAAGTTACCGAAAACGGCTGGAAAAATTTCTTTTCGGTCAAGCAAAAGCTTGATGACGGGGCAAAATATATAGGTCCGTATACAAATTCCTACGGCATTTCAAACGCCGTTGACGAGGCAAAAAAGATTTTTAAAATTCCGCAGTGCTCAAAGGTTTTTCCCCGTGATTACAAAAAAGGCAGACCCTGCCTGAATTTTTATATCGGTCAATGCACCGCACCGTGTGCGGGCAAAACAACAGAAAGCGCTCACAACGAAGCCGTTGAGCAGGCTCTTGACTTTATAATAAACGGTTCGGGCAAGGCAATTGAAGCTCTGACAGAAAAGATGCTCGATGCTTCCGAAAATCTTGAATTTGAAAAGGCTGCAAAAATCCGCGATAAAATAAATGCAATCAAAAAAGTTACCGAAAAGCAGAAAGTTGTTGCGTCTTCGGTTAAGGTGCAGGATGTTTTTGCAATTGTCTGTGCAGCACCCAAAGCCTGCCTTTCGGTTTTGCGTTTTAAAGATGCAAGGCTCTATGACAGCGAATATTTTATCATCGATATGCCGGAAGATATGCCAGAAGCAAGGCACGAATTAATACGCAGCTATTATTCAATGCGTGATTTTGTTCCGCCGCGTATCGCCGTTGACGGCGAGGTTGATAACCCCGAACCTCTTTGCGAGTGGCTTTCTTCTCTTGCACACAGAAAGGTGAATATCGTTCTGCCGCAGAGGGGCGAACAGCATTCGGTGCTTGAAATGTGCCGTTCAAATGCTGCACAGAAGCTTGCTCTTTATCTTGGCAAAACGGGCAAAGCAACCGCTGCGCTTGATGAACTCGGCACTCTTCTGGGGCTTAAATCCCCGCCCGAATTCATTGAATCATATGATATTTCACACACCGCAGGAAGCAACAATGTTGCAGGTATGGTTGTTTTCAAAGGCGGATTGCCTTATAAAAAATCTTACCGCCATTTTGCAATAAAAGGCTTTTCGGGGCAGGATGACTATGCATCTATGGCAGAGGTTATGGAACGCAGAATCCTGCGATATTTTGAAGAAAAAGAAAGCGGAGAGGGTTTTGGCAGACTGCCCGATCTTATTCTGCTTGACGGCGGAAAAGGTCAGATCAATGCGGTCAAGCCCGTACTTGAAAAATACAATCTTGACATTCCTCTTTTCGGTATGGTCAAGGATTCGCACCACCGCACAAGAGCCATTGCCACAACGGGCGACGAGCTTTCGCTAACCTCAAAGCGTTCGGCTTTCACCCTTGTTTCAACCATTCAGGATGAGGTTCACCGCTTTGCGATAAGTTATCACAGAAGCCGCGCCAAAAAATCTTCGCTTTCATCAACTCTTCTTTCAATTGAGGGAATAGGCGAAAGCAGGGCAAAAGCACTTATGAAACATTTCAGAACCGTTAAAGCGGTTTCGCTCGCTTCGGAAGAAGAGCTTGCTTCAGTTAAAGGAATGAGCAAAGCTTCGGCAAAAGCTGTTTTTGAAGCTTTTCACGGCAAAAATACGGATGCGGAGGATTAATTTTCCGCTTTTTTATGTAATAATTAACATTTTATCTTGACAATTCGTCTTGATTAATGCGATAATAAATTGATTATAGAGTATTTACTCTACGGAGGATTTCTATGAGAGTTATAACCGGCAGTGCCAGAGGTATGTCTTTAAAAACCCTTGAGGGTGATAATGTAAGACCCACAACAGACAAAGTCAAAGAAGCGGTTTTCAGCATAATTCAGTTTGAGCTTGAAGGCAGAAGAATCCTTGATTTGTTTGCAGGCTCGGGTCAGCTCGGCATTGAAGCATTGAGCAGAGGCGCAGAAAGCGCAGTTTTTGTTGATGCCGATAAAAATGCTGTCCGTATCGTTAAAGACAACCTTGCAAAAACAAAGCTTGATTATAAAGCAACCGTTGCACAGACGGATTCACTTGCTTTTTTAAGTATGACAGACAGAATATTCGACATTGCTTTTCTTGACCCTCCTTTTTCAACGGGGCTTCTCGAAAAAGCTCTTGCAAAGGTTGAACCTCACATAGCAGAGGGCGGTCTTGTTGTTTGCGAGCATCCTTTTGCAGATGAATTGCCCGATATTCAGGGCGGTCTTGAAAAACAGAAAACCTATAAATACAGTAAAACGGCAGTTACCGTTTATAGGAAAGGCTGATATTTATGAAAATCGCCATTTGTCCGGGTAGCTTTGACCCCGTAACCATCGGACATGTTGACATTATCCGCAGAGCTTCAAAGCTTTTTGATAAGGTTATTGTTGTTGCAATGACCAATTTCCATAAACCCGCCAGCTATTTCACAGCGGAAGAAAGAGTTGAACTTCTCAAAAGAAGCCTCGTCGGCATTGAAAATGTTGAGGTTGAAACCCACAGCGGTCTGCTCGCGGAATACGCAAAAGAAAAAGGCGCTTGCGCGGTAGTCAAAGGTTTGCGTGCGGTTTCGGATTTCGAATATGAATTCCAGCAGGCATTAACAAACAAAAAGCTCAACCCCGAGCTTGAAACCGTTTTTGTAACCGCAAATGCAGAAAATATGTATCTATCATCCAGCGTTGTAAAGCAAGTGTGCGAATTCGGCGGAGATATAAGCGAATTCGTGCCCGAGCCGGTCAGCGAAGACATAATCAAACGAATTAAGGAAAGGAACAGAATTATATGAGCACAAATATTGAAACCTGGCTTGATGAAATAGACAATATACTTGAAGCAGGCTCGAAAGTTCCCCTGAGCAATAAAATCGGTATTGATGCAAAAGCGCTTAAAACAGCTCTTGAAAACATCAGACTCAATATGCCCAACGAAATCACTCAGGCAAGAGCAATTGTTGCCGACAGAAACAACATTCTTGTTAAGGCAAAGAATGAGGCTGTGAGCGTTGTTACAAGCGCTCAGGAAAAATCAAGAGCACTTATCTCAACTGCAGAAGACAAGGTGAGAACCCTTGTTCTTAAAACAGAAGATTATTCAAAAAACAAGATTGCCGAAGCAGAAGCTCAGGCAAAGCAGATTGTCAACACCGCAAACGAAGATGCAAAAATCATCAGAGCAAACGCTCAGCTTGAAGCCGCCGCAATGGTAGACAGCAGCGAAATCGTTGTTCAGTCAAAGGCAACAGCAGAATCAATCATCAAAACTGCTCAGGACGATGCAGCATCAACTCTTGCAGGTGCAAACGCTCAGGCAGAAAACATTGTTAATGCCGCAACAGAGCAGGCAGAAAGAGCTCTTGCAGATGCAAAGGCACGCTCGGAAGCTGCTATCGATAATGCAAACAAGTGGTCATCCGAAATCAGAATTGCCGCAGGCGATTTCATTGAAGATATTATGAAAACTGCAGAGCAGGCTGTTACAACAAGCCTTGCAGAAATTCAGAATGCCCGCAATAACATCAAGAATGTTACAGGCAAAATTGAAAATCCCGAGCAGATTGAAGAATAAAAATAAGAGGGTCTTGCGACCCTCTTTATTTTTTATCATCTTCATTGTCTTCAACAACGTTTTCGAGATAAGCGTTATGAGCAAATTCCATTATGCCGTTTTTATCTGCGCTGTTTCTGAAATAATCAATAAGTCTTTGTTCTTCTTCGTTAAGCCTCACCAATCTGTCCGACGATTGATGGGGTGTTTTAACTGTTACGGTTTTTCTTTGGTTTGAAATATCGGCACAGAAATCGCGCATCATCTCATTAACGCTGATTCCGTATAATTCGGCAAGAAGCGCAACAGTATCTATTTCGGGCTTTCTTCCGGTTTCGTATTTGGCATAGGTTGAACGGTCAATATGAAGATAATCTGCAATTTTCTGCTGTGTATATCCCATCTCAATTCTGCAGTCTTTCAAAGTATCGCAAAGACTTTCAACATTGATTTCCTGCTTTTTTCGTTTCATTCCCATGCCTCCTTCCCGAATTTTTCTACATTATACAACAAATTTTTTCAAAACCCCTGAATTGTTCCAAAACGTCACATTTTTTTGTGAAAGCGTTTTTAATTAACAGTTGCTTAAATTTATTGTTTATGTTAAAATATTGGCGAAAAATTTATTCGGAGTGTTGAAAATGAGCAAAGGAATTTTTGAAAACACAAAATATTTTATAATCGATATGGACGGAACCTTCTATCTTGACGGCAATATCATTGAAGGCTCAACCGATTTTATCAACAAAGCAATCGAAAGCGGAAGAGATTTTTATTTTTTCACCAACAATTCATCAAACAACGTTGAGGTTTGCCGCGCAAAGCTTGAAAAAATGGGCTTCCCCGTAAACGAGGATAAGGTTATCATTTCTTCACACGTTGCCGCAGATTATCTCAACAGAAATTATGCCGGCAAAAAAGTTTTTCTTCTCGGTAACGAACGCCTTACGGGCGATTTTGAAAAAGCAGGCATCAATCTTGTTGATGCAGACCCCGACATAGTTGTTCTCGGATTTGACACAACCCTCACATATCAGAAAATGTGGGATGCCGTTAAATATATAGACAAGGGTGCTGTTTACATCGCAACTCATCCCGACCTCAACTGCCCCACCGCAGACGGATATATGCCCGACACCGGTTCAATGATTGAGCTTTTTGCCGCATCAACGGGCAAACGCCCCACCGTTCTCGGCAAACCGATGACCGCAACAGTTGACTACATCACCAATATGCTCGGCTGTGAACGCAGCGAGCTTGCATTTATCGGCGACAGACTTGCAACCGATATTGCAATCGGCGCAAATCACGGCATTCCCTGCGCACTTGTTTACAGCGGTGTTACAACTCCCGAAGAATATGCAAATTCAGATATAAAAGCAAGCGTGGCCGTTGAAAATCTCAAGGCTCTTGCCGAATATCTTTAATATAAACTATTGTCAGTTCGAAACCTTCCTGACAGGCGCCTGCTCGGTGCCAAACAAAACTAAAGGCGGTTACAAGGTAACCAAAAGGAGCAAAAAATGAAAAAGAAACAGATTACCGCTCTCGTAAGCGGCGCAATGATTGCGGCTCTTTATGCCGCAGCAACCTATGCAAGTGCAGTTCTCGGCATAGCATACGGTCAGATTCAGTTCAGATTTTCGGAAGCATTAACCGTGCTTTCGGTATTCACACCCGCAGCAATTCCCGGGTTGACGGTTGGATGCATTCTCGGCAATCTTTCAAGCCCCTACGGAATATGGGATATTCTCTTCGGTTCTCTGGCAACTCTTTTTGCCGCCGTTTCCGCACGGAAACTGAGAAAAATAACCTTTAAAGGCTTGCCTCTGCTTTCAATTATTATGCCCGTTATTTTCAATGCACTCATAGTCGGTGCAGAAATAACACTGCTTATGCCCGCAGGCGAAGCAAGTTTTTCGATATTTCTGATTTCGGCGCTTGAGGTTGGCGCAGGTGAACTTGCAGTTTGCCTTGCAGGCGGAATACCCCTTTATTACGCTTTCAAAAAATCAAATCTTTTTAATGGAAGATTACGGTAAGATTTTCGGGATATAATATAAAAGGAGGAATTAAAAATGGATAACAAAGCTATGTTTAAAATTTCATACGGTCTTTTTGTTCTTTCTTCAATCAAAGACGGCAAAGATAACGGATGCATAATCAACACCGCAATGCAGGTAACTGCAGAGCCTAACCGCATCAGCATTGCAGTTAACAAAGCTAACTACACTCACGATATAATCGCAGAAACAGGCAAGCTCACCGTTTCAACAATCAGTCAGGATGCTGATTTTGAGCTCTTCAAAAGATTCGGCTTCCAATCAGGCAGAGATACCGATAAATTCGCGGATTTCAGCGGATACAAAAGAGCTGAAAACGGAGTTGTTTGCATCACCGAAGGCACCAACTCATATATTGCCGCAGAAGTTGAGCAGAGCATCGACCTCGGTTCTCATACTATGTTTATCTGCAAGGTAACCGATGCAGAAGTTCTTAACGACACAGCTTCGGCAACCTATGAATATTATCACGCAAATATCAAACCCAAGCCGCAGGAAAGCAAACCCGCAGGCAAAATTGTCTGGAGATGCACAATCTGCGGTTATGAGCACGAAGCAGAAGAATTGCCCGCAGATTTCATCTGCCCTCTCTGCAAGCATCCCGCTTCGGATTTTGAAAAAGTTATAAAATGATTGAAAAAGCACCTCAACGAGGTGCTTTTTTTAAATATATACTTGTAACCTTTAATTTTGTGTGATATTATAAAGGTAACTAATTATTTTTAGGAGTGAATTTAAAATGAAGCTTCCCGTTGCCGTTCAGCTTTACTCGGTAAGAGATGAAATGCAGAACGATTTTTACGGTACAATCAAAAAGATGAAAGAAATCGGCTATGACGGCATTGAATTTGCAGGTCTTTTCGGCGAGGATCCCTTAAAGATTAAGGCTTTCTGCGAAGAAATCGGCATTGTTCCCATTTCTGCTCATGTTCCCTATTATGATATGCTCGAAAATCCCGAAGCAGTTCTTTCGGATTACGCAAAAATCGGCTGCAAATATGTTGCAGTTCCTTATCTCACAGAGGAATGCCGCCCCGGCACAGAAGGCTTTGCCGCAACAGTTGAAGGCATTCGCAAAATAGGTCTTGCCGCAAAAGAACTCGGCATTCAGCTTCTTTATCATAACCACGATTTTGAGTTTGTTACAATCGACGGCGAATATGCTCTTGATGTTCTTTATTCAAGCATTCCCGCCGACCTTCTTCAGACAGAAATCGATACTTGCTGGGTAAACGTTGCAGGCGTTAATCCCGCAGAATATATTGAAAAATATTCAGGCAGAGCACCCGTTGTTCACCTCAAGGATTTCAGAAAGGGCGACGGCAAGCAGGGTCAGCTTTATAAGCTCATCGGCATCGACGATAACGAGGAGCAGGAAGAGCAGGATGCATTCTCATTTATGCCCGTTGGCTACGGTGTTCAGGATATGCCCGCAATTCTTGCCGCTTGCGAAAACGCAGGCGCAAATTGGGTTGTTGTTGAGCAGGACAGCCCCGCAAAAGACAACACCCCCATCAACTCTGTAACACTCAGCAGAGAGTATCTTAAAACTCTCAGCTGGTAAAATACAATTTATTTAAATAACAGCGAGGTAATATTTATGGCAGAAAATATTCTTGACAAATTCAAAGATGCCCCTGCAGACACCAAAGAAAGAGATTACAGCAAAAAGGTTAAGGTTGGTATCATCGGTACAGGCTGGATTGCAGAAGCTCACGTTAAGGCATATCAGAAATGCCCCGACGTTGAAATCGTTGCTCTTGCAGACCTCGTTCCCGGCAAGGCAGAGGCATTTTGCAAAACATATAATGTTGGCGATAATGTTAAATTTTATCCCAGCCACAAAGAGCTTGTTGACGCAGGCGAATGCGATGCAGTAAGCGTTTGTACTTATAACGCAACTCACGCAGAATGCACAATTTATGCCCTTGAGCACGGTATGAGCGTTCTTCTTGAAAAGCCCATGTGCGTTACTCTTGAAGAAGCAGTTGCTATCTGCAAGGCAGAAAAAGCAAGCAACGGCGTGCTTTCAATCGGCTTCCAGCCCCGTTTCGATGAAAACATGAAGATGCTCAAGAAGGTGGTTCAGTCAGGCGAGCTCGGTCAGATTTATTACATTCAGACCGGCGGCGGCAGACGCAGAGGTATCCCCACTCCCTTCGGCACATCATTCATTCAGAAGGATACAGCAGGCATCGGCGCTCTCGGCGATATCGGCTGCTATTCACTTGATATGGTTCTTAATTCATTCGGCTATCCCAAGCCGCTCACAGTTTCAGGCTACAAATCTGATTTCTTCGGCAAGAGCCCCAACTATGAGCATCACGATGTTTCCGGCGTT
>JAZOVH010000009.1:0-57778 GCA_045658585.1 Acutalibacteraceae bacterium | reverse complement strand
TTTATTCTGCGGTTGCACTCAGCGAAGAGCAGAAAAGCGGTATATGCAAAAAACTCGAAAAACTTACGGGGAAGAAAATTGACCCCGTTTATATTATTGATGAATCACTGATAGGCGGTATTAAGGTTGAGGTTGAGGGCAAAACCTTTGACGGTAGCGTAAAGCACCGCCTGCAGGAAGTAAAGGAAGTGATTACGGGATGAACAGACCTGAGGAAATAAGCAATATCATCAAAAGTCAGATTAAAAATTATAAGGCAAAAATTGATATGACCGAAACGGGTAAGGTCATCCTTGTTGGTGACGGTATTGCCCGTGTATACGGTCTTCGCAACTGTATGGCAAATGAGCTGCTTGAATTTGAAGGCGGCAGCTTCGGCGTTGCACAGAACCTTGAAGAAGAAACCGTTTCCGTAGCCGTTCTTTCAGATAAGAACGACATCAGAGAAGGCTCCAACGTTCACAGAACGGGCAAAGTTTTATCCGTTCCCGTTGGTGAAAAGCTTCTGGGCAGAGTTGTTAATGCTCTCGGCGAACCTATCGACGGCAAAGGTCCCATCGAATACAGCGGCACAAGACCCATTGAATCGGAGGCACCCGGCATCATCGAAAGAGAAAGCGTAAGCGTTCCTTTGCAGACAGGTATCAAGGCTATCGACAGTATGATACCCATCGGAAGAGGTCAGCGTGAGCTTATTATCGGTGACAGACAGACCGGTAAAACCGAAATTGCAATCGATACGATAATCAACCAGAAAAACACTGATGTTATCTGCATCTATGTTGCCATCGGTCAAAAGAGCACCTCTGTTGCACAGCTTGCAAACGAGCTTCTTCGCAACGGTGCAATGGAATACACAATAATCGTTTCCGCAAGTGCGGCGGAAAGTGCTCCCCTTCAGTATATCGCACCCTACAGCGGCTGTGCGATGGCTGAATATTTCCGTGAGCAGGGCAAGGATGTTCTTATTATTTATGATGATCTGAGCAAACACGCCGTTGCTTACCGTGCACTTTCTCTTCTTATCCGCCGTCCTCCCGGAAGAGAGGCTTATCCCGGCGACGTTTTCTATCTTCACTCAAGACTTCTTGAGCGCGCAGCCTGCGTTGCAAAGGAATACGGCGGCGGCTCTATTACCGCTCTGCCCATAATTGAAACTCAGGCGGGCGACGTTTCGGCATATATTCCCACAAACGTTATTTCAATAACAGACGGACAGATTTTCCTTGAAACCGAACTCTTCCATTCGGGCATTATGCCCGCTATCAACCCCGGCATTTCTGTCAGCCGTGTTGGTGGCTCGGCACAGCTCAAAGGTATGAAGAAGGTTTCGGGCGAACTCAAGCTTCTTTATTCGCAATACCGCGAACTTCAGTCTTTTGCACAGTTCGGAAGCGACCTTGATGCAGACACCAAGGCTCGCCTTGCTCTGGGTGAAAGAATTGTTGAGGTTCTTAAGCAGGGCAAAAATGCTCCCGTCAGAGTAGGCTGTCAGGTTGCGATAGTTTATGCCGTTATCAAGGGTTATCTTGATAATGTTGCCGTTTCGGATGTTCACGAATATGAAAAGCGTCTTTTCGCAAAGCTTGAAAACGAAAAAGGCAAATGGCTTGAACGCATCGAGGCGGGCTATTATGACGAGGCAGACGAAGAAGAGCTTAAGTCCGTTCTTGCAGAAATGCAGGTGTAATCTATGTCAGAGAATACCAAAGCACTCCGAGTGCGTATAAAAAGCGTTAATTCCACCATGCAGCTCACCAAGGCTATGGGGCTTGTTGCCTCATCAAAAATCCGCCGTGCAAATGAAGCTATGCTCAAAGGCAGGGATTATTCCTGCGCCCTTGAAGAAACAATTTCAATTCTTGCGGCAGACCGCGAATGCCTTAAAAGCCCCTATATGAAAGAAAGAGAACCGCTTCGCACAAGAATAATCGTTATCGCGGGCGACAGAGGTCTTGCAGGCGGATATAACGCCAATGTTTTCCGCCTTGCGGCAACCTTCCCCGATGCCGAGATTATTCCCATAGGCAAGCGTGCCTGCGAAAGATACGACAAGCCCTTTGTTTCATCGGAACATTTTTCGTTTGAAGAGGCTGCGGAAATGGCGGATATGCTCTGTAACGATTTTGCAGAAGAAAAATTTGACAGACTCGGAATCATATCAACAAGATATCATTCAGTAATGAGTCAGGAAGCATATATAAAATGGATTCTTCCTTTTAAGAAAAGCGAAAGAAAAGATACTGCGGGAATTATTTTTGAGCCAGACCATCTTACGGTGCTCAACAATGTTGCCCGCGAGTATGTTGCAGGAATAATTACCGTTTGCTCAAGAGAGAGCTTTGCAAGCGAGGTTGCCGCCAGAAGAATGGCGATGGATTCCGCAGGCAAAAATGCACAGCAGATGATAAATGATTTGCAGCTTGAATATAACAGAGCACGCCAGGGCGCAATCACTCAGGAAATAACAGAGATTGTTGCCGGCAGCGGTAATTGAGAGGTGTTTTGATTTGAATAATTTACGAACAGGAAAAGTTACGCAGGTAATGGGACCCGTTGTTGACGTTCGATTCAACGAGGGTGAATTGCCCGCAATTCATAATGCTCTTACCGTTCCCGTGGGCGAAAGAGTTCTCACTGTTGAGGTTGCGCAGCATATCGGCGATAACACCGCAAGATGCATTGCCATGTCATCAACAGACGGTCTGCAGAGAGGTGTTGACGTTACCGATACGGGCGCACCCATAAGCGTGCCCGTAGGCAAAGAAACACTCGGCAGAATTTTCAACGTTCTGGGCGATGCGGTTGATAATCAGCCCACCCCCGAAACAAAGGAACGCTGGAATATTCACCGCAGTGCTCCCGAATATGAAGAGCTTACAACAAGCACCGAGATTTTTGAAACCGGTATAAAGGTTATTGACCTTATCTGCCCCTATTCAAAGGGCGGTAAAATCGGTCTTTTCGGCGGTGCGGGCGTTGGTAAAACAGTTCTTATTATGGAGCTTATCAACAATATCGCAAAACAGCACGGCGGCATTTCCGTTTTCACGGGTGTTGGCGAGCGCACCAGAGAGGGTAACGACCTCTATAACGAAATGAAGCAGTCGGGCGTTCTTAATAACACCGCACTTGTTTACGGTCAGATGAACGAACCCCCCGGAGCAAGAATGAGAGTTGGTCTTTCGGGTCTTACAATGGCAGAATATTTCCGTGATACAGAAGGTCAGGACGTTCTTCTTTTCATTGATAATATTTTCCGTTTCACCCAGGCAGGCTCTGAAGTTTCGGCACTTCTCGGCAGAATGCCCTCTGCCGTTGGTTATCAGCCCACACTCGCAACCGAAATGGGTGCTCTTCAGGAAAGAATCACTTCAACCAAAAAGGGTTCAATAACTTCAATTCAGGCAGTTTATGTGCCTGCCGATGACCTTACCGACCCTGCTCCCGCAACAACCTTTGCTCACCTTGATGCAACAACGGTTCTTGCAAGAAGCATTGCTTCGCAGGGTATTTATCCCGCAGTTGACCCCCTTGAATCAACCAGCCGCATTCTCTCACCCGAAATCGTAGGCAAGGAGCATTATGAGGTTGCAAAAGAGGTTCAGCGCATTCTTCAGAGATATAACGAACTTATGGATATCATCGCAATTATGGGTATGGATGAGCTTTCCGATGACGATAAGCTGCTTGTTCAGCGTGCAAGAAAAATCCAGAGATTCCTCTCCCAGCCTTTCGATGTTTCAGAAAAGTTTACTGGCTTTGCCGGTAAATATGTTCCCATCGCAGAAACAATCAGAGGCTTCAAAGAGATTATCGAAGGCAAGCACGATGACCTGCCCGAATCGGCGTTCCTCTTTGTGGGCACAATCGATGAAGCGGTAGAAAAAGCAAAGAAGGTATAATTATGAATACTTTTAAACTGACCGTTTCTTCGCCTGACGGAAACAAATTCTGCTCCGAATGTGTAAAGCTTGATGTTCGCGGAACGGAAGGCGAGCTTGCAATAATGGCTGGGCATATCCCGTTTGTAACTTCGGTTGTAAAGGGTCCCTGTACCGTATGGGTTAGCGAAAGCGAAAAAAGAACCGCAACAACCGACGGCGGTCTGCTGACGGTAGGTGCGGAATCCGTTACCCTTCTTTCGGGCTCATTTAAATTTGATGAAGAATAAATTAAAACGGCGTAGCATCTGCTACGCCGTTTTCTGTTAAAATGTTTTAACTAATTCTTTAAGGTACTCTTTGAAATCTTCGCCGATTTCGTCGTGATCAAGTGCAACCTCGCAGTTTGCTTTCATGATACCGAGCTTGTTGCCCATATCATATCTCTTGCCGTCAAAATCATATGCCATAAGTTCACCTGCGGCACCCATATCGCTGAAAATATCGGTAAGATAAAGCTCGTGGTCTGTGTTGTTTGTCTTAAGACCTTCTTCAATCTTATCAAAAATATCGGGAGTGAGAACATTTCTGCCGAGAATTGCATAAAGTGAAAGGATTTCTTCCGGCTTCGGCTTTTCAATGATTTTGTTGCATTTCATTGCTCTTTCATCGCCTTCAATGGGCTCAACACCGAGGGTGCAGTAAAGCTTGATGAGCTCTTCGGGCACTTGATTTACACCAACAACCGATTTGCCGTATTTCTCATAGCAGCGGCAAAGCTGTGCGGTAACGGGATCTTTAGAAACGATAACATCGTCACCGTAAAGCACTGCAAAAGGCTCATTTCCCACGAATGCCTTCCCGCAGAGAAGTGCGTGGGCAAGACCCTTTGTTTCTTTCTGACGGACAAAATATATGTTTGCAATGTTTGAGCAAGCCTTGACATCTTCAAGAAGCTTTGCTTTTGAGGGGTTGCCCTCAAGCTGAGTTTCAAGCTCAAAGGAATGGTCGAAATGGTCTTCCATAACGCCCTTGCCTCTGTTTGTTATGATAAGAATATCTTCAATTCCTGCTGCTGCAGCTTCTTCAACAATATACTGTATTGCAGGCTTATCAACAATATTAAGCATTTCCTTGGGAACCGATTTTGAAGCAGGCAGAACTCTTGTGCCGAGACCTGCTGCGGGAATTATAGCTTTTCTTACTTTCTGCATGGTAATACTCCTTTATATAAAATTAAAACATTTCCGAAAGTGCGTTTGCGGCAGATGCCAGAAGTTCAATCACAACATTATAGCCCGTGAGGCTTATTGCAAAACCGAGAACGGAAACCCCGCCCCTTCTTGCAATCATCATTCTGCGAAGATTTTCTTCGCGAACGCTGTCGTTAATAAGCTTCATATCATCAATAATCTTCTTATAATAAAGCTTGTTTGCAATAAGACCGCAGATAAATTTGATAATAAGATTTGCGCCCGCTGTTACCGCAACGGGAATTGCGGCTTTTTTCAATGCTTCTTCAAGCTTTTTTTCAATCTCAAGATATTCCTCATCGGAAACTTCGCCCGACTGAAGCGTTTCCGCAGCCGAAGCATAGGTGTTCATAAACTCCGTCATTTCCTGTGAAAACAGACCTGAAAACACCAGCGTTGCAGTTGCAAAAATTGCAATAAAAGCAATGCCGGGTTTATAAAGCTTTCTGTAAAAGAACCAATACGGTGAAAAAACGAAAGCAGCCCAGTTGAAAGTTTTTTTGCCGTTTGCCATCTTTTTGAATTTGGGCAGATAATTTTTTGCCGAGGTCTGAACAAAAGCCGCCGCATCGCCTGCTTTAATTTCGCCAATCATCTCGTTTTCGTCAATATCGGTGCCAACGAGATAGGGGTTGCCCTCAAAAAATCCGCCCGCAGGCATATTGAGGGGCATTCCGCATTGATTGCAATGCACCGCATCGGGGTCATTCTGTTTTCCGCAATTGGGGCATTTTTTATCGGTCTGTGCGTTGCCGAACAAGGCACCGCAGTTGCCGCAATGAAGAGCCTCTTCGGGATTTTCGCTGCCGCAGATATGGCATATTTTGCAATCCTTTTGCTCATTCTCCGTTATATTTTCAAATGTTGCCGATTCGGTTTTACCTTTTTCCCAGACATAGCCCGATGCGTGGAGTTCTTCATTCACGCAATGACCGTTTTGCATCCAGCACGCTCTGTGCTGTGGCGTTGCACAAACGGGGCAAACAACAATATCATCGCCCTCACGCATAATTTCTCCGCAGCTTTTGCAGCGTTCGTTTTCGTAATTCATCGGCAATCACTCCTTTCATACATACTAATCACTTTATGTATTTTACCTAAAATATCTATAAAAAGCAATTATTTTCAAAAAAAATTTCGTTCTTCTTTACATTTCTTATATTTTTAGTTATAATGTAGAGTGAAATATTACGCATCAGGAGAATATATATGATTCAATTTGAAGAATTAAGACTTGCACTTCTTGAATATGATGAAAAACTCAAGCAGCTTCGTGAGGCGTTGGGTCTTGACGCAATGAACGCTGAAATCGAAGAGCTTGAAGCAAAAACCGCAGAAGAAGGCTTCTGGAATGACCTTGCAAATTCGCAGAAGGTTCAGCAGAGAATCAGCCAGCTCAAAAACAAGGTTAATGCCTACACTTCACTTGAAGCAGAGTTTGATGACACTCTTGTTCTCATCGAGCTTTCCGACGAAGAAGAAGACCTCGATATGCTTGATGAGTGCAAAAACAATGTTGACTCATTTGTTTCAAAGCTTGACGCAATGACTTTGAGCACTCTTCTTTCGGGTGAATACGATAACAAAAACTGCATTCTCACCTTCCACGCAGGTGCAGGCGGAACAGAGGCACAGGACTGGAACCAGATGCTTGTCCGTATGTATCAGCATTGGGGCGAAAAGCACGGCTTCAAGGTTAGTATGATTGACTTCCTTGACGGCGACGAAGCGGGTCTCAAATCCGCAGTTCTTCTTTTTGAGGGTGAAAATGCATACGGTTATCTTAAGGGCGAAATGGGCGTTCACCGCCTTGTCCGTGTTTCTCCCTTCGATTCCTCGGGCAGAAGACATACCTCTTTCGCATCGCTCGAAGTTATGCCCGAAATTGACGATACCGTTGAGGTTGAAATCAATCCCGATGACCTTAAAATCGACTATTACCGTTCCAGCGGTGCAGGCGGACAGAAGGTTAACAAAACCTCATCCGCAGTTCGTATCACTCATATTCCCACAGGCATTGTTTGCGCCTGCCAGGTTGAAAGAAGCCAGCATCAGAACAGAGATGTTGCAATGAAGATGCTCAAATCAAAGCTTATCGAAATCAAGGAAAGAGAGCATCTTGACAAAATTGACGATATCAAGGGCGAGCAGAGAGAAATTGCATGGGGCAGCCAGATTCGCTCCTATGTATTTATGCCCTATACCCTTGCAAAAGACCACCGCACGGGCTTTGAAATGGGTAACATCAATGCTGTTATGGACGGCGACATCGACGGCTTCATCAACGCATATCTTAAAATGGAATCATTGAAGGATTCAGCAAACTAAAAATACAACTAAGGGGGAAGAAAAATGAAAATCATTGATATTTCAAAAAAATTCTTTTCCTGCGACATTTATCCCGGAGACCCCGAGCCTGAATTCGAGGTGCTTTCAAGCATATCCGAAGGCTCGGCGTGCAATCTCACAAGGCTTCACGCCTGCGTTCACACGGGCACCCACGTTGACGCCCCCGCCCATTTTATTGAAAAGGGTAAAACCGTTGAAGATTTAGCCCTTGAGCCGTACATCGGGCCTTGCACCGTTATAGAAGTCAAAGGCGGCGTTATAACGGGCGAGCACGTGGATGAATTCTTTCCCAAAAAGTGTGAACGGTTACTTATAAAAGGCAACGGCAGAGCGTTTTTTATGGATTCCTCCGCCCAGGAGCTTGCCGAAAGAGGACTCATTCTTATCGGCACGGATTCTCTTTCCGTTGGTTGCAAGGGTAATCAGGTCGGTCCGCACCGTGCATTTCTTCAGAATAATGTTGCCGTGCTTGAAGGTCTTGATTTATCCGAAGTCAGACCGGGCAACTATTTCCTTTTTGCCCCTCCCGTTAATCTTGACGGACTTGAGGGGGCACCCGCAAGAGCAGTTCTTATTGACGATTATATTTTCTGGTCAAGATAGAGGTGTAAAATGAAACGCATTTTTGATTTTACCGCAAGTTTGCTGCTTTTAATATTACTTTCACCTGTTTTTCTCCTGGTCAGCCTGCTGATTCTGATTGATTCGGGTTTCCCCGTTATTTTCAGACAGTACAGAGTTGGTAAGGATAATAAGCTTTTCTATGTTTATAAGTTCCGCACCATGAAGAAAAACACAAGAAATGCCGCAACTGCCGATTTGACAGAGGCAGACAGCTGCATTACCAGAAGCGGAAGAATTCTGCGCAAAACCAGCCTTGACGAGCTTCCCCAGCTCTTCAATATTCTCATTGGCAATATGAGCTTTGTGGGCCCCAGACCTCTTATCCCCGAAGAAAAAGAAATAAGAAAGCTTCGTGCGGAATACGGGGTTTTCAGCGTTAAGCCCGGTATGACGGGTCTTGCCCAGGTCAACGGGCGAGATATGCTTTCAATAGAAGAAAAAGCCCTGTTTGACAAAGAATATGTCGAAAAACAGAGCTTTTGGTTCGATATTAAAATTTTGTTTAAAACCGTTCTGGTTGTTCTTAAAAGAGAGAACATTTCAGAAGGTAACGAAGCGGGCAACTCAAGAGGCAACTCCTAAATACTCTTCAAGGCATTCACCGCTTGCCTTCATTTCCTGCGCAGCTTCAACGCCAACATATCTCCAATGCCAGGGCTCATAGATAATCTTTGTTATATCCTGCTTATCTTCGGGATAGCGGAGAATAAAGCCGTAATCGGCGGCATTTTCGCTCAGCCACTCAAATTCTTCGGTATTCTCAAAGCTTTCATAAAGAGAGCAGATATCCATTGCAAGCCCCGCATTGTGCTCGCTTGTTCCGGGCGGAAGAATGATTGTTGCAGCCATCTGCGTTGCTTCAATCTCGCCGTAGCCCTGATCAATATATGTCTGGATTTTGTTTTCAAAATTGCGTGTCTGGCGTTCAACGGAGCGATAACCCGAAATCGGCACAAGCTCAACCCCGTCATCGAGTGCCGCCTGATACATCGCGTTATAATAGGGTGCTACTCTGTAGTCCAGCTTTTGCTCGCTGTAGCCGCCCTCAACCGCATTTTCAAGTTCGGGCATATATCCGTCGGGCAGAATAAAATCTCTGTTAACGAGTATCATCCGCCAATCGGCAACATCCATATTTGCGTAAGCGGGAGTAAAGCCCGCATAAGCATATTCATAATCTTCAATTATCTCGGTTACATCTTCAGACGGTGATGTTCCGTTATTTTCGCCAAAATATGTAACTTCAACGTTTTCGGTGTAATTATCATTAATTTCACCGCTGTCTATTGTGGGGCTGCCCGAATCAAAAAGAGAAACCGCACCGTAACCCAGAAGCACAACGGCAAGCACGCCCAATAAAACAAGAGTAAGTGTTCTTTTCATTTCTGCCTCCTTGGCAATTAGTAATAATATTTTACCTCAAACACTCGCGGATGTCAATTCCGCATATATAAACAATCCGTAAAGAATGAAAGGGGAGTTTGTTTTGAAAGCAAACGAAAGTGTTAAAAATTATCCTTCAGAAAGAAGGATGTATGCAAACTACACCGCACGAAGCATAAAAAAGGTTTGTAAAGAAATAGGGCCCAGATTTGCAGGCTCCGAAGCAGAAAAAAAGAGTATCGACTATATGGAAGAAGACCTCAAGACCTGCTGTGATGAGGTTGGCAGAGACGAATATCCCGTTCATCCCATGGCATTTCTCGGCTGGATTCCCTTGTCTGTTGTTCTTATGACAATCTCTTCGCTCCTTTTCTTTGCAGTTGCATTTTTCGGGCTTGCATATCAGCTTCTTTTTGTTTCAACCGCTCTCATTGCAATCTGTCTTTTCTTTATAATTACCGAGTTCCTTTTCTATAAAGAAACTCTCGACCCCTTCTGCAAAAAGAAAACATCCCATAACACCTACGGCTACAGAAAAGCTTCGGGCGAAACAAAACGCAGAATTATTTTCTGCGGTCATGCAGACTCCTCAATGGAATGGCGTTTCACTTACTGGGGCGGCCCCAAGCTTGTTATTCCCGTAATCGGCGGAAGCCTTGTAGGCGTTGTTGCTTCTCTTGTTTGCAACATCGTTGTTATTGTTAAGAGCATTCTCAATCCTGAATTCATCGCATCAACCGCAGTTGACATTATCAGCTATGTTCTTCTTGCTTTTATTGTAATTTTCCTCACAGCTTCACTTTTCTATGATAAAAACCGCATTGTTGAGGGTGCAAACGATGACCTTACAGGTTGCTTCACCTCAATCGCAATGCTCAAATATCTTCAGGACCACGATATCCGTTTTGAAAACACCGAAGTTTGGGCTCTCTGCTCAGGCTCGGAAGAAATCGGTTTGAGAGGCACAAGAGCTTTCTTTAAAAAGCACGGTAAAGACCTCGGCGATGTTGAAACCGTTTTTGTTGCGGTTGATACCGTTCGCGATTTTGATTTTATGGCTATTTATAATAAGGATATGACCGGTACGGTAACAAACGACCCCGAAGCTTGTAAGCTTGTTCAGGAAGGCGGCAAAATTGCGGGATATGATATTCCCCTCAAAACAGTTTCTCTCGGTGCAACCGATGCTGCAGCGGCAACCCAGAGCAAGTGCGGCGTAAAAGCCACTGCTTTTGCTGCTATGGATCCTGCACCTGCACGCTACTATCACACAAGACTTGATAATCACGAAAATCTTGACCTCAAAGCCATTGAAGCGGGCATTGATATCTGCCTTGAAACTATGTTCCTCTATGACGAAAAAGGACTCAATGTATAATTGTTAGTCATTTTCAACAAATAAACTAACTCAATTTTTTATATTTCAACGAATTTCTGTTCATATTAAAAATTAATCTGTATTTTGGCAAATATTATGATATAATGCTTTTATATGCAACGGCAGACGCCGTAAGCGAAAGGAGAAATATCCTATGAAGAAAAAAATTCTTGCTATTGTAAGCCTTGTGCTTGTGTTCTCATTCCTCTTTGCTTTTGCAGGCTGCAGCGGCACAAACACAGAAGACGAAACAACAACCACAACAACAATCAAAGTTAAAACTCCTCTTCCCACTGATATCACAACAAGCATTGACGAAGAGAGCAACACAGTAACAGACACAACCTATTCACCCGAAGCTCTTGCAGCTAACACCGTTACAATTTTTGATTACTTCAATCTCCATATCAATGAGGTTAAGGGTCAGAAAGCAGCTGTTAATATGAGCCAGGGCAAGAGCATCAGCAAGGTAACAGATGCTGAAGGCAACACCCTTCCTCTGAGCGAAAACGATTATATCGCAGCAGCTATCTCTTCACTTGACAGCTATATGCTTCACACTCCCGGTGCAGACCTTGCATACGGCGAAGACCTTGCAGCTTTCCTTCCCGTTAAGGGCCAGAGCTATGTAAGCGCTCTCACTCTTGAAGATATCGAAAGCGCAACCTGCGTTGATAACGAGCTTCAGAGATATATCACCCTCACTCTCAAGAGCCCCTCACTTCCCGCAACAATCGAGAAGGCATATGATATGGGCAACGTTGACGATGTTCTTGCAGAGTTCAAGAAAGCTGAAAAGTATCTCACAGTTGCAGCTCCCACTCTTACATATAACGATTGCCAGATTATCCTCACAACAAATGTTGAAACAGACGAGGTTATCGCAATTGAATACATCAAGAATATTGATGTTGCAACAGAAGTAACAGGTATCGGCACTCTTGAAAGCGTTGGCACCGTTCCCGTAAACTTCCGTTATCAGAACACAGTTAAGTATTCACTTGACAGAACAGTTCCCGAAACAACAGCTGAATAATAAAAATTAACCGCCGTTTTAACACGGCGGTTTTTATTTGCTTATATATGATAAAAGACGGAGAACGAAATCGTTCTCCGTCTTTTATCGGATGGCTCTGACATTGTTGCTCACAATTGTCTGACACGGTATAAATACCGTAAAGATAGTATATCTTAAAAAAATTGCATAGTCAACACTTTTTTTGCCGAAAATTAAATAATTTTTAATTCGCCGCAGTTGTTGCCGCCGTTGTTGATACTGCCGTGTTTTCAACAAGGAAATCCGAGCTTACCCAGCCCTTTGCCGAGCTGTATGTAACATATGCCCAACCTGACACGGATTTTGTTACCGTGAGCACAGTGCCGTTGGGGATTTTTGCAACAATATCTGATTCTGCGCTTGCCGATGCTCTCATATTGAGCACGCTTCCCGCAGTTTTAACAACATAGTTGCCCTGCTTTATAACTTCGCCTGCTGAAGTGGGTTTTGCCGCCGTTGTTGTTTCTGCGGCAAGAAGCTTTTCATCAACCGTGATAAGACCCCATACGCCGTCTTTCTTTGCGATGTATTTGCCGTTTTCGCCCTGAAGAATTATATCAAACTTAAAGTCAATAACAGTTTCGGATTTCGAATTGATAATGCCGTATTTTCCGTTTTTGCTCACGGGAGCAAGACCGTTGATAAATGAGAATGCAACATCATTTCCCATAAGGTCTGCACCCGAAACAGAATCAAACTCAAAGGGTATTTTCATAACACCGCTTTCGTTGATATAGCCCCATTTTCCGTCTTTTGAAACTGCGGCAAGACCGCTTGAAAAATCAAGTGCATTATCATAAACAGCGGCAATTTCAAGGCGGAGTTTTTCGCTTATATATCCCCATTTTGCATCGCTCTGAAGAGATGTTGCAACGGGATAAAATCCTTTTTTAAGATTGAAAGCATTTGTTTTTATTTCGCCCGCATAGCCCTTTGCATCAGTCCAGGCAAGGTGCTTTGCAACGGTGCTCCAGCAAGGAATCTGCTCTGGCTCTTTGATGCCGTGATACTGCCTTGTTGTTACGGTTTTTGTTTCGGGGTCTGCAAGAAGAGTGTATTCCGAGCGGGGGCTGTCAACAAGATAACGGTAGTTTCTCCAAGCATCGCTCGCAACCGAAAAGCTGTTGTGCTCTGCCGCCTCAGTAACCTTGCCGTCAAGGCTCATAATGCCCTTCTTGCCGGTTTTTGCATCCGTAAAAATCGCCATAACCTCATTACAGCTTTTTATATCCGATATGTTTTCAAAGCCCTCCGTGCTCCAGGTGCAGCCTGCAATTTCCTCGGGCTTTTCTCTGTTGACCCAAAGATTTTTAACAACTATAAATCCAACCGCAACCAGCACCGCCGCAACAACAACGCAGATTGCCGCAATCGCTTGCTTCGGAAAAGCTTTTTTTCTCTTTTTAAAGGTTATATTTTTAGCCATAATATTCCCCCTTTTGACCGATTATATCACAAACTTTTCTCTATGGCAATTACAAAAGGATTACAAATTGTAAAAATCAGGTAAAACAAAAAGAAAAATCAAAGGATTTGGCGTTCCGAAAGGCAATAATTTTATCTATTCTCTTGACTATTTTCTTTATAAGTTATATATTATAATAGTAAAAAATCCCAAGGAGGAATAATAAATGAAAATCTTTATGATTGGCGGCACCGGTCTTCTCGGCTGCGAAGCAGCAAGAATCTTTATCGAAAGAGGCCATCAGGTAAAGAGCGTTGCTCTTCCCCCTCTTCCCGAAGGCGCACCCATCCCCGAGGAAATGGAAATCGAGCTTTGCAACATCTATGAAAAAACAGATGATGAAATCAAAGCAATTATGGCAGGATGCGACTGCTTTGTTTTTGCAGCAGGTATCGACGAAAGAGTTGAATTCCCCGCACCCGTTTATGATGCATATTATAAGTACAACATTGCTCCCCTCAAGAGAATTCTTCCTCTCTGCAAGGAAATCGGCATGAAGAGCGCAGTTATCCTCGGTTCATACTTTGCATATCTTGCAAAGGAAAGACCCGATATGAAGCTCACAGAGAAGCATCCCTACATCAAGAGCCGTATCGACCAGGAAGAAGTTGCTTTCTCATATGCTGACGAAAACTTTGATGTTTCCGTTCTTGAGCTTCCCTATATCTTTGGCACACAGCCCGGCAGAAAGCCCGTTTGGGTTATCCTCATCGAACAGATTAAGATGATGGATAAGCTTCCCTGCACAATGTATCCGGGCGGCGGCACAGCTATGCTTACAGTTCGCCAGGTTGGTGAAGTTATTGTTGGCGCAGCAGAAAAATCAAAGGGTGCAAAAGCATGGCCCATCAGCATGTATAATATGACATGGAAAGAATTCCTCAAGATAGTTTATGCTGCAAGAGGTATGGGCGATAACAGAAAGATTATCAGCGTTCCCCCCTGGATGATGAGAATGGGTCTCGGCAAGGTTAAGAAGGAATATGCCGCAAAGGGCATCGAAAGCGGTATTGATGTTGACGGACTTGCAGATATTATGGATATCAACCTCTTCATCGACAGAAAATACAGCGAAGAACTTGGTGCAACAGAAGACGACATCAAGGCTGCTATCACAGATTCAATCAAGGTAAGCCAGGCTTCCTATGACGGAACCGTTAAGCTCCTTGAAATGAAGGGCGAATAATATCCGAACATAAAACGAGTGGGAGTTGTTTTTTAACAACTCCCTTTCTATCCTATATCACCCAGACTGAAAGGATGATTTTTGTGGAAAATAAAAAATACGTAGGCAAAAAAGAACTGTGGATGTTTGCTCTCGGTGCAGGCGGTCAGGGCATGATTTATGCCATGATGTCAAGCTACATCAGCGACTATTATGTTAACGTTCTTCAGCTTCCCCTGATGTTTGTTCTTGCCCTTATGCTCGGCGCAAGAGTATGGGACGCAATCAACGACCCGATGATGGGCATGATTGTTGACAGAAGAACAATGAAAAACGGCAGAATGAAGCCCTATATCATTATGGCAACACCCATTATTGCCGTGCTCACAATTCTTATGTATCTGAGCCCCGATATGGAGAAAACTCCTCTTATGATTTTCTCTGCGGTTGTTTATATCATCTGGGGTATGGCTTACACAATGGCGGATGTTCCTTTCTGGACCCTGCCCAATGTTCTCACTCCCAACTCAAAAGAGCGAAGCGATGTTATTTCTTTCACAAAAATCATCAACAGCATCGGTTCCGCACTTCCCGAAGTGCTTTTCCTTGTTATTCCTTTTGTTCTTACCGCTGTTTATAACAGCAAAGGAATGACAATCGGTCTTGAATTTGAAAAAACAAAATATCTTCTCATTGCTCTCTTTGCTGTTGTTATAGGCGGTGCAATGTATGTTAACTGCTATTTCCACATCAAAGAAAGAGTTGTTCTTCCCAACAAAAAGAAAATCCCCGGTCAGCCCGGAAGCCTTTCAAGAATTTTCCGTTGCAAGCCCCTTATGCTCGTTGTTATAATGGGTGTGCTTTCAAGCGGCAGATATCTTGTTCAGGCAGCTGCAATCCACGTTGCACGTTATTCTTTCTATATCGGACCCGAAATTGCAACTCAGGCAGACATCGTAAAGAGCATCAGCCTTGTTAAAACAATATTCCAGGTCTGCACAATCGTGGGTATGTTCGGCACAACACTTGTTATGCCCTTCCTTATGAAAAAATTCGATTATAAAAAAATCGTTATCACAACCTGCCTTTTAGGCTTTGCCGCAAGCGTTGTTACAACGGTTATCGGCTATGTAACCGAGCTTTCGAGCATCTATATTCTTGCTCCGTTCATCATCATTCAGTCAATCCCGCTCGGTGTTATAAATGTTATTTCATACGCAATGATTTGCGACAGCCTTGATTATATGGAGCTTACAACGGGGCACAGAGAAAACGGCCTCGGTTCGGCTTGTCAGGGCTTTATAAACAAAATCGGCAACGCATTCGCAACCTGCGGAATCATTGTTCTTTATATGGCAATCGATATGCGTCCCGAAGATATGCTTTCCAACGATGCACTCAAATCCGCACTCGAAGTTCTTCCCGAACAGAGATTTGCTATGTTCTCGCTCGTTTCTCTTCTTCCCGGTATCAGTATGCTTCTTTGCTCTATCCCGATGTTCTTCTATAAGATTTCGGGTAAAAATAAAGAAAAGATGCTTGCCGACCTTAAGGCAAAAAGAGAAGCCGAAGGCTTTGAAGTTGCTGAATAATATATAGAAAAGGTGAACTCATTTGTCACAGAAAAAGGATTTAAGAAATATTGCGATTATCGCACACGTTGACCACGGCAAAACAACTATGGTTGACGAAATGCTCAAGCAAAGCGGCACTTTCAGAGAAAACGAGCAGGTTGCCGACAGAGTTATGGACTCAAACGACCTTGAGCGTGAAAGAGGCATTACCATTCTTTCAAAAAACACATCTATTCACTACAAAGACACAAAAATCAACATTGTTGACACTCCGGGTCACGCTGATTTCGGCGGCGAGGTTGAGCGAATTCTTATGATGGTTGACGGCGTTCTTCTTCTTGTTGACGCTTTCGAGGGCTGTATGCCTCAGACCCGCTTTGTTCTCAAAAAAGCTCTCAACCTCAAAAAGAAGGTTCTTGTTGTTATCAACAAGATTGTCCGCCCCAACGCACGCCCCTATGAAGTTGTTGACGAAGTGCTCGATTTGTTTATCGACCTCGGTGCAGAAGAGGATCAGCTCGAATTTCCCGTTGTTTACGCAAGCGGAAGAGACGGCTATGCAAGCCTTGATGCAAATTCCCGCGGCGGCGATATGCGTCCTCTTTTTGATGCTATTCTTGAAAATCTTGATGCACCCGTCGGCAATCCCGATGAGCCTCTTCAGGTTCTTTTCTCCAGCCTTGACTATGATGACTATGTAGGCAGAATAGGCATAGGCAGAGTTGAAAGAGGCAGAATAAAGAAAAATCAGCAGGTTACTCTTTGCAAAACCGACGGCACAACACAGAATGTTAAGGTTTCA
Source organism: Acutalibacteraceae bacterium (assembly GCA_045658585.1). Taxonomy (GTDB): domain Bacteria; phylum Bacillota; class Clostridia; order Oscillospirales; family Acutalibacteraceae; genus CAG-177. The sequence continues at coordinate 40,844 of JAZOVH010000009.1, read as the reverse complement.
AGACTTTATCAGTTTGAGGGTCTTAACAGAGTTGAATGCGACGAAGCCGAAGCAGGCGATATAATCTGCGTTTCGGGCATCGAAGGGCTTAATATCGGCGAAACAATCTGCGCTTCCGATTGCGTAGAGGCTCTTCCTTTCATCAAAATTGATGAGCCCACAATTTCAATGAACTTTATCGTTAATGACAGCCCCTTTGCAGGCAGAGAGGGCAAGTTCGTTACTTCAAGAAACGTTCGTGACCGCCTTTTCAAAGAGGTTGAAACAAACGTTAGTATGCGCGTTGAAGAAACCGAAAGCACCGACACATTCAAGGTTTCGGGCAGAGGTGAGCTTCACCTTTCAATCCTCATTGAAACAATGCGCCGTCAGGGCTATGAATTCCAGGTTTCAAGACCCAAGGTTATCTTCAAAGAAATCGACGGTCAGCTTATGGAGCCTATGGAGCTTCTTATTGTTGAAGTGCCCGAGCAGTATGTTGGCGCCGTTATCGAAAAGCTCGGCTCTCGCAAGGGCGAGCTTGAAAATATGGGTGCACGCGAAGGCGGCTCAACCCATCTTGAATTCAAGATTCCTTCAAGAGGACTTATCGGCTACCGTGCCGAATTCCTTACGGATACAAACGGCAACGGCATTATGAACCAGCTTTTCGACGGTTATTCTCCCTACAAGGGCGATATCCAGACCCGCGAAAGAGGCTCAATCGTTGTTCACGAAACAGGCGTAAGCACCGCTTACGGTCTTTTCAACACTCAGGACAGAGGCCGCCTTTTCATCCCCGCAGGCGTTGAGGTTTATGAGGGTATGATAGTTGGCGAATGCTCAAAGAATGAAGATATTGTTTGCAACATCTGCAAAACAAAGCATCTCACAAACACCCGTGCATCAGGTTCGGATGACGCACTCAGACTTATTCCCCACAGCGTGCTCAGCCTTGAGCAGTGTATGGAATTCATAAAGGATGACGAGCTTCTGGAGGTAACTCCCGATTCGCTCCGTCTTCGCAAAAGAGTTCTTTCAAAAGAGCTCCGAATGAAACAGCAGTTTAAGAAGAAATAAGGTTAATTATGAACACAACGGAAAAAACCGCCGTTGCTCTCGGAAGCTTCGACGGACTTCATAAAGGTCATATGTCGGTTATCGCCTGCGCTCTTTCAAAAAAAGAGCTCGGGCTTATTCCGTTGGTGCTTCTCTTTGACACTCACCCTCTTCTCACTCTCACGGGCAAATCGCCCCCCGAAATTCTTCAGAAAGAGAAAAGAGATATCATTCTTTCTTCTCTCGGCGTAAAAACGGAAACAGTTTCGTTTGCCGATATCAAAGAAATGAGCTGCCGCGAATTCTTCGAAAAAATTCTTATCGGTAAGCTTGATGCGGGCGTTATCTGCTGCGGAGAAAATTACCGCTTCGGCAAAAACAATGCAGGCAACACCGAAACACTCAAAGCTCTTTGCGATGAATTTGAGATTGAGCTCTGTATCAGCCCCACCGTTACGGAAAGCGGTCTGCCCGTCAGCTCAACAAGAATACGCTCTGCAATTGAAAACGGCGATATTCCTCTTGCCAATACTCTGCTCGGCAGAGAATTCGGATATAAATATACCGTTGTCAGCGGCGACCAAAGAGGCAGGCTTATGGGTGCACCCACCATCAACCAGCATTTCGGCAAAGATTTTATCATTCCGAAAAAAGGCGTATATGCCTCTGTAACGGTTGTTGAAGGCACCGAATATCCGTCTGTAACAAACATCGGACTCCGACCCTCGTTTGCAAATGCGGATTTGCGCAGCGAAACCTGCATTCTCGGCTTCAGCGGCGACCTTTACGGCAAAGATATTGAAGTCAGTTTGCTTGAATATCTTCGAGGCGAAATAAAATTTGATTCCATGGAGGCTCTGGGCAACCAAATCAGAGCCGATGCGGATAAATCACGAAAAATATTCTCTGAAAGAGGTGACGGCTATGTATGAAAACTGGGAACAGCTTAAAGCTGACTGTATGCAATGCAGAAAATGTTCTCTTTGCGAAACAAGAACAAATCTTGTTTTCGGCGTAGGCAACGAAAACGCAGAGGTTCTTTTTATCGGTGAAGGCCCCGGACAGAATGAGGATTTGCAGGGCGAGCCCTTTGTTGGCAGAGGCGGCAAGCTTCTTGATAAATTTCTTGAAGCCGTTGACCTTGACAGAAAAAAGAATATCTATATTGCCAACATGGTAAAATGCAGACCCCCTCAGAACCGCGACCCTCTTCCCGAAGAGCAGGACCAATGCATTCAGTGGCTCCGTGAGCAAACAAGGCTCATTCAGCCCAAAATCATCGTTTGCCTTGGCAGAATTTCTGCTCAAAGACTCATATCAAAGGATTTCAAGGTTACGCAGCAGCACGGTCAGTTTATTGAAAAAGGCGGCATTCTTTTTATGGGCACATTCCACCCCGCCGCACTTTTAAGAAACCCCAACCAGAAGCCCGACGCTCTGGAGGATTTTCTTGCTCTGCGTGAAAAAATCAAAGAAATCTGTACTCATACTTATTAAGAAATCAGGCGAATTATTATGGAAACTTTACTTTGCATATCAATTGCCCTTGCGGCAGGACTTTTCATGTCCCGACTTTCAAAAGTTCTCGGACTTCCCTCGGTAACTGCATATCTTGTTGCAGGTATCATCATCGGACCCTATGGTCTCGGCAAGCTCGGAATAGACGGACTGGGCTTCACTTCTATTGAAAATGTTCAGTCATTTGAACTCATATCCGATGTTGCTCTCGGATTTATTGCTTTTGCAATCGGCAACGAATTCAGACTTTCACAGCTTAAGCAAATCGGCAAGCAGGCAACCTTTATCGGTATTTTCCAGGCAGTTATTGCAACTCTCTGCGTTGATGCCGCCCTTATCGGTCTGCACTATATTCTCGGCGATAAGCTTCCCCTTTCAATGGCAGTTACTCTCGGTGCCGTTGCCGCTGCAACCGCACCCGCAGCAACGCTGATGGTTGTCCGTCAGTATAAGGCAAAGGGTAAGCTCACCGACCTTCTTTTGCCCATAGTTGCTATCGATGACGCCGTCGGTCTTATCATTTTTGCAATATCTTTCGGTGTTGCAAAGGCTATTGAAAGCGGTCAGGTTAATCTCACCGCAATCATTGTTGAGCCGCTGCTTGAAATAATCCTTTCATTGCTTCTCGGCTTCATTATGGGTATGCTTTTCTCGGCTTGCGAAAAGTTTTTCAGTTCAAACAGCAAGCGACTTTCACTTTCCATAACCTTCGTTTTCTTCACCGTTGCAATTTCAATGCTCAAATTTGAAATCGGCGGCATACATATCGGATTTTCAACTCTTCTTGTTTGCATGATGCTCGGCACGGTTTTCTGCAACATTTGCGATTTCTCTGCCGAAATTATGGAAAAAACAGATAAATGGACCAATCCGCTCTTCACTCTGTTCTTCGTTCTCAGCGGTGCAGAGCTTGAACTCGGCGTTTTCGGCGATGTTGCAATTGTCGGAATCGGCGCCGCATATATCATTTCGCGTTCACTCGGTAAATATTTCGGTTCCTACGGCAGCGCAAAACTCATGGGCTGCGAAAAGAACACGGTTAAATATCTCGGTATCACTCTTCTTCCCCAGGCAGGCGTTGCTCTGGGTATGTCCGTAACGGCAATGGAGCTTGGCGAGGTTGGCCATATGATAAGAAACATTGTTCTCTTCTCCGTTCTCATTTATGAACTCTTCGGACCCGTTATGACAAAAATTGCTCTTACCAAAGCAGGCGATATCGTTCCCAAGAGCCCCCATCACCACAGAAAGAACCGCACAGCTCCCCCGAAAATCAGCTGATGAAAGGTTGTTTAATTATGAAAAAGATTATTGCATCAATCCTTTGCATATGTCTTATCGTTTCTTCTCTTGCAGTTGCTTCTTTTGCTTACGGCAGCAAAGTTGAGGGCGAAATTTCGGATTACCCCGTTGTTTTCGTTCCCGGCTACAGTTCAACCGCTCTCTATGTAGGCGACAGTTTTGAAACAGGCGAACAAATCTGGGGTCTTAATATGGACCTCGTTCTCGAAAGAGTTCTTGCCAATATCGTTGAAATCGGCAAGGGTCTGGGTGCTCTCACAATCGGCAATGCTCAATATATTGCAGATGTTATTGGCCCCGAACTTGTTGCAATGCTTGAAAAAATGAGATGCAACCCCGACGGTTCGAGCGTCTATGATGTTAAAAGATGTCACATAACCGCCGAGGAAAACAACTACAAAAATCTTGCCGAAAAATATCCCGACGGCAGCTACAGACAAGAGCTTGATATGGCTGCGGAACTCGAAACATATATCGGCATTGAAAACATCTATACCTATACAACCGATTTCAGAATGGGCGTTGAGCATTGCGCAAAAATGCTTGATGAATTCATTCAGTCCGTAAAGGAATATACGGGCAAAGATAAGGTTAATCTTCTTGCCGTAAGCCACGGCGGTCAGGTAACCGCAACATATCTCACTCTTTACGGTCACAAGGGCGATGTTGATAATGCCTGCCTCACAGTGCCCGCAATCGGCGGTGCAGGCTTTGCATATGACCTTGCAACCGCACAGGCTAAGCTTGACGAAGACTGTCTTCTCCGCTTTATTGAACACGGTATGAGGTTGGAAGAAGATTATGATTGGCTTGTAAAAGCACATCAGCTCGGTTTCCTTGATGCTGTTATCAACAACCTTATCCCTTATGCAACACAGATTATGCTCTATTGGGGCAGCATCTGGGATTTTATGCCCTCCCATAAATATGAAGAAGCAAAAGCTCTTCTTCTTGACAGCGAAGAAAACGCAGTTCTTATTGCAAAGAGCGACCGTTTCCATTATGAAATTCTGCCGCAGATAAGCGAAAAGCTCAATGAATGCATCGAAAACGGTATGAACATTTCAATTATCGCAGGAACGGGCAACAGAATCGTAACAGGTCTTGAAGAGGATTCCGACGGTATTATAACAACCCAGTGTGCAACGGGTGCAACCTGCGCCCCCTACGGCAAGCGCTTTGCAGACGGTTACACACAGATTAACGACTGCGGCGGCAAATACAAGGTTTCTCCCTCAATGAATATTGACGCTTCAACCGCTTATCTGCCCGATAACACCTGGTTTGTAAACGGTCTTTTCCACGGTATGACTTATTGGGACAGCTACACAAGAAAGCTGCTTATGACCCTTGTGCTCACCGATAACATAACAGATGTTTATTCCGATGAAGCCTTCCCCCAGTTCAGAGATACTTCAAACCCCTCTGGCACCGTTTATGCCGAATTCAACGGCGATATGCCCGGTTATCTCTCTGATGACTCAAACGCACTCATAATAACCAACGTTTGCGAAAAGGGCAAGGTAAGAATCAAATCCGTTACTATGGACGGCACAAATCTTAAATTTAAAATAAACCCCTTTAAGGTGCTCAAACCCGGCGAAAGCGTTGAGATTGCATTTACCGGCGAAGTTCCCGAAATAAGCAAACTCCGCACAAGCCTCACAATATGCTACACCGTTGATAACATAACACCCGTTGGCTACCGCCACCAGTATTTCACCCTTATGAACGGCGAAGCTGTTGAGGATGAGGGCGGTTTGAGAAGAGCAGAGGCAATCACTCCGTTCGATATTCTTATCGGCGATGATTTCGATGCTGTTCTTCGCAAGCTCGGCTTAAAAGAAGCGTTCTCAATGCTCTATACAATAATGTATTATTGGATTGATACCGTTGTTCTCGGACTTTTTAGCTGATTTGGGTTGACAATCCCAAATAAATAACATAAAATAAAAAGGCGGTTTTTAACCGCCTTTAATATCGGGGTGTGGCGCAGCTGGTAGCGCGCGTGGTTTGGGACCACGAGGCCCAGAGTTCGAAACTCTGCACTCCGACCAAACAAAAAAGACGGCTTTCGCCGTCTTTTTTTATTATATCATCGAAAACAAAGTTTTCAGCAGAGAAACAACAATATTGAACATTCCTGCTTTTGAATTTGTTGCGTTATCTTCAACCGTAAAACTGTCGATTATTTCATCTGTATCGGTGCGGTAGGTTATTCCCTCTATTGAATCATCGGTGAATGTGAATGCCGTGTAAGTGGGAACTCTCACATCAAATGCCGACACGGTGAAAGATGCAAGCTCTTCGGGCAGAGGGTCATAGTTACTGCCCGATGCCGAGGATGACTGCACATAAACCGTGCCTTCACCGTCTGATTTTGCGCCCGCATACATCGCCTGGGTGCGAGAATATAAATGGTCGTGCCCGCTGAGCACCAAATCAATATCATAGCAATCATAAAGCGATGAGAAAAGTGCTCTTGTTTCGGAGTATTCATCATCGGCAAGCGATGCCGAATAGGGGTTATGATGCATTGTAACAACGCGCCATTTTGTGTCGGGATAAGCCTTGACCGCTTTTCTTAAAAGCTTTGCGGTATCGGGCAAAAAGGTGTTGTTTGAATTAACAGTAATAAAAAGCACATCGCCATAGGTATAGTAATATCCCGTTCCCGCCTCACTCGCCAAAAGCTCTTTGACTTCATTGGGATTATTGAAAATCTCGCCGTAAAGCGTTGAACCGTCATCGTGGTTGCCTATGGTGTTTGCAACGGGCAGTGAACGAAGCTCTTCGGGCGAAAGATATGCCTTCATCTGCGTTATGCTGTCAGGTGACTGAAACTGGTCACCTGCAGAAATCATAAATGCCGCATTCGGATATTCGGAAAGCATTTTATGGGCGGTATAATTCCAGCCGCAGGTGTCTCGGATAAGCACCTCTTCAAGTGTTTCATCACCAGATCGGCCTATCTGTGCATCGGAAACAAACAAAACGGTAAAATCCTTTTCGGGCTGAACGGTAAAGCTCTCCGCTTTGCTCCAAATTCCGTTTTCGGTATACGAATAATAATATGTTTTACCTTCTTCAAGGTTTGTTGCAACTACCTTGTTGGATTTGCGGTTTTCAATCGCATCGGATTGCTTTACTTCAAGTTCCTTATAATCCGACATATCCGCTCTTTCGGAAATTCTGAACGATACCTCAGTATCGTCTTCACCCGAAAGCCAGGAAAAACGAACCTCGCCCGCTGCTGCACCGGGAGTGAGTGCAATAACGGTTTCGTCTGCCATAATCGAGCTCCATTCAGGGCGAAACTGTGAAAGCACTTCTTCGTTATACGCATAACCTGACTCGGCAAACGCGGAAACTGCGAAAGATGAAACAATCAAAACCGAAATAAGAAAAGCCGAAATAATCTTTTTCATACCAATTCTCCTTAAAAGCCTTATAGTAATATTAAATATTATTATTCTTGATTTGTCAACGAATAAAAAGCTCAGATTTTTTTACAAAAAGAATGACAAACCGACACTCTTATGCTATAATTGACATAATTCGGAGGTGCGGTTATGAATTTTTTGGAAGAAAGAATTTTAAAAGACGGTGTTGTTAAAGCGGGCAATGTGCTCAAGGTTGACAGTTTCCTCAATCATCAGATGGATATTGAACTTATGGATAAAATGGGTGAGGAGTTCAAACACCGTTTTCAGGATAAAAACATAACAAAGGTGCTCACCATTGAGGCTTCGGGCATTGCCATTGCGTGCTCCGTTGCAAGATGCTTCGGCGTGCCTCTTGTTTTTGCAAAAAAATCAAAGAGTATCAATATTGAGGGCGATGTTTATGTTGCCGAGGTTGAGTCATTTACTCATCAGAACAAAAATCAGGTTATTGTTTCAAAAAAGTTCCTCAATGAAGGCGACCGTGTGCTGATTATTGATGACTTTCTTGCAAACGGCTGTGCACTTCAGGGTCTTATCTCAATTACGGAATCCGCAGGTGCAACCGTTGAGGGTCTTGGCATTGCTATTGAAAAAGGCTTCCAGATTGGCGGCAGAGTAATCCGCAATCTCGGTTATCACCTTGAATCTCTTGCCATTGTTGAGTCAATGGATGACGAAAAGGGAAATATAGTTTTCCGCGAACAGAATAAATAATAATAAAAGGTCAAATCGTTAGGATTTGACCTTATTTTTTACCAATTTCTGATTTCTTCGGGGTTTTCAAAAATTTCTTCCATTCGCTTTATAAACGGCATAACATCTGCAAAACCGCCGATTCTGTGGTCGAACATAAGATTAATCGGAAGAATCTTTTTAACGCCCAAATCAATTTCGCCTTTTTCATTTCTGAAAACATATTCTTTATCCTGAACTGCACACATAGCCATAATAAATACCTGGGGATAAAGAATGGGTGCATATGTAATATTTCCTTTGAGTCCGTGGTCGAGTGAGCCGAGATTTGTCAGACAAACAGTGCCCTCGTTGAAATCGTCAATCTGAAGCGATGTTTCGTCGTGAGGTGCGTGCTCAAAAAGGCCCGAAAGCTTTGCAACTTTATATTTACCGACATAGCCCGTTGCAATCTGTGCCGCTGTTGAAACAAATTTACCCTTAAGAATAAAGCCGATAATTCTCTGAAGAACAACATCAAAAAGAACTCTGTCGGTATCGGTTGTTTCAAGAGTTTTCATAAGGCGGTCAAATTCTTCCTGGGTTTCTCTGAGCGTTCTGCTCTCAACATTGCGGAGTTTTACGGGGAATGTTTCTCCCGAATCAAGAAGCACGGGAATTGCAACATCAATATTCTTTTTTATAATCAGTCTGCCGCAGGAAGCCATATGATTATAATTCATATGTGCATTGAGTCTGGGTGCCGCTTTAAGACCCTCAGCAAGAACTTTTATCATAAGAGTGTTGAAGCTCAGATTATATCCGCATTCAGCTTTGAGCTTACGGAATTCATTCCAGAATTTTGTTATATCCGCTTCATAATTATAACCGCCTGCGGGAATGGTTTTCTGCGCATTTGAAAGAACATTCGCCGATGCTCTGCCCTTTATTTTAAAATATTCAACCTTATCCTCGGGTGACGGCTTGCACAAAGCCCCCGCAAGATACTTTTTAAAATCCATTTTTTATACCTCTTTGTCGAAATTTGTAACATTGCTATTTTATCAAAATCACAATATCAAGTCAATTGTAAAGAGGTTAAGATTTCATTAAAAAAGCGAGCCTTATCGGCTCGCTCTTCTTGTTCCTATTATAGTTGTTTTACCGAATTTAACTGCAATTTTCGGTTTCTTTTCAGGTTTAGGCAAAGGATTATCTTTAAACTTTGATTTCAGAAGCTTTGAAAGCTCCTTGTTTTCTGTGTAATTCTTTGTTGCAACGGGCTTTGACCATTTTTCGCCGATTTCATCGTATTTATCAACATCAAGATTTGCGGGCGAAATATTTCCGCTGAAAACGCAGTTTGCTCCGTTGCCCTTGAAGCCTCCGAATATCCAGGAGACATTGCTCTTATTCAGCGCAGAAAGAATATAGTCGGTATTCTCTTCTGCCCTGACTTTGCAAACAATGCAGGGCACATTGCTTACGGCATTTATTCTGTTAATCATTGCATCTGCCTCAAAGCTTGTGTTCATATGAGAATAAAAACCGAATGCAATATTTTCTTCTCTCATTTCGGGCAGGCTTTCTGCGGCTTCGGGAATCTGCATTATAACAGTATGGCAAGTATCAACCGCTCTTATCGCTTTCAATGCTCTGCGATAAAATTTATAAAGCACATCAAGATTCTCTGCCTGTTCGGGAATAAAATATAAAGGTCTGTTGAGCAAATCATAACCTGCAACTGCGGGCTCATCGCAATAATGAGCAGCCACTCCCGCCCAGAGCCTTATTGCCGCATTTCTGGCTTCAAAGCCCTCTTTGCCGCTTTTGAAGAAAGTGCTTTCTTCATCTTGCGCACAAGCCGAGCCGTGATTCTGATAACCGGGTGCGGAATGCAAATCAAAAATTACATAAATGCCGAGCTTTCTGCATTTTTCAACTATTTTATCGAGTCTTTCAAAATCGAAATCGCCCTTGCAGTTATCTTTTCTGCAAAGTGTTTTGTGACGCAGAGGCACCCTTACGCAGTTTGCGCCAAGCTTTCTGACAAACTTTAAATCCGCATCGGAAATAAAATTTTCGTTATATTTTTTCAGAAGCTCTTTGGCACCGTATCTGCCGAAACGGCTTTCAAGCGAGGAAAAAACATCCTGCGTGTTTGCGTTTGCGGGCAAATCCCATTTCTGAAAATTCAGAATATCATCGTTAAGATTAATTCCCTTGAAAATAATTTTTTCGCCGCACCCGGTAACAAATCCGCCGTTTTCCGAACGGACAAAATCGCGCTCACCGAGAGGCTTTCTTTTCATATTTTGTGAGAGTGCATAGGCAGCGGGAATTGCGGCGGCGGCTGCACCTGCAGCACAACCCGCGGCAAAAATCTTTTCATTTTCTGTCATACAATCTCCTCTTTTCAAAAACATAAAAAACAAACATCATAAACAGTATCGCCGCTGCCGCTCCGCAGGAATCAACAAAAACATCAAAGATTCTGCAAGCTCTGCCTTCAACAAAAAGCTGATGGATTTCATCGCTTACCGCATATGCGGCGGTTATCATAAATGACAAAGCGGGGCGGTTTCTGCCGCAGGTTGCCCTGAGTGCATTGAAAACCAAAAACGCGAGACCCGCAAATTCAAGAAAATGAGCGCCTTTGCGGATATAATGAATATCAACAGGTATTCCCAAAATAATTTTGAATTCGTCGCTTACGGTCTGTGATGTTTCACCGCTCTGTGAGGATAAAAAGAAAATAACCCCCATACATACGGCAACAAGCACCCACCAAACGGCAATAATTATCTTTTTCTTCATCAGTCAAACCTCTTTGCACCGATAAAGCTTATTCCCGATTCCGAATTGAGAATTGAAATTCCATCAACATCCTCTGCGGTAACAAAACGGCTTGAACGGGAATAAAGCGGGAAACAGATTCCCTGCTGTAAAATATAAGTTTCTGCAGTATAGCATCCGCCTATGAGGTCATCGTCGCTGTCAACCTCGCGGAGTCTGTTGATAATTCTTGTGTATTCCTCTGTGCCGAAGCGGAAAACTCCGCCGTCAGAAAGAGCTGCAAGATAATCAACCGCGCTGTGGTAATCCGATTCCATACCCGTCAGAGCAATCTGATAGTTGCCGCTTGCAACGGCTTTTTCAATTTCTTGCGCAGGCATATTTTCAACCGTTATTCCGAGGCTTATGCCCATAACTCTTTGCCATATCTGAAGCTGTTTTCTCACGGCTTCATCAAGATTTTCGGGGCAAAGCACGGTTATCTGAACCTTGCTCTGGCCAATTTCGGAAAGACCTTTGTTCCAGAGAGCTGACGCAGAATCCTCGTTATAAGCAATAACGGGCGTTCTTCCCTCTGCCGCCTTTCGGTAATTTGCACTTCCCGCCGAACAGTTTGCGGGAATAAATCCGCTCTGAGGCTTCAATGTTTCATCGGCAGAATTAAAAATACTGCGGTCAACCGTTGAGCAGAGAGCCTGACGGATTGAAACATTTTTCATAATGCTGTCGGCGCAGTTGAAGAAAATGCCGTAAATTCCGTTTTCATTTTCATTAACAACATTGCAATCCTCGGGCACTGGGCAATCGGGCGGCAAAAGCGCCGCACTTATCGTGCCTGATGAAACTTTCTGTGCAACGGACTCAACATTTGAATCAAACGAAAAAGCAACGGAAAGAGGCAGAACACTCTGTTCGCCCGCATAATATTTATTGTTCTTTATTGTGAGCGAGTTTTCGGAATCCCAAGCACTCACATAAAACGGCCCGTTGCAGAGAATTCTTTTATGCGTAAGACCGTATCTGCCGCCCATTGCGTTGAAAAAGTCTTCGTTGCAGGGCATAAACACGCTCTCGGTCAGTCTTTGGAGCAAATCATCGCAGGGTGCGGCAAGCTTTATAACAAGAGTATAATCGTCATTCGCATAAACTCCGAGCGAATCCGCACCAAGCTTGCCCGAATATATCTCCGCCGCATTTTCAATAACAAGAAGTCGGTGCGCAGAGGGTGAGCCCGTCTGCGGATTTACGGCTCTTTTCATAGCAAAAACAAAATCTTTTGCAGTTACTTTTTCGGTTGAAAAACGGTTATAGAAATCCTCGCCGAATTCATTTTTTATTGTGCCGGGGCAATACCATTCCGTGCCCTCTTTAAGATGAAAAGTATAAGTAAGCCCGTCTGCGGATATATCCCAGCTTTCGGCAATACCGCTTATAATTTCACCCTCGGGTGAAAGACGCACAAGACCCTCAAAAACATTGTTGATAACAATATGAGCATCCTTATCGGAGGCAAATTGCGGGTCAAGAGTTTCGGGTGACGCTTCAAGTGCATAGGTTATTGTTTTGCCCGCACCCTTTTCCGAGCAAGCGGTGCAAAGCAAAAGCATTGTTAATGCAAGTATCAAAGAAAGAAAACGCTTCATTTGTTTTCCTCCATCCATTTTGCAAGCTGGTCTGCAAGCGGATTGCTTGAAGTTTTCTGCTTGCTCTGCTGCTGCATATATTTTGCAACATCCCTCTTGCCTGCACCCGCACTTTCTTTTCTCTTTTCAAAATCAGAAAGCTTTTCTCTGTAGCCGCAAACGCAGAAGAAGGCTTTTTTATCGCCCTCGCCCCTCATTTCAAGCTTTTTATGGCATTCGGGGCAGCGTGCGTTTGTTATAACGGACACACTCTTGCGATAGCCGCACTCTCTGTCCTGACAAACAAGCATTTTGCCTTTTTTGCCGTTGACTTCGAGCAAAAATTTGCCGCATTCGGGGCAAGGCTCACGGGTCATATTATCGTGGCGGTATTTTTCCTCACCGTTTTTAACCGCACTTACAAGAGAGGTTGCATATCCTCTCATTTCTTCAACGAATTTTCTGTCATCCGCATTGCCTTTTGCAATAAGCGAAAGCCTCTGCTCCCATCTTGCGGTCAGCTCTGCCGATTTAAGGTCGGGCGGAACGATTTCAATAAGCTGTCTGCCCTTTGAAGTGGGCATAATTTCACGACCCCTGCGTTCAATGCAGAAGGAATCGAATAATTTTTCAATTATATCGGCTCTTGTTGCGGGAGTTCCCAGACCGCCTGCGGTTTTAAGGGCATCACGCAGCGAGCCGTCATCAACCTGACCTGTTGGATTTTCCATTGCGGTGAGCAAAGTTGCTTCGTTATATCTTGCGGGCGGAGCAGTTTTGCCTGCGCAAAGACGCACCTCCTGCACAAAAGCGGGAGCGCCTTGCGAAAGGGCGGGAAGTTGCTGTGATTTTATATCGTCGCCGTCATCCTCATCATCGGCAAGTGAAGAATCATAAAGAGCTTTCCAGCCTGCGGATTTAACGGCCTGACCCTTTGTGTAGAAATTATGCTTTCCAACGGTTATTTTAACCTGCATTTCATCATACTCAAACGGAGCACTCAGAACTGCAAGAAAACGGCGCACAACAAGGTCATAAATATGTCTTTCCTCACGGGAAAGTTTATTAAGGTCAACATATTGCTCGGTGGGAATTATTGCGTGATGGTCGGTTACCTTTGCATCGTTAACAATATATTTTGTTGAAAGCGGCTTTGTGCGAAGCACAGCATTTGCCGCATCCTTATAGGGTCCGATTGCTATTGCACGAAGCCTTTCGGGCAGGGTTGCAACAACATCCTTGGTTATATATCTTGAATCCGTTCTCGGATAAGTGAGCAATTTATGGGTTTCATAAAGACTCTGCATATATGAAAGAGTCTGCTTTGCGGAATAGCCGTATTTTTTATTGGCATCACGCTGAAGCTCTGTCAAATCATAGGCGGCGGGAGGTGCCTTGAAGCGGTAAACCTTTTTAACCTCTGAAAGCACGCCTCTTTTGCCCTTTACATCATCGGCAATCGCCTGAGCCGCGGCGGCATCAAAAAATCTTGCCTGATTTTTCGAGTCTTTATATAAAGCGGTGAACCCGCCGAAGTTTGCCTTAACGGTAAAATAATCCTTGGGGCGGAATTTCTGAATTTCTTCTTCACGCTTAACTATCATTGCAAGGGTGGGAGTCTGAACTCTGCCCGCAGAAAGCTGTGCATTATGCTTGCAGGTGAGCGCACGGCTGACATTAAGACCAACCAGCCAGTCTGCCTCTGCACGGCATCTTGCGCTTTTATAAAGGTTATCATATTGCGAAGCGGGTTTGAGCGAAGCAAAACCCTCTTTGATTGCTTTATCGGTCTGCGAAGAAATCCACAAACGTTTCATCGGTTTTTTGCAGTTTGCTTTCTGAATTATCCAGCGTGCAACAAGCTCACCCTCACGGCCCGCATCGGTAGCGATAACAACATCGCTTACCTCTGAACTGCCGAGAAGAGCACTAACTGCCCTGAACTGCTTTGAGGTCTGCCCGATAACAACAAGCTTCATATGCTTGGGTAACATAGGCAGGTCTTCCATACGCCAGGTTTTATATTTATTGTCATAGGCTTCGGGGTCTGCAAGAGTAACAAGATGACCCAAAGCCCAGGTAATTATATATTTATCGCCGATTATGCAGCCGTTGCCGTTCTTTTTGCAGCCCAGCACACGGGCAATATCCTTTGCAACCGACGGCTTTTCGGTTAACACAAGAGTTTTTGCCATTAAAAATCACCCTGTAACATCTTCAAATTTCGCCCCGACAAATTCTGCAAGCTTATTCGGGTCAATACCTAGCATTGCACCTCTTACACCTGCACTCACATAAATCTTATCAAAAAGCACCGCCGTTTCGTCAATAACGGTGGGATATGCCTTTTTCATTCCTATGGGCGAACAGCCCCCTCTTATATAACCCGTTGTTTTCAGCAAATCTTTAACGTGAATCATTTCAACTTTCTTTTCACCGAAAGCCTTTGCCGCTTTTTTCAGATCAAGCTCTTCGCAGGTTGGTATGCAGCAAACACCGAAACCGTTTTTCTCGCCGAAAAAAACAAGGGTTTTGAATATCTGTGAGGGGTCTTTTCCCGTTTTTCTTGCAACGCTTTCACCCGAAAGGTCACTTTCATCAACGGGATATTCGAGAAGCCCGAAGGGGATTTTCGCCGCTTCGAGCATTCTCATTGCATTGGTTTTATTCATTATTAAGCCTTCTTTGAAATTCTGAATTCAAAGCTGTATTCTTTAAAATTCTTGAGTCTGTATTCTTTATGAAGATGTGCACAGCCGGGCATATCGCCGCCAACGCCTCTCATTGCGCCGTCAAGACAGAGGGTTATGCAGTTATCCTTTTCAAGCTCATAAAGATGCTTTGCCTTGTCAAGCTTTTCGGGTGTGTAATAGCCAAGATTGAAGCCGAAAGGAATATCCATTGCATCAACAACAAAGCCGAAGCCTGAATTATCGCTCACTTCAAGCGAACGCACATCGGTTCTGTGTCCGTTTTCCTGCGGACGCATATAGCGGTGCTCAAGCTGGGCAACCGTCATCTTATGGCGGGCAATCTTTCCGCCTGTTTTTCTGTCAAAATAGGTTTCGTGGGGGCCTCTGCCATACCATGAAACTTTATCAAGAGTGCTCTTGATGCCCATTCTCATACCGATTTTGAGCATGGGAAGACCAAGACCCTTTGCGCTGTGTTTAACGGTAACCTCGCCTGCGGGTGAGAAAAGATAGGTTGTTGAAACACCCGAAACAAACGGAGCAACCCAGTTAACATTAACCTCAACGCCCGAGGGTGTTGAAATTGCTTTCACGGAGCGTGCAAAGGTCTGCGCGGTTGTTCTCTTCCACTGATAAAGCGGATGAATGCCTGCAATCATCGGAACAAAATTAAGATATTCTCTGTCGTTATCGGTAAGAGCTCTGAAGAAATCGGGGCGAAGCGGTGAAGCTTCTTCAATAATTTCTTCTTCGCCGTATTTAAGCGATGAAAGAGCGCCCGCCTTTATCTCTGCGGTAAAGCCCTCACCCTTGATTTTAACATTTGTGCCGTTCTGAAGGAATTTAAGCTCGCCCTTTGCGGGTTTGCGCTTTGCGGCACAGGCTTCACGAAGGAAAATCTGGCTGAAATTATGCTCGAATCCTTTTTCTGCCCAAGGTTTATCAACCGCAAGCACGAATGATACCGTAAGAATAACTTCGCCTTCGGGATAATCCTCAATGCTGATGGGAAGCTGATATTCCTTTTCGGTGAGAGGAGCAATAACTTCACCTGCAAGGTCTCCGCACTTAACCTCTTTGCCGTTAACGGCAAGACTCCATTTTATAATATAATCCTCTGTTGAAATGAACAGATTCTTATTCTTTATTTTGATTTTGCCGTTGCCTGCATCGCAGTCAACCGCTTCAAGGTTTGAATAAACCTTTTTAACCTCATAATATGAGGGCTGGGGCTGTCTGTCTGCGGTTATGATTCCGTTTGCGCAGAAATAGAAGCTGGTTGCGCCCTCTTCGAAGTCGCCGCCGTAGAGCCACTTTTCTTTTCCGTCTTCAACCTTGCGGAGAGACTGGTCAACATAGTCCCAGATAAAGCCGCCGCACATATGCTCATAATTTTCAAAATCATCAACATATTCCTTGAAGTTGCCAAGACTGTTTTCCATTGCGTGAGCATACTCACAGTAAATAACGGGATGAGTTTTATAGGTTTCTGCTGGAATGGGCTTGTTATCTGCCGCAAGAACGTTTGCAACGTTTTCATATGCGCTGATTTTAAGCTCTTCCTGCTTTCTCATACTTTCAACAACATATTCAACAGGATACATACGGCTTATGAAATCACTCTTTGTGAAATCAAAATCGCCCTCGTAGTGAATGGGTCTTGATTTGTCAAGAGCAAGAATTGCATTCTTTTCGTGCTTGAAGTTTTCGCCGTCGCCCGCCTCGTTGCCGAGTGACCAGAAGCAAACGCAAGCGTGGCTTCTGTCGCGGAGCACCATTCTTTCTGCTCTGTCTTCAACGGCTTCCTTGAACTCAAGGTTATCGCCGGGGCAGTTTTTGCGGCGTACGCCGTGGGTTTCAACATCGGCTTCGTCCATAACATAGAAACCGAGTTCATCGCACATCTCATAGAATTTTTCCTGATTGGGATAGTGGCTTGTTCTGATGGCATTGATATTTGCTCTCTTCATCAGATAAAGATCCTGATAATATCTTTCATCGGGAACTGCCCAGCCATTATCGGGGTCAAAATCATGGCGGTTAACACCCTTGATGATAACACGCTTGCCGTTCATATAAAGAACATTGCCCTTGATTTCAACCTTTTTGAAGCCGATTTTAATGCACTTTACGGAAAGAATCTGCTTGCCGCTCTTAAGTGCTATAACAAGCTTATAGAGGTTGGGTTCTTCCGCAGACCAGGTCTTGATATTCTCTTCGGTATAGTTAAAATTAAGAACTGTTTTTCCGCTTGCGGCAAGAAGCTTTTCGTTTGCAATCTTCTTGGGCTTGCCGTCAATGATAATAGCGGTTTCAACCGAGCATTCTTTTTCTTCTGCGTAGTTATTGAGGGGTATTTCAAGGTTGAGAACGCCGTTTTTATAGGTTTCGTCAAGCGATGCATCGGCAAAAATATCGCGAACACAAAGCTTTTCTTCCGCATAAACATAAACCTCTCTGTAGATACCCGAAAGGAACCACATATCCTGGTCCTCAAGATACGTGCCGTCTGTGTAGCGGAAAACTTCAACAGTAATTTTGTTTTCACCAATAACCGCATAATCCGTTATATCAAACTCGGCGGGAGTCATTGAACCCTGAGAATAGCCCACTCTTCTGCCGTTGATATAAAGGAAGAAGCCTGCCTTGACCGCACCGAAATGAATAAAAATCTGCTTGCCGTCAAAGCTTTCGGGTATATTGAATGTGCGGCGGTAAACGCCGATTTCATTTAAATCATGGTTGATTTTGGGGATTTCACCCTTAACCGTTGAAATTGCCTTGGGATATGATGAGCAAAGATAAATCGGCTTGCCGTATCCCTTGAGCTGCCACAGTGAGGGAACGGTTATATCGTCCCAATCCGAATCGTCAAAATTTTCGGCATAGTAATCGGTGCGCACATCGTCAAGACCGAGCTGCCACCAGAATTTCCAGTTTCCGTTAAGTGTTAAGCGAAGCGGAGCGGGTGCACCGTCAACCGCATCTTTAACCGTTGGTCTGGGCAGAGCAGTATTGTGTCCGTCTTCCTTATTTTCTTTTATTATGTATGGATTTTCCCAATATTTAAGCTCTGTCATTTTTATCTTCCTTTCAAAGCAGAAATTAAAATACAAATTATTATATCATATATATATTATTTTATCAATATTAAGGTTTAAGTATTCCCTTTTCAATCGAGGTTTCGATTATGCCCTCAACAATGTGCCAGAGTTCGGGGGTTGCGGTGCGGATAATATCCATTCTCTTTAAAATCTGCGGAGCATGAACATCGCCGAGCTTCCAGGTATGACCGTCGGTCAGATAGTTGAGAAGAAGAGGCTGCAAACGGTCAACCGCATTTGCATAACGGGATTCGGGAGTTGATTTTTCTTCAAATTCATCCCAGAGCGCTCTGAAAAATGCCGCCTGCTCATCATCCAGCATACCGAAAAGCTTATCCGCCGCCATTTTTTCTCTTTCGTCTTTATCCTCATAGCCCTTTGAGTCATATGCAAAGGTATCGCCCGCATAAACCTCAACAAGGTCGTGCACAAGAGCAATTTTTATAACCCTTGCAATATCAACCTTTTCAGAGCAGTATTCCTCAAGAAGCATCGCCATAACCGCAAGATGCCACGAATGCTCGGCATCGTTTTCACGCTTTGAGCCGTCAGCGTGAAGATTCATTCGCAGAATGCGTTTCATTTCGTCTATCTCAATAACAAAAGCTATCTGATTTTTTAATTTTTCGCTTTTAATAAAATCAAATTTGTTCATAAAATATACCCCTTTTGGTATTATTTATTTAATAATTTCAGTATATCATCTTTTATATTGAAAGACAAGACAACTGTTGAAAGAAAGGCGTTATTGTGGTAAAATATTATCGGAGGTTTTTGCAATGAAAACTTTAATTGAACTTTACGACAAAAATCCGATATATAACTATCTTGCTTCGCTCATTTTCAAGCCCGAAAGGGTTGTTTTCGTTGGTGCGGTCAATGAACCCATTGAAAAATGCAAAGCAAAAACAAAGAAGTTTGCTCAGCTTAATTCGCTGGAAAGCAAATTCGATTTTGTTTATTCAAAGCCCAATGATTATTCCGATAATCTTCAGACTGTCAGAAATGTTATTGCAAAAGAAAAATCAAAGGGCAGAAGCTGTGTTATTGATGTAACTGGCGGCAGCGACCTTGCTTTGGTTGCGGCGGGCACCGTTATAGGCAACGGCACGGATATAATCCGCCTTGACCGCAAAAACTCCCGTTATCTCTGGCTGCCCGAAAATAAATCGGTTGAATTTGATGCAAAAATTTCGTGCGAATCATTTATAACAATGGCAGGCGGCACCGTTTTTGAGGTTGCCCGAAGCCACAGCTATACCCCCGAAGAGGAAAATATTATAAAGAGGGTTATTGACCTTTTCTTTGTATACCGCGACGAATGGACAAGATTTGTCAAATATCTTCAGCAGGTGTCAAAAAAAGAAAACGAAAAAGACCGCAGTCTTTTCATTGATGCACCGTTAAGCTTTTCGGATAACGGCAAAACCTTTGAATATAACGAAAAGATTATGCGTGAGCTTGAAAAAGCAGGTGCAATCAGAAGCCTTGATATTCAAAGGGATAAAAAGCGTCTTTGCTTTTCATATTCAGGCTCCGTGCTTGCAAATCTGCTCGTCAACGAGGGCGTGTGGCTTGAACTGAAAGTTTATTTCACCGCCAAAGAAATGCCCTGCTTTTATGATGTTAACACGGGCGTTAAATTCATCTGGGATATTCCCGATGAAAGCAATTCTCTTTCAAAGCTTCTTTCTGAAAGTGTGCCCAGAAACGAGGTTGACGCCGTGCTTTCAAGAGGAATTAATCCCGTTTTCATTTCTTGCAAAACAAGAGCTCCTTTCAACGAAGATTTGAATGAGCTTTATGCGATCAAAGAAAAATTCGGCGGTGATTTTGCAAAAGCAATTATCGTTACAACCAAAAAGGTTGACCGTAATTCTCCGATTTATGAGCGTGCGCAGGCACTCGGAATCGGAGTTATTGATGAAAATGCATTTGAAAACAACAGCCTTGCGGAAAAACTCGATATTCTTACGGGAGGAAAAAGAAAATGATAACTGAAACCGAAAAAACACCTCTTTCCCCCAAAATCGAGCTTACAAATATGGTTATGGTTGAGGATAAAACAACGGGAAAGGTGCTTGTTCAGGAAAGAGTAAAAAGCTGGACGGGGCTTTCTTTTCCGGGCGGTCACGTTGAGGCGGGCGAAAGCTTTGTTGACTCGGCAATCCGCGAAGTAAAAGAGGAAACAGGTCTTGATATTTTTAATCTCAAATCCTGCGGTGTTATTCATTGGGCACACAAAGACACCCTTGACCGATACATTGTTCACCTTTATAAAACAACCGATTTCAGCGGAAATCTGATTGACGAAACCGAAGAGGGCAAGGTTTTCTGGACAAGCGTTGATGAGCTGAAAAAAGGAAGGCTCTCCAACAACTTCGGTAACTATTTAAATATGTTTCTTGAAGATAAATACAGCGAATTCTATTGCTTCTACCGTGACGGCGAACCCGAAGAAATTGAATATAAGTGAGGAAATAAAATGAAAATCATCAAAAAGCTCATCACGGCGGTTTTGATTACAGCTTTCGTCTGCGGAATGGCGGTTATCGCAATAAACCATATGGTTATTGTCGAGGCAACCCCGTATATTCTGCCCGCAGATGCGGCAGGCGAGGGCTATGACTGCATTCTTGTTCTCGGTTGCGGTGTTCACGGCGATACCCCCAGCCATATGCTTGAAGACAGACTTCTGCAGGGTATTGAGCTTTATCACGCGGGGGCTTCCGATAAAATGCTTATGAGCGGCGACCACGGCAGAGAGCATTATGACGAAGTTAATGTTATGAAGGATTTTGCAACCGACAGAGATGTTGATTCCTCGGATATTTTTATGGACCACGCAGGATTTTCAACATATGAGAGTATGTACCGCGCAAAAGAAATTTTTCAGGCAGAAAAAATTCTTATCGTAACGCAGAAATATCATCTTTACCGTGCGGTGTATAACGCCCGTGCACTCGGACTCGATGCATACGGCGTTGCTTCCGACCCGAGAACATATGTGGGGCAGACTTACCGCGATATCCGTGAAATTCTTGCAAGAAACAAGGATTTTATTTATACAATCATCAAACCCGAGCCAACCTATCTCGGCGAGCCTATTCCCGTTAACGGCAACGGAAATTTAACAAACGATAAATGAATAAATCCTCACCGCACAAGAAAAATAAAAATGTTGGGCAAAAAATTTAAAATTATGCTTGACAACTGCAAAACAGTTTGATATAATCCTTCTTGCAGTTGCGGATGTAGCTCATCTGGTAGAGCGCCACCTTGCCAAGGTGGAGGTAGCGAGTTCGAGCCTCGTCATCCGCTCCAGAAAAAACCTCGTTCTTTTGAACGAGGTTTTTTGATTATAAGGAGATTTTTATGCAAAAAAGATATATAACCGAAAACATCATTAACTGCCGCGATTTGGGCGGATACCCTTGCAAGGGCGGCGTTACGGCATACGGCAGAATTCTGCGTGCAGGCGTTGCAAAAACACCAACGGAAGCCGACCTTGAAGTGCTTCGCAAATTCGGCATTAAAACTGTTATTGACCTTCGCGGCAACGGTGAAGCCGAGGATATGCCGTCATATTTCAAGAACAATCCCGAATTTGATTATCACCACATTTCTCTTCTCGAAGCAAATCCCGCTTTTTCAAGACTTAAAATGTCCATGCCCGAAATGTATGAGCTTTGCCTTAACGATTACAAAGAAAATTTTGCAAAAGCTCTGCGTGTTATATCAAATCTTGATGCTCCGTTTATGTTCCACTGCTTCTGCGGAAAAGACCGAACGGGCATTCTTGCCGCTCTTCTGCTTTCGGCGGCGGGCGTTGAAAAAATTGATATCATTGCAGACTATGAGGTTTCTTACACTTATATCAAAGACTTTATTGAAAGAGAAATCCGCGAAAACACGGGGCTTATCTGGGAAGCCGACCCCACCCGCTTCTATTCTCAAAGAGAGCATATGGAGCAAATTCTTGACTATATTGACCGCACTTTCGGCGGTGCAACGGGTTATTTCCGTCACATCGGACTCACCGAAGAAGAAATCGGCAGAATTGAAAACTTATTGAAATAAAACTAAAAGCCGCCTTTTTCAGGCGGCTTTTTTCATTTAAAACTTATATGTTCCTGCGGTGATTTCTGTTGAAGTTCCGTTCAGCATAACGGTTGCGGTGCTGCCTGCGGGAACGGTGAATTCATATGAAACAACTCCGTTTTCTCTCTTCCAGGAAGCCTTGACCTCGCCGTTTCTGCTCTCGATTGAAGCCTTGACATAATCAAGTCTTTCATCGGTTATCGGAGCAAAAATTATGTGCTCAAAAGCGGGATTTTTCTCATCAATTCTGATGCCCGCCGCTTTTTCATAAAGCCAATCGGCAACCGAGCCGTAGGCATAATGATTGAATGAATTCATCGTTGTGCTCCACATTGTGCCGTCCTCACGAACGCTGTCCCAATGCTCCCAGATGGTTGTTGCGCCCATCTTAACCGAGAAAAGCCATGAGGGATATTCCTCACGAAGCACAAGGCTGTATGCTGTTTCGGCATATCCGTTATCTGCAAGTGCGTGAAGCAGATAAGGTGTGCCGACAAAACCTGTTTTGAGGTGTCCGCACTCGGTTACAAGCTCATTGAGCTGCTTTGCCGTTTCGGCAATATTATCGCTTATTCTGAAATGAACGGCAAGCACGCAAGCGGTCTGGGTTGCATATTCGGGCTTGATTCTGCCGTTTTCCATAAATGCTTTTCTGAATGCAACGATTGACTGTTCTTTCTTTTCAATATATTCATCGGCATTTTCTCCGAACATTTCAAGCACTTTGATAAGAATTTCCGTTGACAGAATGTAATATGCCGTTGCAATCAGGGTTTTATCCGTACCCTTTGAGCAATCCGTGTAATCGCTTGCATCAAGATTGAGCCAATCGCCGAAATGCCAGCTTCTGTCCCAAAGACCCTCTGTTCGGTGTTCGTCGATATATTCAAGATAATTCTTCATTGATTTGATTGAATCTTTGAGAATATCCTTGTTGCCGTAGGTCTGATAAATCTGCCAGGGGCAGATTGTTGCGGCATCCGCCCAGGCTGCCGAGCAGTTGTCATCGGGACCGAAAACATCGGGAATAACTGCGGGCACAGCGCCCCAGCCTCTCTGGTCTGCACGAAGGTCGGCAAGCCACTTTATGAAAAACTTTTCAACATCGAAATTAAATGATGCGGTTTTAACAAAAACCTGAGCATCGCCCGTCCAACCGAGACGCTCATCTCGCTGGGGGCAATCGGTGGGAACATCAACAAAATTGCCTTTCTGTCCCCAGATAACATTGCTGAAAAGCTTGTTTACTCTGCTGTCGGAGCACTCAAAATATCCCGTTCTCTTTATCTCGGAATGAACAACAACGGCGGTAAAGTTTTCAAGTCTGATTTCATCGCTGAAGCCTTCAAGTTTTATATAACGGAAGCCGAAGAAGTTGAATGCGGGCTTAACGGTATGTTCCTCACCGTCACAGACAAATACGCTTTCAGCTTTTGCCTCACGAAGGTTTTCTCTGTAGAAATTGCCCTCTGCATCAAGCACCTCAGCGTGGTAAATAACGGCTTTTTCGCCCTTTTTGCCCTTGATTTTGAATTCAACATAACCCGTCATATTCTGACCGAAGTCAATAACGGTTTCACCCTTGGGGGTGATAATAATTTCTTTTGCCTCAAGGCGTTCCTGCTCAATAATCTTTTCGCCCTGCTGGTCAAGAAGAATTTTATATGTATGAGGAAATACGCTGGCATTATAAATCTTCCCTGCTTCAAAAGCGGGGTCATAAATACAACCGTTATAAAGGTCGGAATATCTTGTTTTGCTCTCCTTGATTTTCCAATCAGCATCGGTATAAACAGTCTCTTCTTCTCCGTCTGCATATTCAACGGTAAGCGCGCAGAGAAGAGCCGTTTCGTTGACGCCGAGATAGCGTGCCGAGCGTCTTTCTTCGCAGAAAGTTCTGTGTGCTTTCCAGCCGGGTGCAACGCCTATAACAAGAGTGTTTTTATCCTTTATCATATCGGTAACATCATATGTCTGCACCTGCAAACGGCTTCGGTATGATGTCCAGCCCGGAGCAAAAATGAAATTGCCCACTCTTTCGCCGTTTATCTTTGCCTCATAAATTCCGAGTGCGGTGATTTCAAGCGTTGCCGATTTAACGGGCTTTTTTGCTTCAAAATCTCTGTAAAAATCAAAAACCGCATTTTCAATCGGCTGAGGACTTTTTATCCAACTTGCATTTTTAATATTTTTCATACCGTATCTCCTTTCGGTTTTAAACAGTTCTTCGCCAATGGAACAAAAATTGCTGTGCTATTCCGCTGACTCCCGCCGTGCATTCGGGAAGCCCCTCGGGATAAAGTTCACTCATAATTCTTTTTACCCAGACATCAACGGGGAATGAATCAACCTTGCCGAAGCCGTAAAGAAGAGTGCATCGGGCAACCTTTTCTCCCACTCCCTTTATTTTTATCAGTTCATCCCTGCCCTCGTCAAGTGTTCCGCCATAAATTTTTTCAATATTTATTTCGCCGTTTGCAAATTTCTCGGCGGCATCGATGATATATTTTGCTCTGAATCCCGCCCTTATAGGTGCAAGACCCTCAACCCCCGCCGCGGCAACTTTTTCTGCAGACGGAAAAGAATAATCGCCGTTACCCAGATCCTCGCCGAGCAAACGGCAAAGACGGTCAATTATCCC
This sequence comes from Acutalibacteraceae bacterium, assembly GCA_045658585.1. Taxonomy (GTDB): domain Bacteria; phylum Bacillota; class Clostridia; order Oscillospirales; family Acutalibacteraceae; genus CAG-177. The sequence goes on along the minus strand of JAZOVH010000009.1, from coordinate 15,911 downwards.
TTTTATGCGGGGAATATTATTGTTTTGAGATATAATAAAGGAACAAAGCGCTTCCCATTCCTCTTGCTTTAAAATTCTTATTCCCGCACACTCCGTTATTGCTTTTTCAAGATGCTTATCAGCTTTAAGTCTTTCGCAGATTGACGGATAATCTCTTTCCAAATCAAAATAGGGCTTCCATATGTTTTCAAAATCCTCTTCTGAAGTGTTATGAAAAATTATTTTTCCGCCCTGCTGCGAAACGGTAAGCGGAATGCCGAAAGCAACTCCGTGCCACGCTCCCGATGCGGTCTGCACCCACCTGAATGCCTGACCGCAATCAAGTGTTCTCGCTATGTCAAGACAGTTGCAAACAACCTCAATATTTCCGTTTTTTTCTTGCGGTTTTACTATCATAATCAATTCTCCGAATTGTAATATTTTTCCTTGTCAAATAGAAAATTCACTAAATTTTTCTCAACTTTTTGTGACAATTTCCAAACTTTTTTCAACATTTTTATTATTCGTTTTTTGCAAAAATAAGTTATCCACCGTGGAAAACCGCTTAATTCTCACGTTTTTGCGTTGGGTTATCCACGTTTTCCACTCACTTTTCCACATCAGAGGTGCGAAAAGTGAGTTATACATTTTGTATATTTTTCTTTCTCAAATATGCTTGTAAAAGATGCATAAAACCGCCTGCCCTGCCAAAAATAAGATAGAAAGCATAGTTTTTGAAAGGGGTCTCATTTTGATAAAAGGAGTTAACAGACAGGTTGTTGAGATAACCGAAACAGGCTGCGAATATTTTGAAAAAGTTCTGTTTTTTATAAAGCCCGAGTTCTCTGCCGTGAGCGAAGGCGACCTCAAAGAAAGGGCAACAATCATTGCTCAGGGTGCGGGGATTCCGCCCGCAACAAGACTTAAGAAAAACAAAATCCGTTTTGCGCTCAATATGGGCGCCGCCGCGTGTTCGGGTGCCGCAATCAGCGGAGCGGTTTTTCTTGCCGTATCATTTCTTTGATAGTCCGTGCTTGCAAAAGCTCTGCATTTCGCATTCGCCGCACTTGGGTCTGCCCGAAACGCAGGTGTCTCTGCCGTGAAGCACACAGCGGTGGCAAAAATCATTGCTTTCTTCATCGGGAAGAATTTTTCGGAGCTGCATTTCAACCTTAAGCGGGTCTTTTGTTTCAACAAGTCCCAGCAGATTTGAAATTCTGATAAGGTGCGTATCCGCAACAACCGCCGGCTGACCGTAAACATCGCCCATGATGAGGTTTGCGGTTTTTCTGCCCACCCCGGGAAGCGATGTCAGTTTTTCAATTGTATCGGGCACCTCACCGCCGAAATCCGAAATCATTTTTTGGCACATTCCGATTATATCGCGTGCTTTTGCTCTGTAAAATCCGCAGGAATGAACAAGTTTTTCAATGTCATTTATATCCGCATTCGCAAAATCTTCAACGGTTTTATATTTTTCAAACAAAGCAGGGGTAACAAGATTTACCCTTGCGTCGGTGCATTGCGCGGAAAGACGCGTTGCAATAATAAGCTGCAACGGATTATCCGCATTGAGCGAGCAAATTGAATCGGGATATTTATTTTTAAGTGCTTCTATTGCAAGAAGTGCTTTTTCTTTTTTTGTCATTGTCCACACCTCCGTTGAATTCATTATAATATATACTCACTAAAAAATGAAGATGTTTTTTTAATTGATTGTTAATTTTTATTATATACAATATAAAACAGTTGATTTTGCATCTGTTTTATGATAATATGACTATACCTAAATAAAATAGGGGAGGATTATGATGAAAAAGAAATCAACTGCAATGCTCAGCGTGCTTATGTGCCTTGTTCTTCTTGTTTCAACATTTGCAGCCTGCAGCATTAAAGACAATACAAAAGATTCAACAACAACCACTCTTCTGCCCAACGAAAGCTGGCAGGCGGGCGTGCCCGATACATATGAGCCTATAACAATAAATAAGGTTGAGCTTGTCGGCCTTGTTTCAGAAGCTCTCGGTGATGACGCCGAAGGCTTTAACGGCGACCTCAACACCCTCACTCCCGAACAGCAGGAAAAGGTTGAGCAGCTCGCTCAGGATAAGGGCTTTATCATTGACAAAGACGAAAGCGGCAACACCGTTATCAAAAAAGAGCCCACCACTCAGGCCACACCCGAGGAAATCAGCAGCATCTTTAACGAAGTAAGCGTTAAAGACCCCAGCAAAGTTACTCCCAGCGAATATGAAGAAATTTCCAGCCTTGCTCAGGAAAACGGAATGACTGCAGTTACCAATCAGCAGGGTCAGGTTGACGTTGTAAAACCCGTAACAAGACCCGCAACCACCACAAATCCTTTCGTCAACAACACAACTGCCGGTAACAAACCTACTGCACCCGTTACATATCCGCCCACCAAGCCCGTAGTAACCTCACCGTATGAGCCTCCCTCATATGCAACATCAAGACCTCTCGATCCCATCGGAACTCTTCCTCCTAAAATCGAGAAGGCTTCGGTTAACTGGTTCGCAAACTACGGCAAAGCAGACATCAACTACATCCTTTCCAGCTCCGATCTTGCAGCAGACGGCGGAGTTGTTTCAGCAGGTACATTCATTCAGATGAGCGAAACAGGCGAAGCAATCACAATTTCAGGTTCATTCCTCGTTAAAATGGATGAAAAAGGAAAGGTTAAATTCCAGGATACCATTTCAGGCGATGACCTCACCGTTTATCAGGATGTTGCAGTTCTTAAGGACGGCAGCATCGTTGCTGTTGGCTATACAACATCATCAAATCTTGTAAGCGATGCAGAATATAAGTGCAAAGGCACAGCTGAAGGTCTTATTGTAAAATATTCCAAGAAGGGCGAAAGAGAATGGATAAAGCTCTTCGGCGGCAGCGAATCCGATGAATTCTATTCGGTTGCAGCTACTCCCGACGGCGGCTTCGTTGTTGGCGGTATGAGCTACTCATCCGACCTTGATGTTAAGGGTCTTACCTCATATGAAGTTAAGGCAGTTCTTGTTAAATACACAGCAAACGGGTCAATTTCATGGAAAAAGGCACTTGCAGGCGAAGATGCAAGTTCTGTTGACGGACTTGATGTTAACAATTCAGGTGTTATCTTCGCAAGCATTTCAACCTCTGTTCCCGACGGCGACTATGCAGGTCTTCCTATTGTCGGAAAGGGAATGTCAACTATTGCCACCGCTTTCAGCGCAAACGGTCAGGTTCTCTGGATGAAGGCTATTTCAGATGAAGGCCCCGCAGAGCTCCCCAAAATAATTGCAACAAGCGACGGCGGCTGTGTTCTCGCAGGTGACTACTCAAGCGGCAAAGAAGGTAACAAACACTTCTTCAAGGGTATTTATGCCGGTGGCCCTTACGGCACATATGACGGCATTATGGTTAAGTTCAATTCCAAGGGCGCAACCTCCTGGATTACTCCCATAAAGGGTTATGAAAGCGACTTCATAACCGATATTGCAGAAGTTTCAGGCGGTTATGTTGTTTCGGGTTATTCGGCATCCGGCAACCGTGACTTTGCAGGTTCTTCAAGCCAGAACGGCGATTTTAACTCATTCGTTTATGCAATAAACACCTACGGCGAGCGTCAGACAATGAACTCCTTCGGCGGTTCACGCAGCGACTTTGCAAGAACAATCTGCTCTGACGGCAGCAAAAAGGTTTATGTTTGCGGCTCAACAAATTCAAGCGACGGCTTTACCGCAGACTTTGCCGTTAAGGGAACCGATTCTGTTGAAACCGGCTTTGTTGCTCTGGTTTCAATCACTTCAAAATAAACAAAAAAAATTATCGCCCCTCTGTGAGAGGGGCGATTTTTTATGCCTTTTAATCAATTTTGTCTGCGTGCCAGATATTTGCACCGTATTCATTGATTGCGCGGTCAGCGGCAAAAATGCCTGAACCCGCAATATTGATAAGCGACATCTTGTTCCATCTGTCGGTTTCGTGCCATATCTGCTCTGCCTGCTTCTGAATATTGCGGTAATCCGCAAAGTCAGCAAGCACCATATAGGGATCGTGGTGAATAAGTGTTGAACTGATTTCGCTGAACTGCTTGCCGTTGATACCCTTGTTTATAAAGTCAACAGCATTGCTGATTTCAACATTGTTGCTGTAATATCCGAGAGGATTATATCCTCTCTTTTTGAGCTCGTTAACTTCGGGAGTGTTCATACCGAAAATAAGAATATTTTCTGCGCCTACGGATTCAAAAATCTCAACGTTTGCGCCGTCCATTGTACCGAGAGTAATCGCACCGTTCATCATAAGCTTCATATTACCCGTACCGCTGGCTTCCGTGCCGGCAAGAGAAATCTGCTCGCTGATATCCGCAGCAGGCATAAGTGCCTCTGCCATTGAAACATTGTAATCTTCAAGATAAACAACCTTAAGCTTATCATTAACCTCGGGGTCATTATTTATAAGGTCAGCAAGAGCGCAGATAAACTCAATGATTTTCTTTGCCATAAAGTAGCCCGAAGCCGCTTTTGCACCGAAAATATAGGTATGCGGTGTATAATCCGCATTGGGATTTGCTTTGATTTCAAGATATTTTACAAGAATATTCAAAGCGTTGAGGTTCTGACGCTTATATTCGTGAAGACGCTTAACCTGAACATCAAAGATTGATGTGGGGTCAAGGCTTACGCCTGTTTTCTTCTTTACAATCTCTGCAAAATTTTCTTTGTTCTGAGTTTTTATCTTGCGAAGGTCTGAAAGAACGGTTTTATCATCTGCATATTCACGGAGCTTTGAAAGCTCTGCACCGTTATAAATAAATCCGTCGCCGATAAGCTCTGTAAGATATTTTGTAAGCCCGGGGTTTGCCTGGCAAAGCCAACGGCGGTGGGCAATACCGTTTGTTACGTTTGTAAACTTTTCAGGTTCAAGAGTGTAGAACTCTTTGAAAACGGTATCTTTAAGAATATCGCTGTGAAGAGCGGAAACGCCGTTTACCTTGTGGCAAACCGCAACACAGAGATTTGCCATTCTGACTGCGCCGTTTGAAATAACAGCCATTCTTTCAACTCTGCCCGCATCACGGGTTGCATCCCAGATTTTCTTTCTGAAGCGGTTATCGATTTCTTTAACAATCTGATAAATTCTGGGAAGAAGGCGTTTGAAGAGATCTTCGCCCCAGCATTCAAGAGCTTCCGCCATAACGGTGTGGTTAGTATAAGCGCAGCATTCCTGAACAATTCTGAACGCATCATCCCAACCGTAGCCGCATTCATCAAGCATAATTCTCATAAGCTCGGGAATTGCCATTGTGGGGTGAGTATCATTGATGTGAATTGCATTTTTCTCTGCAAAATTTTCAAGTGAGCCATACTCTCTGAGGTGTCTTGCAACAATATCCTGAACCGATGCGGAAACAAGAAAATACTGCTGACGAAGACGAAGGCTCTTGCCCTCAGGATGGTTATCTGCGGGATAAAGCACCTTGCTGATAACCTCTGCCATAGCCTTTTCTTCCATAGCTCTCATATAATCGCCCTGGTTGAACATTGCCATATCAATGCCGTCAACCTTTGCAGACCAAAGGCGGAGCACCGCAGCGCCCTTGCCGTCTTTGCCGGGCACCATCATATCATAAGGAACAGCCTTGACTGTTTTGCAGCCAACAAGCTCAACATGGTGGAAGTTGCCCTCCCAGTTATCTTCAACCTTGCCCTCGAATTTAACCTCAACGGTTTTATCTTCTCTGGGAACAAGCCATACTTCGCCGCCGGGAAGCCAGAAAACGGGCATTTCTGTCTGCCAACCCTCAACGATTTTCTGCTTGAAAATTCCCTATTCATAAAGAATGGAATAACCCATTCCTCTGTAGCCCTGATTTGCAAGAGCATCAAGATAGCAAGCGGCAAGTCTGCCCAGACCGCCGTTACCCAAGCCTGCATCGGGCTCGCAGTCATAAAGCTTTTCAAGCTTTATTCCGTAGGTTTCAAGAGCTTCTTTTGCAGTTTCTGTGAGATTAAGATTAAAAAGAGCATTCTTAAGGCTTCTGCCCATAAGGAACTCCATGCAAAGATAATAAACCTTTTTCTGACCCTTTTCGGATGATTTTGCATCAAATTCTCTGCGCGAATCTCTGATCATATCTCTTGCAATAATAGCAAGAGCCTTATAGAACTGTTCGTTGGTGGCATCTTTGGGAGAAACGCCGAAAACGTGCGAAAGCTTTGAAGAAATCAAATCTTCAAGCTGTGATTTAGTGATGTTTTTGCTCATAGTGTCCTCCAAACTTATATATACACATATAATTTTACACCAAAAATTAAAATAATACAACAAATTTTTAACATTTGGTTAACCAAAAATGCTTGTAAGGCATAGAAATTTACTGTATAATATGCTTATAGAAATGCTTACAGAAAATACTGAACAGGTGATATTTTTGGACACATATAACGGCTTCCGTTCCGAGCTTTTTCTCAAAGAAGAAAAAGAAAGAAAAAATATTTCATATATAAGTAAAATAACGGGCTTCTGCATTATAGCATATGTAGCATTGCAAAATCTGCTTTCACTTCCGTTTATGTTCGGCACGCTCAACAGAATTTATAACGAAAGCGAAATATTTCAGCTTGCCTTTTCGATGATGCTTTCGGTTACGAGCATTCTTATTCCGTTCGTTATAGGCGGAAAAAAGATAAAAAAAGCAACCCGTCTTCAGGTGCAGGAATTTCATAACCCCGTGAGCATTCCTCTTATGCTTTCCGCAACCGCACTCGGATTCTTTGTTTGCCTTGCAGGAAACTATATCTCGGGCATTTTCCTTACCTTTGCCGAAAAAATCGGATTCCATCTTACAGCCCCCGATTTTGCGGTGCCCTCGGGTTTCTTCGGCAGACTTGTTTATATTGTTGCCATAGCGGTTGCGCCTGCTCTGATTGAAGAATTTGCTTTCAGAGGCACTGTTTTGCAGCCTCTTCGCCGATACGGAGACCTTTTTGCGATTATTGCTTCCGCCGCACTTTTTGCCGTGCTTCACGGCAACCTTGTTCAGGCTCCGTTTGCATTCATAGCAGGTCTCGGCATCGGATATGCCGTTTGCATAACCAACAGCCTCTGGACAGGCATACTCATTCACTTCTGCAACAATCTTTATTCGGTAATAACCGCGTTTATGATTGAAGACATCGCAGATGAAGCTCTTCTGAACAGCATATATATGATTTCAACCGGTGCGCTCTATGCAATTTCAATTCTCGGTTCAATAATTTTTGTTTTGCTCAAAGAAAAGCGAAAGCTTACCCCGTCATTCACGGTTTCAGGCGGTTTGCGGAAAGCCACCGCATTCATAACAATTCCCACCGTTATCGCCTTTATAATAATGCTTTATATAACAAAAGGATATATTTCATTTAAATAACAAAAACCCGATGCGTTTAAACGCTTCGTGTTTTTTATATCTTTTTTCAGATTGTGCGAACTCTTATTGCACCCTCAACCTTTGATGCATCAAAGGGTTTATCGGTATCAATAACGGTATAGCCCATATCCTTTTTGTTTGCGGTGAAAATTGCGGTTACGCTTGCACCGTCTGCCTTTGCGGCTGCTTCAGCTTTAACTGCAAAATCATCTGCATTTTCCTTATGGATAAAGCAGGTGCGGCAAGCAAAACTTTCTGCAAGCGCTGTGTTGGGAAGATTAACGGAGTTTTTGATTGCACCCTTTTCAAGGTAATCCGCAACCTCAACAGCCGCCATAACTGCGCAGTTTTCTTCGCTCTCGGGAGTTGAAGCACCGAGATGAGGAATTGCTGTTACGCCGTCAACACCAAGCTGCTCATCGGTGGGGAAGTCGGTAACATAAGCCGCTGCCTTGCCGTTTTCAAGAGCATCAATGATTGACTTTGAATCAACAAGCTCGCCTCTTGCAAAGTTGAGAATACGGATGCCGTCTTTCATTATTGCAAGGGTATCTGCATTTATCATTCCTCTTGTGCTGTCATTAAGAGGTGAATGAAGCGAAATATAATCGCTTCTCTTATAGATTTCGTTAACATCAGCAACAACCTCGATGCCTTCCTTTTCGGAAACAAAGGGGTCATAGCCGATAACGGTCATACCGAGTGCCTTTGCGCCCTCTGCAACAAGAGCACCGATTGCACCAAGACCGATAACACCGAGAGTTTTTCCGAGAATTTCAGGGCCTGCGAAAGCACCCTTGCCTTTTTCAACAAGCTTGCCAACGTTTTCGCCCTCACCCTTAAGGGTCTTGCACCAATCCATAGCCGCACTAACTCTTCTTGATGAAAGGAAAAGTGCGCAGAGAACAAGCTCTTTAACTGCGTTTGCATTTGCACCGGGAGTGTTGAAAACAACAACACCCTTATCGCTGCAAGCTGCAACGGGAATATTGTTAACGCCCGCGCCTGCTCTTGCGATAGCTACTGTTTTTTCTGAAAGCTCCATTTCGTGCATTGATGCTGAACGAACAAGCACGGCATCGGGAGCCTCAAAGCTGTCTGCACAAACATATTTTGCCTCGTCAAGCTTTGAAAGACCTGTTTTGGATATTTTATTTAAGGTTAAAATTTCAAACATTGAGCACACCTCAGTTCTTCTTTTCAAATTCGGTCATGAAATCAACAAGCTTTTCAACGCCTTCGATAGGCATTGCATTATAAATGCTTGCTCTCATACCGCCAACCGAACGGTGACCCTTTAGGTTAACGAAGCCTGCTTCGGTTGCCTCTTTAACGAATTTTGCGTTAAGCTCATCGCTCTCGGTAACGAATGTTACGTTCATCATTGAACGGTCGCTCTTCTTAACGGGGTTATTGAACATTTTGCTGTTATCAATAAAATCATAAAGAATTGAGCATTTCTTTTCGTTATGAAGCTTCATTGCTTCAAGACCGCCGAGGTTCTTAATCCATTCAAGCACAAGCTTGCACATATAAATCGAGTAGCAGGGCGGTGTGTTATAAAGTGAATCGTTATCTGCAAGCACCTTATAATCAAGCATTGTGGGGGTATAATCCCTTGCATTGCCGAGAAGGTCCTCACGAACGATAACAATGGTAAGACCTGCGGGGCCAACATTCTTCTGCGCGCCGCCGTAGATTACGCCGTATTTTGAAACATCCATAGGCTCCGAAAGGAAGCAGGATGAAACGTCTGCAACAAGGGGAACATTGCCCGTATCGGGAAGTGTTGCAAACTTTGTTCCGTAAATTGTGTTGTTCTGGCAGATATAGAAATAGTCTGCATCGGGGGTAAATGTGCTCTTGTCAAGTTCGGGAATACACGAGAAATTCTGCTCCTTCGACGATCCTACTACCTTGATTTCGCCGTATTTCTGAGCTTCTTTATATGCCTTAGTGGAGAACTGACCTGAGAGAACATAGTCGGCTTTTCCGCTGCCGTTAAGGAAGTTCAGAGGGATAGCGGCAAACTGGGTGGAAGCTCCGCCCTGGCAGAAGATAACCTTATAGTTTTCGGGGATATTCATAACCTCTTTAAAAAGGTCACGTGCACCGAAAATGATTTCTTCATAAACCTTTGAGCGGTGTGACATCTCGAGAACAGACTGCCCGCTTCCTTTATAATCCAGCATTTCTGCTGCTGCTCTGTTGAGCACGCTTTCGGGAAGCATTGAGGGACCTGCCGAGAAGTTGTAAACTCTTGCCATGAAAATCTATCCTTTCTGTTTTAATAGATAAAATAATTATTCGTCTGCGGTGATTGCAATGCCGAGATCGGTAAGCTGAACGCCGTCAACAACAGCGGGGCAATCCGTCATAGGTTCGCTTGCATTCTGCACTTTAGGATATGCAATAACATCCCTGAGTGACTCACAGCCGAGCATCTGCATAACAAGTCTGTCAAGACCGATACCCATACCGCCGTGGGGAGGAGCACCGTACTTGAAAGCATCAAGCAGATAGCCGAACTTTGCGTGTGCCTCTTCATCGGAAAGACCGAGAAGCGAGAAAATTCTTGCCTGAAGGTCGGGGTTGGTGATTCTGATTGAACCTGAGCAAAGCTCAACACCGTTAAGAACAAGGTCATATGCCTTTGCTCTTACCGCACCCTTATCTGTTTCAAGATAATCAAGGCACTCATCCATAGGTGATGTGAACGGATGATGCATAGCAACAAACTGCTGTGCATCTTCATCCCAATCAAAGAAGGGGAATTCGGTTATCCAAAGAAGATTATATTTATCATTCGGAATAATATCAAGTTTCTTTGCAACAAGCTGACGGAGTGCGCCGAGAACGGAAAGAACAAGAGAATTCTTGCCGTCGCCTATAATAAGCACAACATCGCCGGGCTTTGCATCTGCCTTTTCAAGAACTGCAGCCATTTCTTCCTCTGTGAGGAATTTTGCAAATGAAGAACTGAAAGTGCCGTCCTCATTCATTCTTACCCATGCAAGACCCTTGGCACCGATGCCTCTTGCAGCTTCGGTAATCTTATCGATTTCTTTTCTTGTGAGAACATTAACGGCATTCTTTGCTGTTATACCTCTTACGCTGCCGCCTGCTTCAATTGCACCTGTGAAAACACCGAAGCCGCAGTTTTTAACAGTATCGGTGAGGTCATAGATTTCCATAGCATAGCGGGTATCGGGCTTATCGCTGCCGTAACGCTCCATAGCCTCTTTATATGTGAGTCTGGGGAGGGGAAGCTGAATATCAACACCCATTGCCTCGCGGAAAACTCTTTCCATATAGCCTTCGCCGATTGCAAGAACATCTTCCATATCAACGAATGACATTTCAAGGTCAATCTGAGTGAATTCGGGCTGACGGTCTGCTCTTAAGTCCTCGTCACGGAAGCAACGGGCAATCTGCATATATCTGTCAAAGCCTGCAACCATTGAAAGCTGCTTATAAAGCTGGGGTGACTGGGGAAGAGCATAGAATTTGCCCTTATGAATACGGCTGGGAACAAGATAGTCTCTTGCACCCTCGGGAGTTGATTTGATAAGAATGGGTGTTTCAATCTCGATAAAGCCGTTATCGTCAAAATAATTTCGGGTAATCTTTGTTATTTTGTGGCGAAGAAGAATATTCTTCTGAAGGTCGGGTCTGCGAAGGTCAAGATAGCGGTATTTAAGTCTGGTAAGCTCCGCTGTCTGGCAATCCTCAATGATTTCAAAGGGAGGAGTTTCGCTCTTTGAAAGAAGACGAAGGTCCTTAACCTCGATTTCAATTTCGCCCGTGGGGATTTCGGTGTTCTTTGCCGAACGCTCTCTTACAACGCCCTGGGCCATAAGAACATATTCGCTTCTTGCCGAAGCCGCTTTTTCAAAAATATCCTTTGCGGTTGACTCGTCAAATGCAAGCTGAACAATGCCCTCTCTGTCACGAAGGTCAATGAAAATAAGTGCGCCGAGGTCTCTCTGACGCTGAACCCAACCCGCAACGGTTACGGTTCTGCCGATATCGGATGCACGCAGAGTGCCGCAATAATCGGTTCTTTTAAGTCCTGTCATAAAATCCATTTTTATTTCTCCTTATATTAACGAACTCAGGTCAACGCCTTCAATATCGAAGCTTTCCGCAAGCGAAAGAGTTGCCTGCTGAACAAGGAAATTCATAAAATCCTCTGCAAGATTTGCAAGTTCAACCTCTGTAATCTCGCCGTTATCCATATTTTTAAGATTTGCTTTGCCGTTTTCTATCTCGTTATCACCGATAACCATAGTGTATTTTGCACCGATTTTATCGGCATATTTCATCTGTGCCTTAAGCGATCTGCCAACAACATCGGTCTGTGCACTTACGCCGTTTGCGCGAAGGTCAGCAACGATTGCCGCTGCTTCAAATGAAGCATTTTCGCCCATGGGAGCAATATAAATATCGCATCCGTTGGGCTTGGGAATTTCAATACCCTGCGCCTGCATAAGCATAAGAAGTCTGCCTGTGCCGAGAGCGAAACCGAGCGAAGGTGTGTGCGGTCCGCCAAGCTCTTCAACAAGTCCGTCATATCTGCCGCCGCCGCAAACGGTGCCCTGAGCGCCGATGTCTGTTGAGATAAACTCAAAAACGGTGCGTGTATAATAGTCAAGACCTCTTACGATGCGGGGATTAACGATATAATCAATATTCATTTTATCGAGATATTTCTTTGTGCTCTCGAAATGAGCCGAGCAATCATCGCAGATATAATCAAGAATTGCGGGAGCATCTTCGCAAATCTCTTTGCATATCGGGCTCTTGCAGTCAAGAATTCTCATGGGGTTTTTGCCGAGTCTTTCAAGGCAGGTGGGGCAAAGACTTTCTTTCTTTGACTCAAAATATTCCTTGAGTGCATTATGATAATTCTTTCTGCATTCGGGGCAACCGATTGAATTTATTTCAAGGCGGAGATTTTCAACACCGAGGAATGCGAAAATTTCGTTTGCAAGAGAAATAATCTCTGCATCTGCTGCGGGATGAGCCGCACCGAGCATCTCAACGCCGAACTGCTGGAATTCTCTCCATCTGCCCGCCTGAGGCTTCTCATAACGGTAGCAGTTAAGAATATAGCAGAATTTCTGGGGCAGAGCCTCATTGAAAAGACCGTGCTCCAAAAATGCTCTTACGGCACCTGCAGTGCCCTCGGGACGGAGAGTTATTGAACGCTCGCCCTTATCGTTGAAAGTATACATCTCTTTCTGCACAACATCGGTTGTTTCGCCAACGCCTCTCTGAAAAAGCTCTGTATGCTCAAAAACGGGAGTGCGAAGCTCTCTGAAACCGAATTTTTCGGCAATTTCAAGCATTGTGCTTTCAATAAACTGATTTTTATAAACCTCTGAGGGCAGAATATCCTGAGTGCCCTTAATGGCTTTTGTTACAAGTGCCATAGCAAATCTTCCTTTTCTAAATCAAAAGGACCGTCATACAGACGGTCCCCGTGAAATCAATTAAAATTTGAAATTCGGGGTCAACCCCTTTTATTTTCTTGGATTAACAATCTCTCTCCAGTCGAGGTCGCCTCTTGCAAGAGAGTGGATAAGCGCCTCGGCGGTGGCAATATTTGTTGCAACGGGAATGTTATGAACATCGCAAAGACGAAGAAGCGTTGCTTCGTTGGGCTCATTGGGCTTTGCGGTGAGCGGATCTCTGAAAATAAGAACAAGGTCTATTTCGTTGCAGGCGATACGCGAAGCAATCTGCTGATCGCCGCCCTGAGTGCCGCTTAAAAATCTTGTTATTTCAAGACCCGTAGCCTCAGAAACCATTTTGCCCGTTATACCCGTTGCATAAAGATTATGTCTGCTTAAAATTCCGCAATAAGCTATGCAGAATTGGGTCATAAGTTCTTTTTTTGCATCGTGCGCAACCAAAGCAATGTTCATATATAATCCCCTTTCTCAATTCTATTATGGGTAAAAATTAGCAACTTTTTACATATAATATCAAATATTGCCTTATATAGCAAGTACTTGTTTAAAAAAATTTTATTCTTCCGCCTCTGCCTCGGGTTCCTGAACGTCTTCAATAGCCTCTGTGTTATATTCGGCGCCTTCCTCTGCGGGAACGGAAACTGCGGTGATAAGTCTTTCACCCTCGCTGATTTTCATAACTCTTACGCCCTTTGAGGGTCTTGCGCAAAGTCTTATTCCGCGCTCGCCGCCGATGGGGATACGGATAATGATACCGTCGGAAGAAATAAGCATAAGGTCATCTTCGGGATTAACAAGCTCAATTGCGGCAACATCGCCGTTTCTTTCGGTGTGGTAGTTGGTAAGACCCTTACCGCCTCTGGACTGAATTCTGTAGTTATCAATCTCGCTGAGTCTTGCGTTACCCTTTTCGCTTACGGTGAGCACCTTTTTGCCCTCGGTAAGAATATCCATACCGATAACTTCGTCGCCTTCCTTAAGCTCGATTGCCTTAACGCCTCTTGCAGTTCTGCCGATAGCTCTTGCGCCCGTTTCTTCAAACGCAATGCTCATACCTTTTCGGGTTGCAACGATAAGCTTATCGTGACCCTCGGTGAGTTTTACCCATGCAAGCTCGTCATCATCATCAAGATTAATTGCAATAACGCCGTTTTTGCGGATATTTTTATATGCATCAAGCTCTGTACGCTTGATAATGCCGTTCTTTGTTGCCATGCAGAGATAGTATTCCCCGCTTTCGAACTCGGGCACTCTCAGCATTACCGAAACTCTTTCGCCCTCTTCAAGCGGAAGCAGGTTAACAACATTCATACCCTTGCTCTGGCGTGAACCCTCGGGAATCTCATAGCCCTTAAGGCGGTAGCCTCTGCCTCTGGTTGTGAAGAACATAATATAATCGTGGGTTGAGCAGGTGAACATTGTTTTAACAATATCCTCTTCTCTGCGGGTGAGACCCTTAACGCCTCTGCCGCCTCTGTTCTGTGCCTTATACTCTGCCATGGGAATTCTCTTGATATAACCCATATTGGTAAGAGTATAAACGCAGGTTTCTTCGGGAATAAGGTCTTCAATATCAACCTCGCCCGAAACGTTAACGATTTCTGTTCTTCTGCCATCGGCAAATTTATCGCGGATAGCCATTGCCTCTGTTTTAACAATATCAAGAACCTTTGCTTCATCGGCGAGAATTGCAAGGAATTCTGCAATCTTCTCTTTGAGAGCTGCAAGTTCTTCTTCAATCTTGATTCTTTCAAGGCCTGTCAACTGACCGAGACGCATCTGAACAATAGCCTGAGCCTGAATTTCATCAAGACCGAAACGGTTCATAAGAGCTTCTTTACCGTCGGCAACGCTCTTTGATTTTCTGAGAATTTCGATAACCTCATCGATATAATCGAGTGCGGTCATCAGACCTTCGAGGATGTGGGCTCTTTCCTGAGCCTTTTTGAGGTCATATTTTGTTCTGCGAACGATAACCTCTTCCTGGAACTTGATATAATGTGAAAGGCACTCCTTAAGCGAAAGCTGTTTGGGCTCGCCGTTAACGAGAGCAATCATTATTGTTCCGAAAGTATCCTGAAGCTGAGTGTAGTTGAAAAGCTGATTGAGAACAACCTGCGGATTTGCGTCACGCTTAAGGTCGATTGAAATGAGCATACCCTTCTTTGAAGAGTAGTCGTTAACATCGGAAATACCCTCAATACGCTTGTCCTTAACAAGATTTGCAATGCTTTCAATAAGCTTTGCCTTGTTGACCATATAGGGGATTTCAGTTACCTGAATTTCAAATCTGCCGTTTTTCTTTTCAACAATTTCTGTTTTTGCACGAAGAGTAATTTTGCCTCTGCCCGTGCTGTAAGCGGCTCTGATGCCTGCTCTGCCCATAATAACGCCTCTTGTGGGGAAATCAGGGCCTTTGATATGCTCCATAAGACCGTCAAGGTCAATATCGGGATTATCGATAAGAGCACACATACCGTCAATAACCTCTCCGAGATTATGGGGAGGAATGCTTGTTGCCATACCAACGGCAATACCAACCGAACCGTTAACCAGAAGATTGGGGAATCTTGAGGGCAGAACGGTGGGTTCTTTAAGACGGTCATCGTAGTTGGTTGTAAAATCAACGGTATCCTTATCAATATCGGTAAGCATTCTGAGCGCCATTTTGCTCATTCTTGACTCAGTGTAACGGTAGGCAGCAGGGGGGTCGCCGTCAACCGAACCGAAGTTGCCGTGACCGTCAACAAGAGTGTATCTCATTGAGAAAGTCTGGGCAAGGCGAACCATAGCATCGTAAACCGATGCGTCGCCGTGGGGATGGTAGCGTCCGAGAACGGAACCTACGGTATCGGCACACTTTCTGTATGCCTTATCGGGTGTAAGTCCGTTTTCGTGCATGGTGTAAAGAATACGGCGGTGAACGGGTTTAAGGCCGTCTCTTACATCGGGAAGTGCACGGGAAGTAATAACCGTCATCGAGTAATCGAGGAACGATTTGCGCACTTCTTTATTCAAATCAATGTTTATAATTTTTTGAGTGT
>JAZOVH010000008.1:0-13970 GCA_045658585.1 Acutalibacteraceae bacterium | reverse complement strand
TGTTGTTTCTTCAGCAACTGTTGTTTCGGGAGCTGCTGTGGTTGTTGTTTCTTCGTTGTTGCCGCCGCAAGCTGCGAATGCAAAGAGCATTGAGCAAGCAAGAAGAACTGCAAGAATCTTTTTCATTGGTTTCTTCCTCCTATATTGCAAATATAAAATTTTGCTTTGCCCACACATCGGGGCCGTATACAGAGATTATATTATATAATCGCCGTAAATGCAAGATAATTTTTACATTCCCTTTTTAATAATAGAAATTCTCTGCGGGGAGTGCACCGAAGAGCGCAGGGTCTGCCGTATTAAGCTCTGCAAGGTTCTTTTGCGCAAGGGTCTTCATCTCTTCACCGCTTACAAAGCGAAGATTGCATCTTGCCACAAGATCATAGGCAACCTGACCGTCTGAAACAAAGCCTTCTTCAACAAGGAAGTTTGAGCCGTTGGCATCATTTCTGTAAAGGAAATTGACCGAAACCTCATAGAAGCCGAGGAATTCATCAATTTTTTCCTTGTTCTTTTCAGCAAAATCCGCCTTTGCAACAACACAGCCCTGGGCAAGCTCAAATCCGAAATTCTCTTCCCACAAATCGGTAATTGCAAGCAAATTGAATTTCTTTTCGGTTTTACTTGTTATGCCCGAAATTCCGTATTCGGGAAGCACGCATAAATCTGCAGTGCCGTCAACCATCATTGTTTTGATTTCTTCGGTTGTTTTATACTGAATGTCAATGCCGTTTACACCGCATTTTTCAAGGAAGTGAAGAAAAATCGCTTTAACACCCGCGTTATCCGAGGGGCAGTAAAGTGTTTTGCCCGAAAGGTCAGAAAGTTCTGTCAGGGTTTCATCACTTGTGAGAATATACACCATACCCATAGTGTTTATTGCAAGCATTTTAAGCTTTCCGCCGTTTTCGTTATAAAGCTTTGCCGCTGTATCAAGCGAAACCGAAACCATATCCGCTTTGCCCGAATTGAAAAGCTCAATTGCTTCTTCTGCGGATTTGCAGAATTCAACATCATAGGCGTAAGCACGGTCAACCGAAAGCTTTGCAAAACCTATTCCCATAGGGTCGTTGCCAACTGCAATTTTGATTTTATCTTCTCTGTCGGGAGTTGTTTCAACAACGGGGTCATTGATTGTAAAATCTTCATTTGCTTCGTCTTTGCACGCCGCAAACGAAAAAATCATAATAAAAGCAAGTAATAATGCAGATATTTTTTTCATAACATTCACCTTAATCAAGCTCAAACTGCCCTGTATAAAGCTGATAATATTTGCCTTTCTGCGCAATAAGGTCATCGTGGTCGCCGCGTTCAATTATTTCGCCGTGCTCAAGCACCATAATAGCATCTGAATTGCGAACGGTTGAAAGGCGGTGGGCAATAACAAACACCGTTCTGCCCTCCATAAGCTTATCCATACCCGTTTCAATAAGGCGCTCCGTTCTTGTGTCAATTGAGCTTGTTGCTTCGTCAAGAATAAGCACGGGCGGATTTGCAACAGCTGCTCTTGCAATTGAAAGAAGCTGACGCTGACCCTGAGAAAGATTTGCACCGTCGCCCGTAATCATTGTGTCGTATCCCTCGGGCAGACGGGTGATGAAAGAATGCGCGTTTGCAAGCTTTGCCGCACTCACGATTTCTTCATCCGTTGCATCAAGCTTACCGTAAGCAATGTTATCTCTGACGGTGCCCGTGAAAAGATGGGTGTCCTGAAGCACCATTGCCATTGAACGGCGAAGCTCCGATTTTTTGATTTTCTTGATATTTATGCCGTCATAGGTTATCTTGCCCTCATCAACATCATAAAAACGGTTGATAAGGTTTGTTATTGTTGTTTTGCCTGCACCCGTTGAGCCGACAAAAGCAATCTTCTGACCGGGCATTGCATAGAGCGAAACATTTTTGAGAACGGTTTTTTTGCCGTCATAACTGAAAGTTACATCGTGGAAACGCACATCGCCTTTCCACTCGGTATAGGTTGTTGTGCCGTCTCCGTGGGGATGCTTCCAGGCCCACATTCCCGTTCTTTCTTCGCATTCGGTAATGCTGCCGTCGGGATTTTTCTTTGCGTTTACAAGGGTAACATAGCCGTTATCCTCTTCAACGGGAGTATCAATTATTTCAAAAATTCTTTCTGCACCCGCAAGTGCCATAAGAATTGAGTTGAACTGCTGGGAAATCTGGGTTATCGGCTGGAAAAACTGCCTTGTATAAAGCAGGAATGCCGAAAGACCGCCAACCGTTATTGCAAAAAACGATTCCTGCGGAAGAAGAATTATAAGAAGTGAACCTATTGTTGTTGCAACCGCATAGGTAAGATAGGAAATATTGCCCATTATAGGCATCAGAATGCTTGCATAGGTGTGGGCATTTGTTGCCGACTTGCGAAGATTCTGATTGATAACATCAAACTGCGATGTTGCCTTTTCTTCGTGGCAGAAAACCTTAACAACTTTCTGACCTTCAATAAACTCCTCAATATATCCGTTAACTTCGCCCACGCATTTCTGCTGTGCACGGAAATATTTTGCACTCTTTCCGCCAAGGAATTTAATAATAAAGAACGAAAGGAAGAGCATCAGAAGAACAACCGCCGCCAGCACGGGGCTGTAATAAATCATCATAACAAGCGTGCCGATAACGGAAACAAGCGAAGAGCAAAGCTGAACAAAGCTCTGGCTTATGCATTCGCGAAGAGTATCAACATCGCTTGTGTAGCGGCTCATAAGCTCGCCGTGAGTATGGGTGTCAAAGAATTTTATGGGCAGATCCTGCATTCTGTTGAACAGGTCTTTTCTGATTATATTCAGGGTTTTCTGTGAAACCTGAAGCATTATTCTTGAATAGCTGTAAGACGAAATAACGCCGAAAAGATAAATAATGCCGATTGTTGTTAAAATTTCAACAAGGGGAGCGAGCACCTCTTTTGTCAGAGGCGAACCGACAAGCGGAAGCAGAATATCATCGGTTATTGTTTTAACGAATGATGTTCCTATAATCGCCGCAAGAGAGCTGAATAAAACAAAGATAAAAACAAGAAGAAGCAAAAACTTTGATTTGCCGAGATAGCCGAGAAGCCTTGTGAATGTTTTCTTCGTGTTTTCGGGCTTCTGAAAATTATTTTTGGCAGGTCCGGGTCTTTTCATCTGCGGTGCCATTATTCAACACTCCCTTCCTGCTGGGATTTATACACTTCGGTATATATATCATTTGTTCCCAGAAGCTCTTCGTGGGAACCGATTGCGTTAATCTTGCCGTCATCAAGCACAATAATTCTGTCTGCGTGCTCAACGGAGCTGATTCTCTGCGCAACGATAAGAGTTGTTACATCGCCGTGGTTTGCCTTGAAGCCCTCGCGGATTTTTGCATCCGTTGCGGTGTCAACTGCACTTGTGCTGTCGTCAAGAATAAGCACTTTGGGGGATTTGAGCAATGCTCTTGCAATACAGAGTCTTTGCTTCTGACCGCCCGAAAGGTTAACGCCGCCCTGACTCAGATCGGTCTGATAACCGTCGGGGAAAGATTCGATAAATTCGTGTGCCTGAGCAATTTTGCAGGCATTTATAATTTCTTCCATGGTTGCATTTTCGTTGCCCCAGCGAAGATTTTCTTCAATCGTACCCGAGAAAAGAACATTAACCTGAAGCACCATTGCAACGGCATCACGAAGATTTTTGAGAGTATAATCCGCAACGGGTCTGCCGCCGACCTTAACAACGCCCTCGGTAACATCATAGAGGCGGGGAATCATCTGCACAAGCGTTGTTTTTGCCGAACCCGTGCCGCCGATAATTCCGATTGTTTCACCCGATTTTATGTGAAGATTGATATTATCAATAACATTCTTTTTGCCGTTTTTCTTATATTTGAAGCAGACATTTTCCATATCGATATCGCCGTTTTCAACAACGAGTGTGGGGTCTGCATCCTTGTCGCTGATATCAGGCTTTTCGGCAATGACCTCGGCAACTCTGGTAACGGATGCACGCGACATAATTGCCATTGCGAATATCATTGAAATCATCATAAGCGACATAAGAATCTGGTTGATATATGTCATAAATGCAGAAAGGTCGCCCGCAAGCATACCGCCGCCTATAACAAGCTTGCCACCAAACCAGAGAATTGCTATTGTGCAGGAATAAACCGTAATCTGCATAATGGGGTTTGAGAAAATAAGAATTCTCTCTGCCGCAATCGCCGCATCACGAAGCTCATCATTTGAAAGCTGAAACTTTTCTTTTTCGTGCTTTGCTCTTACGAATGCTTTTATAACACGGATGCTGATAAGCGTTTCCTGAACGGAAGAGTTGAGTCCGTCAACCTTTTTCATCAGGTTTTTGAATTTCGGCAGAGCGAAAGCTGCCATAAAGCCAAGCATAATAACAAGGAACGGAGCACCGATCATAAACACGGTTGAAAGCTCCTTGTTAATTGTTATAGCTTTTGAAAAAGCCATTGCAAACATCAGAGGCGACCTGATAACTATTCGCACAATCATGGTGTATGCCATCTGAATTGTGTTGATATCGCTGGTCATTCTTGTTATGAGCGAGGGAGTGCTGAAACGGTCTATGTTGCCGAATGAGAAATCCTGAATTTTTGCAAATATTGCACTTCGCAGATTTGCGCCGAAGCCCATACCCGCTTTTGCCGCAAAGCGTGCCGCACCCGCACCGCTTGCAAGCGAAATCAGAGCCATTCCTATCATTTTGAGACCCTGCGTAACAATATAGCTCATATCCGCGTTTGCGCCGTTAACGATTACCTCATTAACCATATCCGCCATCATAAACGGAATCTGCACTTCAATTATAACCTCTACAAGAATGAGCAGAGGCGAAAGCAACGACGGAATTCTGTAGCCCTTCGTTTGCTTTATAAGAGTTGAAAGCATTTTTATCCTCTCCCTTTTTAAGTATCAAAGCGGAAATAATCTGTTTTCAGACTTCAGATTACTTCCGCAGATTAATTATCGTTTATCGGCTTACTTCGCCGGTTATTGCATTGATTATATTGTGGAAAACCGCAACGTGTGAATTTGAAATATATTTATCAAGATGCATTGAGCCGAAGAACCAGCGTCTGAAAACGCACACTTCGGAAAGCTCTTCAAGATAAGTATTAAGACCTGTAACGCTTGCAGTTTCGTTATCTTTGAGCATAAGGAAGCCTTTGATTTTTACGGGAGGCTCGTGGGTTATAACGTAATCCACACGGCAGTTGAGCTTTTCAAGGTTTTCTGCGCCCTCAAGCAATTCTTCACGGCTGGGGAATTCATATTTTGACCACGCATTTTCTTCAAAACGAATATCAATATCGGGGCTTTCGCCGCCGCCCATAGTGAAGAAAGTCATATTGTCAATCTTGAAAATCTGGCCTCTCATAAGGTGATAAAGGTTACCGCCGATATGATGCACCTTGCCGCCGTTCCACATTGAAACGGGATAAGAATTAAGAAGCTCAAAATTCTCGTGAGTGCCGTCTACAAAACAGATATTATATTTTTTATTGCCAAGCTTTTTGAGTATTTTCTGCTCAATCTTACTGTTATCCCAGACAAAGCCGAAATCGCCGCAAACAATAAGCGTATCGCCCTTTTTGAGCCGCTTTAAAGTGGGAGAATCGAAGCGGGCAATATCACCGTGCATATCGCCGGTTACATATACCATAAAACGGCACATCCTTTCCCATTATTTTAACTCTTCTAATATACCCTAAATTGCAAAAAAAATCAAGTCTGCTATTTATTTTTTAGTATTTATATGCTATACTTTCTTATACTTTTGATTAAGGTGTGAAATAATGAAAAAACTTTTATCTATATTATTTATCGCGGCAATTCTTGCCTCAGGCGTTTTCTGCGTACCTTCAAACGCCGCATATAACGATTATCTTAACAAAACAACATATTCCGAATGTCTTTTTCTTATGAGCTCGGATAACAACGAGGTTATCTTTGATAAAAACGCAGGAATGCAGACCGCACCCGCAAGCCTTACCAAAATTGTAACGGCAATCGTTGTGCTCGAAAACTGCCCCGACCTTAACGCTATGGTTACCGTTACCGAACAATGCATCCGCGAGCTTGACGGCACGGGAAGCTCACTCGGCGGTCTCAAGGCGGGCGAACAGCTTTCAATATATAACCTTCTCTGCTGTCTTATGCTTGCAAGTGCCAACGAAGCGGCAACTGCCCTTGCAAACCACGTTACGGGCGGCGACAGAGAAAAATTCATTTCAATGATGAATGAAACCGCTCAGAAGCTCGGCTGCGTTAACAGCCATTTCGTTAACCCCCACGGTCTTGACCACGAAGACCAGTATGTTACCGCAAGAGATGTTGCAACTTTTCTGCTTTATGCAATGGAATTCCCCGCCTTTGCCGAAATAGTGGGAAAAACAAAATTTGTGCTCCCCGAAACCAATCTTCAGAAAGAAAGAACAATACATAACACAAACAATCTTCTCAACCGTGCATATGCCGATTATTACAGCGAATATGTAAAGGGCGGTAAAACGGGAACAACCAAAAACGCGGGCAACTGCGTTGCCGCCGTTGCTTCCAAAGACGGCTATAATTATGTTGCCGTTTGCCTCAGATCAAAGATGGTTAATATTGATAAAGACTATCCGCAGGAAAACGGCGCTTTCGTTGACGCAAAAACGATGTTTGAATGGGCGTTCAGAAACATCCGCCTTGTTGCAATTGCAGACCCCGAAAAAATTGTTACCGAAGTCAATGTTAAATACGGCAAATCTTCGGACTATGTAACCCTTGCCCCGTCTGAAAAGGTTTTCGGTCTTGTTCCCACGGGCATCGATGCCGACAGCTTGCTCATTCAGCCCGTTGACGGCTCCGTTCCCGAATCAGTCAACGCCCCCGTAAGAAAGGGAGATGTTATCGGCAAAGCAAAGGTGCTGTATGCAGGTCAGGTACTCCGTGAGATTGACCTTGTTGCAACAACCGAGGTAAGACGCAGTTTCTTTGCTTTTATCGGTTCGGTTGCAAAAACGGTTTTCACCTCGTGGCCGTTCAGAATAATTGCGGTTATCGTTATAATTATTCTCATTCTTATGCACCGTTCAAAGCGTCAGCGTGCAAAGGTTAATCCCAAGGCAGGCAAGGATTATAAAATCCTTAACTATAAAGACTTTATAAATCTCAGGTAAGGAGTTTTTTATGAATATATTCAAAGGCACTGCAAATCCCGCAGAAAGAAAACAGCTTCTTGAAATGCTTGACGATGTTTTTTTCTTCGAGGATGACCCCGAAACCAAAAGAAATTTTGAAGAGCTTCTTCCCAAGCTTTACAGAGAAGAATATGACCCCTGCTCAAACAATTTCATTGTTTCAGAGGACGGCTGCATCAAAGCGGCAGTCGGTCTTTACTATGATAACTGCGTTGCCGCAGGCAGAAAGCTCAAGGCGGCAGGCATCGGCAATGTTGCCGTTACCCGCGATTGCAGAGGAAAGGGCTATATGATAGACTGCCTTAACCGCGCGATTGAGGATATCAAAGCCAAGGATGCCGATTATTCCGTGCTCGGCGGCCACCGCCAGAGATACGGCTATTTCGGCTATGAGCCCGCAGGCATTTCATATAATTTCAGCATCGACAAAAGAAATATTTCTCACCTCATCGGCAAGGATGCCGCACCGAAATACACCGCAGTAAAGGTAAACCGCGAGGATACCGCAATTCTTGAAAAAATCAATAATCTTTATGAGAAACTTCCCTTTACTTTTGTAAGAGAAAAAGAGCGTCAGTATGATATTCTCTGCTCGTGGCGTTCCGTTCCCTATGCTGTTTTTGACGGCGAAGATTTCAAGGGCTACTTTGTTGCCCAGAAATTCGGCGGAATTCAGGAGCTTCACGCCGCCAACATCAACGATGTTTATGAGCTGATTATGCTTGCAATGCAGGTCAGCGGAAAAGACGGCATTTCAATCTCCGTTCCCGTTTATGATGTTGAAATGTGCGAGTTTATGTCGCAGATTTTCGGCGGCTGCGGCACTTATCATTCCGAAATGATAAGCATTATGAATTATAAAAATTTCACCGAAGCTTTTCTTGCCGTTAAGGCAGAAAGAATGCCCCTCACCGAAGGCAGCATTGTTATGCTTATCCACGGCGATAAGGGCGATGAAAAAATCGAACTTTCGGTTTGCGGCGGCAAGGTTTCGGCTGAATACACCGAAAAGGCACACGATATTGAACTTGAACACAGAGAAGCAATCAGGCTTATTGCCGCTCATTATTCGGCACGCCGCAGTGAGCTTCCCGCATTTGCACAGTCCTGGTTCCCCGTTGATTTCCATTGCTACGCACAGGATAACGTATAAGGGAGTTATATTAATGAAAAAAATAATAAGCATTCTGCTTTCGGTAATCATTCTCTGCACAGGTTTTGCCTCTTGCTCAAAAGTTGATAAAAACAATAACGGCGAAACAACAAAGGCTGAAATAATTCGCCCCGTTATTAAAGAAAACCATTCAACAGATAAAATCAAAGCTTCCGACGGCAAGGTTTCCTATATTCTTGATGTTACTCTTCCCAGGATAACCGATAATCTTCCCGAAGATGTTGCGGAACACATCAACAACTATATTGACCTCATTCACGAAGAGGCTCTTCGCAATGCCGAAGCAAACGCGGAATATGCAAGAGAATATATGATTGAACACGGTTCAAAAACTCCCTGGCAAAGAACAATAACCTTTAAAACCGTTTATTCAACCGATAAATATCTTTCCGTTGAATTTACAGACCACTTTACAATGCTTGGCGGTGAAACAACACCCACGGTTTTTGCAAAGCTTTTCAAGCTTGAAGACGGAACGGTTCTTTCTCTTGAAAATCTCGCCAAAGTCAATAAAGACGAGCTGAAAGATGCTCTTGTTCCTCTTATCACAAAAGAAGCGGATAATAAATACTATTCCGACGGCACAAAGCTTGACGAAAAACAAAAGCAGGCAATTGCCGAAAGCTTTGACCCCTTTAATTTCTGCTATTCACCGCGCGGAATAACTCTCTATCTCAATAAGCTTATTGTTGACCATAGCTATTCAGGCACCCTCTGCTGTGAGTTCACTTTCTCCGAGCTTCGCAATATTATTGAGCGTTTGAAATAAACTGTATAAAAATATTAAGGCTTGCAAAGGTAAAATCCTCTGCAAGCCTTTCTTGTTTATTCAATTATTGCTCTTGAATATATTCGGCATTAATCTGTGCCTTCGCAAGCTTTGCCACCTCATCGGCATCCTTTGCAAGCGAAACCGCCCTCTGCATTGCTTCTCTTCTTGCAAACAGCTCACGGTACATTCTGTCGCGTGTTTCGCCGTTAAGGTTATGGAAGAATTTCGGAATAATTCCCAATGCGCCCGTTATAACGGGAATGCCTGTTCCCATTGCAAAAATCCACCATTTTGTTGAGTCTGCCTGGGTTCCGATTGCAAGACCCTGAACATAGCCGATTCTCTTCATAATAAAGTTCTGGATTGAACCCATTACAATGCCCTGCAGTTTCTTAACAAGGTCTCTTGCAACGCCCGTCATTGCTTCTGCACGGTAGCCGTTTTTCCATTCGCAATAATCCATTGCTTCGTTAAGAATTTCATCGGGAATAACATTTCTTAAGCCGTAAACACACATTTCAAGCACTTCTTCTATCGCCATAAGCGGAAGCATTACCCATTTATTCTTATAGAAGCCGTTCTTCATTCCGCCGATTGAACCGATTCCGAATACCATCATCCAGCAGGCATCGGTCCAGACATCTTCAAGAATCCATATTGTCTTTGTTGAAAACTTTTTGCGAAGCGGTGCAATAAATGCATAGCTGATTGTTGAAACGGGAGATGCGGGGATACCTACGAGTGTCTGATATGTAGCCGAACCGAGAACGTCAATATAATAATTTATTCTGCTCTTTCCAACGGCAAAACCTGCAAGGAATTCAGAAAGAGTATAAAGCAGAATCGGTCTGTTGTTAAGTATTGCTTTAAGACCCTGAGCAATGCCGGGCTTTTCAATCGACTGCGACACTCTTTCTTTTGTTACGCAGATAAAATAGAATGACATCGCACAGCCTGCAAGTGCGGTAAATATACCGAAACCGAGGAAAAGGTTTGTTCTGTTCCAGGTTACAACCTGATTATTTACAAGGTCAAGCAAAACGCCGAAAGCGAGTTCGGGCAGTTTTTCTCCCACAAAGCCCGAAAGAAGTTTTGCCATTGTTATAAGGCTTGTTCTTTCAAGCGGGTCCGGCGTTATTGTTGACATAAATCCCGTGCTTGCAATTGCGGTAAATGTTCCCGCTGTTTCGCATATAACCGTAAAAATCGCATAAAACATCAGCTTCGGTGCATAGTCTGCCGATGAATTTGCAAAAACAATCGGCATAAACCAATACCACAAGCCGATTAAGGTGAGGGGTATTTTTCCGAGAAGTATATACGGCTTGAATTTGCCCCAACGGGTACGGGTGCGGTCAACAAGAACGCCGATAAAAGTATCGTTCAGAACATCCCATACACCCGAAAACAAGCCGAAAATTGCAAGAAAGTCAAAATCCAGCTTAACAATATCATAAATAAAACGGTCTTTATACTTATCAATATTAAAGCTTCCCGAAACATCGTTAAGAAGATAACCGATTCTTTCGCGGCGCCCAACATAGCGTCGGTTCCTCAGCAGGGGATTTTTAACGCCTTTTTCATAGTCAATAACTATGCCTTCATTATTTTCTTCGGTAACGGTTCTTTTAATTTCTTCCAAAGAAGCACCCCCCAATCTTGTTATTGTATAATTATAACATAATATTTATGAATATTCAATAACTTTTATGTAATTTGCATTTATTTTGCAAAACAAAAACTCCCTGCCGTAAGACAGGGAGTTTCATTTTATTGGTTATCTGTTAATCAAACCAGCTCGATGATGCACATTTCAGCTGCATCGCCTCTACGGGGACCGGTCTTGATTATGCGGCAGTAACCGCCGTTTACATCTTTATATTTGGGGGCAATCTCATCAAAGAGTTTCTTTACAACGTCTTCTTTAGTAACGTATGCAAAAACCTTACGCTTTGAGTGGAGAGAGTCGTCCTTAGCAATAGTGATCATTTTCTCAGCCTTTGCACGAACTTCCTGAGCCCTTGTACCGGTGGTCTCAATTCTGCCGTTCTCCAAAAGATAGGTAACAAGGCCTCTGAGCATCGACTTGCGATGATCGCTTGTACGGCCAAGCTTTCTGGTACCGGGCATTAAGTTCACACTCCTTTACCGTTTTAAAAATGGATCATTCCTCATCCCTGCGAAGGTCAAAGCCAAGTGAATTGAGCTTTGCAACAACTTCGTCAAGGGACTTTCTGCCGAGGTTACGAACTTTCATCATATCTTCCTCGGTTCTGTTGATCAAATCTTCAACCGTGTTAATCTGTGCTCTCTTCAAGCAATTGAAGGAACGAACAGACAGGTCAAGTTCCTCAATGGTCATCTCAAGGACCTTTTCTTTTCCGCTGTCGCTCTTAACAACCATAACCTCTGTGTCGTATGCCTCACCTGAGAGGTCACCGAACAGATTGAGATGCTCGTTGAGGATCTTGGCTCCAAGAGAAACGGCTTCCATAGCATTGATGGTTCCGTTGGTCCACACTTCGAGTGTCAGCTTATCATAGTCTGTAATCTGACCAACACGTGTGTTCTCGACTGTATAATTAACCTTTAACACGGGTGTGTAGATAGAGTCAATTGCAATAACACCGATGATGGGCTGCATAAGCTGCTTGTTTCTGTCTGCAGAAACATATCCTCTGCCCTTATCGCAGGTAAGCTCCATGCTTACGTGTGCGTCTGAGTTGAGAGTAGCAATATGAAGCTCGGGGTTGAGAATTTCAACCTCTGAATCGGTCTTTATGCTGCCGGCTGTTATCTCGTCATCACCGTTGGCATCAATATAGAGTGTTTTGGGGCCGTCACCGTGAATTTTAAGGATAACGTTCTTAAGGTTAAGAACAATCTCGGTAACATCTTCCTTAACACCGGGAATTGTGCTGAACTCATGAAGAACTCCGTCAATCTTAACGGAAGTAATTGCATAACCGGGGAGTGAGGAAAGAAGAACTCTTCTCAGGCTGTTGCCCAAAGTTGTTCCGTAGCCTCTCTCAAGGGGTTCAACAACAAATTTACCGTATTTGCCATCGGGGGAAATTTCGGCAGTATCTATTCTGGGCTTTTCGATACCAATCATTTAAAAACCCTCCTTTAAACAGGCAGGATAATTAATCCTGCATAATGCATTCAAAAACGCTGTTAATTAATCAGCATTCGTTGTATGGTGATTGCCCTTTCGGGCAATCAGCCACAGCCACTTTCTTAAAAATCCGAAACGCTTGCATAAATCGGCAAAATAAACACTGCCGAAACATACATAACAGGGTCAGGATTATTTTGAATAAAGCTCAACGATAAGATGCTCTTCAACGGGAACCATGATCTGCTCACGAGTGGGCAGAGCAAGAATCTTTGCTGTGAGAGCTTCTTTGTTAAGGTCAAGCCACTGGGGAACAGGGCGAGAACCGTTTGTTTCGAGAACTGCCTTGATCTTGTCGCTGTCCTTGCTCTTATCTTTGATAGCGATTTCGTCGCCAGCCTTGATAAGATATGAAGGAATGTTAACCTTATTGCCGTTTACTTTATAATGACCGTGGGTAACAAGCTGTCTTGCTTCTGCTCTGGAATTTGCCCAGCCGAGAAGATAAACAACATTGTCAAGGCGGCTTTCACAGATGCGAAGAAGGTTTTCACCTGTTACGCCCTGCTTACGCTCAGCCATAAGGAAATACTTATAGAACTGGCCTTCCTGAATACCGTAGTAACGCTTAGCCTGCTGCTTTGCACGAAGCTGAAGACCGTATTCAGTTGCCTTCTTGCGGCTCTGACCGTGCTGGCCGGGAGCATATGCTCTACGCTCTACAGCACACTTGCCTGTGTACCTACGCTCACCCTTAAGATAGAGCTTCTTGCCTTCACGGCGGCACAGTTTACATACCGCACCGGTATATCTTGCCATATTGTGTTACACCTCCAAAAATAATGGTTACACGCGTCTTCTCTTGGGCGGGCGGCATCCGTTGTGAGGAATGGGGGTAACATCCTTAATCATATTAACCTCCAAGCCTGCTGTCTGCAGAGCTCTGATAGCCGCTTCACGACCCTGACCGGGGCCCTTAACATAAACTTCAACAGTCTTCATGCCGTGCTCGATAGCTGCCTTAGCTGCTGTCTCTGCTGCAGTCTGAGCTGCGAAGGGTGTTGATTTCTTGGAGCCACGGAAGCCCATTTCACCGGCACTTGCCCATGATACGGCATTACCCTGAGTGTCAGTGATTGTAACGATCGTGTTGTTAAAGGTGGATTGGATATGGGCTGCACCGCGTTCGATATTCTTACGCTCGCGGCGTCTGCGGGTGCCTGTTGTCTTTTTAGCTGCTTTAGCCATAATATCCCTCCTGAACTTACTTCTTCTTGTTTGCAATGGTCTTCTTGGGACCCTTGCGTGTACGTGCGTTTGTCTTTGATCTCTGTCCTCTTACGGGGAGATTCTTTCTGTGACGAACGCCACGATAGCATCCGATTTCGATAAGTCTCTTGATGTCGAATGCGGTTTCTCTGCGAAGATCACCTTCTACAGTGAGGTTCTTTTCGATATAATCACGAAGCTTTGAAACGTCGTCCTCGGTCATATCCTTAACTCTAAGGTCGGGATCAACGCCGGTTGCTGCGATAATGTCGCTTGCAGTCTTACGACCAATGCCGTAGATATAAGTAAGAGCAATTTCAATTCTCTTCTCTCTGGGCAGGTCAACACCTGAAATACGCGCCATTTGTCAGTTGCACCTCCAAATTAACATTGGTTTTCGTCGGGATTAACCCTGACGCTGCTTGTGCTTGGGATTTTCACAG
>JAZOVH010000007.1:0-38282 GCA_045658585.1 Acutalibacteraceae bacterium | reverse complement strand
TATTTATATGGGATCTGTTGATATCAAAAAGCAGGCTCCCAATGTTGCAAGAATGAAAATTCTCGGTGCAAATGTTGTTGAGGTAACACACGGTCTGCAGACCCTTAAAGAGGCTGTTGATGCGGCTTTTGATGCATACAGCAAGGAATATAAAGACAGCATTTATTGCATCGGTTCTGTTCTCGGCCCTCATCCCTTCCCGATGATGGTTCGCGATTTCCAGAGCGTTGTAGGTATTGAAGCAAGAGATCAGTTTATTGAAATGACAGGCCATCTTCCCACTTCAATCGTTGCCTGCGTTGGCGGCGGTTCAAATGCGGCAGGTCTTTTTGCAGGATTCCTTAATGACCCCGTTGATATTTACGGTATTGAGCCTCTCGGCAGAGGCCCCAAGCTTGGCGACCACGCAGCAAGCCTTAAATACGGCACAGAGGGAATTATGCACGGCTTTAACAGCATTATGCTTAAGGATGAAAATGGCGATCCCGCACCCGTTTATTCTGTTGCAAGCGGTCTTGATTATCCCTCATCAGGCCCCGAACACGCATTTCTTCAGGAAATCGGCAGAGTAAAATATGATGTAATCGATGATGAAGAAACAATTGATGCGTTCTTCAAGCTTTCACGCCTTGAAGGCATTATTCCCGCTATTGAAAGCTCACACGCTGTTGCTTACGGTATGAAGCTTGCAAAAACAATGGACCACGGTTCAATTCTTATCAATCTTTCAGGCAGAGGCGATAAGGATATGGATTATATTATTGAAAATTACGGTATCAGATAAAAAGAAAGAGCTGTTCATATGAACAGCTCATTTTTATTTATACATTCTTGCTTATATATTCTGTTAAATCACCAACGGTGGTAAATTCTCTGAATATATCAGGTGTAAATGTTACTCCGTATCTTTCAAAAAGTTCATCTGCGAAGCAAACAAGGTCAAATGAAGACATACCTAAATCGCTTTTTATGTTTGTTTCTGCAGTTATTTCGTCTTCGGGTTCAACATAGTTGAGAATGATGTCGATAATTTCATTAATCATTTTGCTTTCTCTGTCCTTTCCTGATTTATATTCTTAAATTTTCAGTTAAAAAGTAACTGTTTTTCTTTTGATTTTTCCTGTTGTTGTTCTGGGGAAAGGCATTTCACGAAGGCGTAAAGCAGCAATTTCTCTTTCAACCTTTTCGCCTGCGTTAGCTTCCTTGATTTTTTCGTTAAGATATTCTTCGATGTTTTCAATGCCCATTGACTCGGCAAATTCCTTATCGGGGAATACTTCAGCAATGATTTTATCGTTTTCTTCGCTTACAACGATTTCTTTGATTACTTTTTCATCAACAAACTTATTTTCAAGTTCTTCGGGAGAAATGTTTTCACCGTTTGAAAGGATGATAAGATTCTTGAGTCTGCCTGTTACGAAAAGGTGAGTGCCGTCATCGCTGATTCTTCCGAGGTCACCGGTTTTCAGATAACCGTCTTCTGTAAATACCTTTGCGGTTTCTTCGGGCTTCTTATAATAACCGAGCATTACGCATTTGCCCTTAACCTGAATTTCGCCGTCAACAATTCTTACATCAAAAATGCTCTTGAGTATCTTGCCGCTTGAGCCTTTATTGCTGTTTGAATAGTCACCGGTTGTAATTTTGGGGCTGGTTTCTGTCATACCGTAACCAACACGAAGAATAATGCCGTATTTTTCATATTCTTCAACAAGCTTCAATGAAACGGCAGCGCCGCCAACAGCAACCCATCGAATGTTTTTGCCGAAAACTTTTTCTGCAACTTCTCTGGGGGGAAGCATGGGGAATCTCTTGTGAAGAATTGCAACTTTTCTGATAAGTGTTTCACAAATCATGGGAACAAGTCTCATTGTTGTGGGCTGGAATGTCTGAAGACTTCTGCCGATATTGGCGAGATCGCCGTTAAGACAAACTGTGTGGCCGTTAAGAAGGGGGGAGAAATAGTCGCTTGTGAAACAAAAAATATGATGCATGGGCAAAACAGAAAGAAGGATGTCGTCGCTGTCCATAATGAAATCTGTATAAGTAACATTTGAAATAAGGTTTTCAGAAGAAAGCATAACGCCTTTTCTGACACCTGTTGTGCCTGATGTATAGATGATTGCTGCACATTCCGAGGGATCAAGTTCAATATCTGAAAGAGAAGCATATTCTGAAGCGGAACCGTAGTTCTCATAGATGTTTGCAAACCACGCTGCATCAGCCATGTTAACAATAACTTTAAGCTTACCGTATTTTTCGGCAATCTGTTTTGCTGTTGCGTCAAAAGCGTCTTCATAAAATATTGCTTCAATGTCGCCGTCTTCAAAAAGCTCGCAAGCTTCCTCAACAGTAATATTGGGAGCAAACGGAACGAAAACGTTACCGCTTACAAGGGTGCCTGTTATTGCTGTGATATATTCATATGATGTTTTGCCTATAACGGCAATATGCATTCTTCTGTCGCATACCGAACGGATGAAACGGCAGAGAGCAAGGCTGTTTTCACGAAGCTCAATAAAGCTCTTTTCAACAATTTCTTCGCCCTTGAAATATTTTATGAATGCCTTTTCTCCATACATTTCTGCACTGTTATCAATAAGGTCACGCACAGTGTGGATTCTGCTGTAAAATTCTGTATCAATTCTCATAATTACCTCTGCATTTTTTGTATTTAAATTAACCTTGTAGATAATAACTTAATTTTTTCAGTTTTGTAAACAGACAAAACCCCAAAAATATCGGAAAAAACCCTTAAAATCATACAAACTGACACTTTTGCATATATGTTTTTGGAATTTTAACAAAATCGTGTTGAAATGAAATATATAATGATTTATAATAATTAAAAAATAAAGGAAGGAAAAGAGAAATGCCGAAAATTGAATGGAAAACCTGCTTTAAGGTTGGCTTAAGTATATTTATTCTTTATCTGTGCATACATTACTGGCCCTCGGTTTCAAATGTTATTTCAACCGTGTTTTCTGCCGCAACTCCGCTGTTTATCGGTGCTGTTGCCGCTTATCTGATTAATATTTTAATGAGCTTTTATGAAAGACACTACTTTCCGAAGTCAAAAAGCAAATCGGTTGTTTCAAGCCGCAGACCCGTTTGCCTTGTCGGTGCGGTAATAACTCTGGCAGGAATTATTGCTCTTGTTATCGGATTGGTTGCACCGCAGCTTGTTGCCTGCATAAAGATGCTTATAGATGAATTGCCCGGCGCAATAAATATGCTTATCGCAAAGCTTGAAGAATGGGATCTGGGTTCGGAAAAAATCGTTAATGCCCTTTCAACCATTGATTGGAAATCAAAGATAGGCGAGATTGCAAAAACCCTTACATCTGGTCTCGGAAGTGTTGTTGATGTTGCGTTTACTGCGGTAACTTCTGTTTTCTCGCTTCTTTCAAACGGAATTATCGGATTTATTTTTGCTCTTTATCTTCTTTTAAGCAAGGATAATCTTTCAAAGCAAATCAAAAAACTTGAGAAACGATATGTACCTGAAACAAAAGCAAAGAAAATCGCATATGTTGCAGGGGTTGCCAATGACAGTTTCCGCAGCTTTATCGTCGGTCAGTGCACCGAAGCGGTAATTCTAGGTACCCTTTGTATGCTGGGAATGCTTATTCTTCAGCTTCCGTATGCACCGATGATTGGTGCTCTTGTGGCATTTACCGCACTTATTCCGATTGTAGGAGCTTTTATCGGTGCAGGTGTCGGAGCATTTCTTATACTGATGGAGTCTCCCGTTAAAGCACTTATTTTCCTTGTTTTTATAATTATTCTTCAGCAGATTGAAGGCAATCTTATTTATCCCAGAGTTGTCGGTTCATCAATCGGTCTGCCCGGATTATGGGTGCTTGCCGCTGTAACACTCGGCGGCGGGGTTCTCGGTATATGGGGAATGTTAATAGGAGTTCCCGTTGCCGCTGTTATTTATCGCCTTATAAAAGCTGATATAAATAAATCGGAGAAAACTGATGAAACCGTGATAACGGAAATAATAACAACAGAAGAAACAAAACAATAACGAAAACAGCCTCATACGCCAAATGCGGTGTATGAGGCTGTGGTTATTTAATTACCGTGCATTGTTCTGTTCCGTAATATTCAAAACATTCTGCGGCGTTTTTATCAATTTCTTCTCCGCAAACAACAATCGGGACTGCGGGAGGGCAGGCAACGCAAGGCGAAGCGAGAATTCTGCCGATGCTTTCCGAAACGGGAACAACTTCTGATTCCGAAAAAACAGCCTCTCTTACAGAAACCTTTTTTTCGGGAATATTGAATTTCGGCGGAGCTTTTTCGATTACGGCTTTTTTCTCTATTGATAAAAGTGCATCTTTCAGCACAGACAGAGAATCAAAGCCGTTCTCGGGAGTAATCATAAAAACAATAAAATCGGGGTCTGCAAACTCGCAAATGATATTTTTATCTGAAAGATAATCGGCAAGTTCATATCCGCTGTATCCGTAAGGTTTTGTTTTAATTGTTAATTTAAGCGGCTCGTTTCCGTAAAGCTCAAATCCATGTTCTTTTAATGACTGTTTCAGATTGTCAATTTCTTTTATAAAAACTGAAAGTTTATCTGAATAACCATCGCTCAGATATTTATTTGCACAATCAAGTGATTGCATAATTAAATATGACGGGCTTGTTGAGCCGAATAATGAAAGTGCATTTTTTGCTTGAACGGAAAATATATCAGGCGCACTGTCTGAAATATGCAGGTATGCACCGCCCGTTAGTACGGGAAGGGTTTTATGCGCTGAATCACAACAAATATCAGCACCCAAATCAATCGGGTGAAGCGATACGGGTAAAAATCGCAGATATGCACCGTGTGCGTTGTCAACGATAAGCAAAACACCGTGCTTTTTGCAAACATTTGAAACGGATTTTATATCTGTTATGTTTCCGAGATAATCAGGAGATGTGATGTAAACCGCAACGGGAAGCTCTGCACATTCACTGAATCTTCTGTCAAGAAATTCAGCGTCGATAAAGCACGAAAGATATGAGCTTTTTTCTTCTGAATAAAGCCATTCAGTTTCAAAATCAAGAAGCGCAGCGGCGTGAAGAAAGCTTTTATGAACATTTCTGCCTGCCCAGATAAGCGGTCTTTTTCCGTTTTGCTTTGCAAAAAGAACCGTTAAATAAAGCATTGCTTTAATGCAAAGTGAAGAACCTTCTGCAGAATAAAGAGTCTCACATCCGAAAAGTCTGCTTGCATTTTTTTCGCTTTCTTTTATTATTCCGCTTGCTTCGTATAAGCTGTCCGCACCGCTTATTTCGGTTATATCTGCATCTTCAATGCCTGTGAATTTCACACCCTTATGACCCGGCATATGAAAGCGCAGGGGATTGCTCTTTTTGTATTGACTAACAAAATCGCAAATCGGAGTGTTCATTATTCTTCACCTTCAAAAGCTCTTGCAATTGCAACCATAATTGCGCATTCCATTCTCTTGCGGAATAAATCGCAGCCGTATTTATAAACACCTTTAACCGAACCGGTTGAATGGTATGCGTTTGCGGCGCATCCGCCTGAGCAATAAAGCTTTGCCCAGCAATCACGGCATTCGGGTCTTGAATATACATTGCATTCTGCAAATTCATTCTGAATTTCTGTATTGTTTACGCCGTTCCAGATATCACCGAGTCTGAATTTTTCTTCGCCAACAAACTGGTGGCAGGGATAGAGCTCACCCGTGGGTGTAACCGCCATATATTCGGTGCCTGAACCGCAGCCTGAAATTCTTTTGTAAATGCAGGGGCCGCCCGTAAGGTCAATCATATAGTGATAGAAAGTGAAAGGTTTCTTATCTTTATCACGTTTGAGCATAAGCTCTGCAAGCTTTTCATATTGGTCAAGAACGATTGCTTTATCATCCTCGGTAAGCTCGGAGGGGTCACCTGGTGCACAAACAACAGGTTCCATGCTGAGTTCGGTAAAACCAAGGTCAAGCATCTGCTGAATATCTTTTAAGAAGTCGGGGTTGGCGTGAGTGAAAGTGCCTCTCATATAGTAGTTAATTCCGCCACGAGCCTCAACAAGTTTCTGGAATTTGGGAACAATCTTTTCCCAGCTTCCGTTGCCTGCATAGTCAACACGGTAGCGGTCATGTATTTCTTTTCTTCCGTCAAGGCTCAGAACAACATTGCTCATTTCTTTGTTTGCAAAATCAATAACATCGTCATCAATGAGAACGCCGTTTGTTGTGAGAGTAAAACGGAAATTTTTATTATGTTCTTTTTCAATGCTGCGTGCATATGCAACCATCTGCTTAATAACATCAAAATTCATCAGAGGCTCACCGCCGAAAAAGTCAACTTCCAGATTGCGGCGTGTGCCTGAATTTTCAATAAGAAAATCAAGAGCTCTTTTACCGACTTCAAAACTCATAAGAGCGCGTTCACCGTGGTATTTACCCTGACTTGCAAAGCAATATGAACAGTTGAGATTGCAGGTGTGGGCAATATGAATGCAAAGAGCTTTAACAACACCCGCTGTTTTTGCCTTTAAATGACCTGCCATCGGCTCAAAAGTTTCGGGAGTGAAAAGCTTGCCGTTCTCTTTTAATTCAACAATCTGGCCATAACATTCTTCAATTTCACTTGCTGAAACTTCGGGATATTTTGCGCAAATATCTTTTAAAACGGTTGTTTTATCTTTGTTTTCAAACATCGAAATAATGTCATAAGCAATGTCATCAACCGCATGAACAGAGCCTGAACAAATATCAAGAACAATATTGTATCCGTTAAGTTTATACTGATGTATCATTTTATATTCACCCTATACATAAAAAATGCCGCCATTACGGGCGGCATTTCAACTTTTGAAATTACTTGCTTTCCTTAGTGTTTTCGCACTGCTGGTTAGCGATACCGCAGCTTGTTTTGCAAGCGGACTGGCATGATGTCTGGCATTCGCCGCAGCCGCCGTTCTTAGCGCTTTCGCAAAGATTGCGTGTTTCAAGAGTCTTGATATGTTTCATTGTAGTATCCTCCACAACATTTATTTTTAATGATAATATCATAATATTCAATCAAAGTCAATAACTTTAGAGCTTTATTTATTCTTCTTATTGACAAATATATGTATAATATTTATTATTAAAAATAGCAAAAATATGCTTTTGTTCGGAGGATAGAGTATGATAAATAAATTGGTTTCGGTTGTTCTTTCGTTTTGCATAACATTGTCTTCGCTTATAACCGGATTCTTTCCGATAAATAAAGATTTGAGAATAGTTGTGCCCGAAGATTGGGAGCTTTGCATCGGTGACAGCAGAACACTTGAATGTGTTTTTTCTGAAAAGATTACAAACAGAAATCTTGAATGGTCGGTTGAACCCGAAAATGTTGCATCCGTTGATAAATGGGGCAGGGTAACTGCCGTTTCCGAGGGAGAGGCAACCGTAACCGCAAAGGGCAGCGGCTTTTCGGACAGCGTTATATTAAAAGTTGTTGAAACACCGACGCTGATTGAAAATCAAAACAGAAAAAATGATTATAAATCAGAAGGAATCAATGAAGTTAATAATCTTCAGAAACTTGTTGAAAGATTTCCTCACGGCAGCAAGGCAATTCCTGATTATGTATATGCGGCTAAAGATTATTCCGATTATCAGAAAGCCGTAACCGCAGACGGAGCGGTCTGGGAAATAACCGACTACGGCGTTTTGCGAACCGATAAGAATGCACCCACACAGAGAGACGTTGAACAGAGATTTATGGGTGACAGATATTTTTATTCCGATGACAGCGAAAACGTTCTTGCAATATTCCCTGACGGTGAAAACGGAATATGGACTGTTATGGAAAAAGGTGTAACCCATATTATAATGATGGAGGCTTCAGGAAGATTAAAAGCATCATATTTAAGCGGTCTTACACAGCAAAATGTAAGCAGACACGGTCTTGTTGACCAGGCTTATGCATCAAGCAACGGATGGACAAGCTATGAAAGCGATAATGACGGTTTGTGGACTTCAATGTACAGTGCGGGCGAATTAATGCGTTATGCAACTTTGCGAGATGACCCCGATGCAACACCGCAGGAGATAGAAGAGGCAAAAAAAGCGGCATACAGTTCATCTGAAGCAGTTCTTTTGCTTTATTATATTTCTATGCGTTCGGGCACAACAGAGGCATATATCCGCAGACAGATTCCCCAAAATATACCCGGAACAACAAGCGACAGATGGCTTTCGGGAGATGCTCTTGAAAAAGGTGGAGATTCATCTGTTATACTTCCCGCAAAGAGCCCTGCAAAGGTTTTTGACGAAGCAATGGCATCATTTTCTGTTCTGAATTCAACTGCAAAGTTTAAAGGTAAAGGCTTTTATGAAGCGGTTAGTGCAGATGACTGGTCAAATCCCTATGCAAATCCGAACACTGAATATGAAAAACAGACACGCCTAATTGAGGGATTCCCTGCAAGAACATTTTCATTAAAATCCGAGAGCGTTAGCAGACATGATAATATTTATTGGTCTGTAAATAATGACGGCACGGCAACGGGCTTTTCTGATAAGCAGGAGGGGCAGAGCGGCTATCTTCTTAACGGAGAAAACCTGAGAGGTGTAACAGTTGATGCGTCGGCAAAGGTGCCTGAAAGACTCTGGAATGATTTGCTCGGTCCCGAAGTTTTACCCGAAGATATTATTTATAAAACCGATACGAGTGCGGATGAATTGATAGGGCATATGTTTTTATTCAAACTTATGTATGATATCATTGCACCCGAAGACCCCGAATTAAAGGAATTGCTTGTTAATGCAATTGATAATCTTGCACAGCATCTGAGCGATAACAGCTATATGCTTTGCGATGCAACGGGTCAGCCTACAACCTGGGCAAATTTCAGCCGTTCTCTGACAAGCGCATCAAGCTCTGTTGCCGAATCTTCGCTTCATGCATTTGTTTTGCTTTCAGTATTTAAAACCGCGGCTTACATTACAGGCTATCAGAAGTGGGAAAACGAATACCGTATGGCAGCTCTTGACCCTGCATATGAATATGCAAAGGTAACTGCACAGCATTATGAAAGAATGCTTTCCGCAATAAAATTCTTTGCTGCTGATGCAACAATTCCTTTGCTCGGCAATCTTGTAGGAATGCTCAGCAACACAGATCTTGTTGAGATTGTTTACAGATATATTGTTAATTATTCGTCCGAAGAAATGGCGATGCTCGGGTTCTATGTTATGTTCCAGCTTGAGGACGACGAAAAGATTCTTAAGTATTACCGCGATGCCATTGACGATTGGTGGTACTCAATAAAATACAGCGAAAATCCTCTTTGGTATTATATTTATCAGCTTGCATATCCCGATAAAAAAATCACCGATGCATACGGCAGAAACATCGTTGAAACGGCGGCATGGTCTTTAAGCCGTCACCCTGCTGATTTGATAATGTATCACGCATCAAACAAAAACCGTGATGATATTGCACAGCTCAGCCTTTCAAAAATAGGTCTTAATTTCAATGTTGTTTTGAGCTATGATTTAAGAACAAGCCCTGCGCTTCCCGAAATAACCGAAAATCCGGGGATTGCGGATATAGTTAAATTTGCTCTCAAAGCATCAAAGCTTGATTGGGCGGTTGCCGCTCCCGATGAAAGAATGCTTTATAAATATAATACATCATCTTATTATATCGATGGCTACCATCATACGGGCTGTATGCAGGGCTCAACAACATACACATTACCTTATTGGATGGGTGTTTATCACGGAATGCTTTGCGAGCAATAATTCTTTTAACTCATTGACGAGTTTATTATCAGATGATATAATTCCTTAAAATGCAAATAAAATCGGAGTGATTGAAATGTACGAAAATAATTGGGAATCCCTTAATTCACGCCCCGTTCCCGAATGGTTCGGCGATGCAAAATTCGGTATTTTTATTCATTGGGGACTTTATACTGTTCCCGCATATACCAAGAAAGGCGATTATGCCGAATGGTATATGAGACAGATTGAGCAGGAAGGCGAAGTGCTTGATTTCCATAACAGAGTTTATGGCGAAAAAACCAAGTATGAAGATTTTGTAAGCGGATTTAAAGCAGAGCTTTTTGATGCAAAGAAGTGGGCAGACCTTTTTGTTAAGAGCGGTGCAAAATACATAAATATTGTTTCGAAGCACCACGACGGTTATTGCCTTTATAAAACAGACTATGCGTGGAACTGGAACACCGTTGATGTTGGCCCTCACAGAGATTTTCTGCAGGAGTTAAAAGATGCACTTGTGCCCACCGATGTTCGTTTCGGTGTTTATCATTCAGTTTATGAATGGTTCCACCCCACATATCTTAAAAACCCCGAACAGTATGCAACAGAGCATCTTATTCCCATGCTTAAAGAGCTTGTTGAAAAATATCAGCCCAATACTCTTTTTACAGACGGTGAATGGGAGCATCCCTCATCCGTATGGCATTCAACCGAATTCCTTCAGTGGCTTTACAATGAGTCAAGTGTCAAGGATTTCATAGTTCCAAATGACCGTTGGGGCAAAGATACAAGAGGCAGACTCGGCGGCAATTTCACCAGCGAATACGGCTGGATTGAAGAGGGCAAGAAAATTGAAGATGTTGAGCTTGACAGGCCCTTTGAGGAATGCAGAGGTATCGGCAGGTCGTTCGGTTTTAACAGAAATGAAGACCTTTGCGATTATCTCAGTGCAAAAGAGCTCATTGAAATGCTTTGCGACCTTGTTTCAAAGGGCGGCAATTTCCTTCTTAATATCGGACCCGCCGCAGACGGCACAATTCCCGTTATTATGGAAGAAAGACTTCTTCAGATGGGTGATTGGCTGCGTGTTAACGGCGAAGCAATTTACGGCACACGCATTTATTCCAAGAATCTTCAGAACGGTGTTTATTACACAAAGAAGGGCGAAGATGTTTACGCAATAATCAACAGATTCCCGTTCGGTTCGCAGGTTCTTGAACTTGTTGATTATGACCCCGCAATGAAAGCTTGCCTTCTCGGCAGCGATGCAGAGCTTGAAATCAAGGATAACGGCGGCAAAGCTGAAATCGTTTTCCCTGCAATTAACCCCGATAATCTTGACAGTAACTGGCTCTATACAATCAAACTCAGCAAATAAAATGATTAAACGGCTTGAACAAATCGTTCAAGCCGTTTTGCTTATTGTTTAAATTTTAAAACAGAATTATTGGCGGTATATTCTTTTCCGTTTGCGGTTATAACTGCATTTTCGGGAACATACAGAACAACCTCCGATTTTTCGGGATATTCAAGTTTTATTATTGTTTTATTATTAATGGTTTCAATATCAAGCTTTATATCACCGATAATTGCGGGTACTGTGCAGGAAATATTATCGTGAAGATTATATTGCGGCTTGATTTCGATTTTCTCATAACCCGCAGTAAGCGGTTTTATTCCTGCGATATGCTTGCTCATTATAACGAGCGGGCCGCCTGTCCAGGCGTGATTTGATGTTCCGTCTTTTTTAATCCAGTTTTCCCAGAGGGTTGAATAATCCTCTTCAATCATCTCTTTGTATCTTTCGCACATTCTCTTTTCGGCAAGAGCAAACTCTTCCATTCTGCATAATGATTCAAGAACATAATATTCCATATAAGGGCTTGCATTTCGTGTTTCAAAAAGCAAGTCTTTTATTTTGCCGTGGTTTTCTTTGGGGCATATACCCGAAAGCACAGCAACGGCGTTTCCTCTGTCATCATAGCCTTCGTTATCGGGGCTTTTATATCCTTTTTCTTCCCATAATGATTGATAAGCAATATAAAGAGAATTTAATCTCTTTTCAAATTCTTTTTCAGCGTTCTCATCTCCGAGAAGCTCTGCCATATTTTTAACGGCAGTTAAAGCATAGTAATACCAGGCATTTTCAAGTGGAGCAATATCAATTTTATCGCCCCAATCCTGCCAATCCCATGAACCGCTTCTGTGTTCAACAAGCCCGTTATCCTGAATATTCCAAAGATTAATATAATCAACAGCTGAACCGTAAACTGATTTAATAAACTCTTTGTCACCCGTATACATAAAGTAAGTCCAGAAACCACCAACGCCCGCAAGCTGTTGACAGGGGAGCTCAAAATAATCGTTTTTAATCGGCACAACAGTCTGGAGCACCTTTGTTTCAGGATTAACATAAGAGAGCATTGTGTTGACACCCTTGAGATAAAGCTGATATGATGAGGGGGCAAGGCTGTACATTGTGAGCATCATTTCATTTGTAACATCGCCCCACCATTGAGCTCTTTCTCTGTCGGGGCAGTCCATAAAGTTATCTCGCATTGTAACATAAAGAGTGCGCAGAGATTTTTGCCAAAGGGTGTTCATATCTTTGTTTTCGCATCTGAACTCTCCGCAGAATTCGGTATTATAGCCGCTTTCTC
This sequence comes from Acutalibacteraceae bacterium, assembly GCA_045658585.1. Lineage (GTDB taxonomy): Bacteria > Bacillota > Clostridia > Oscillospirales > Acutalibacteraceae > CAG-177. Next base: position 25,873 of record JAZOVH010000007.1, on the reverse strand, counting down.
TGTATTTGAGACTGATGATTTTAACGCCTGACGGAATTTCATAGGTTATCTGTTCACCGTTAAACCAGGCAGGGGATTCAAAAGCCTGAATTCCTTTTTTAGTTACATATGTGCTGTGGATTGACCCCGTGCAAGTGTTTTCGGTTGTTATAACAATTTTTTTGCCCGCTTTCGCATCAACTTCAAGATACGGTGTAAGCTGAGCATTATAGGGGATTTTCAGCGTGATTTTTTTCTTTAATTTAAAATTCTTGCCCTCAAAATCTGAACTGTTTTCATAATCTTTCAGACCGAAATCTTTGAACATCGGTATTTCTCTGCGGTATGTTTCGCCCCAGCAGCCTTTACCGCCAACTGCATATTCAGTTGCTTTGCACCAACCTGAAAAATCATATCCCAAGCTGTTCCAATCTTTGATATCTTCACGGGAGTCAAAATATATATTGCTTTCGGGAAGTCTGTAGTTAGGCTGCAATTTGCCTTTATCCTCTTTGAATGCGGGATGTTTATTTACACTCCAGCTATTGTCGGAGATAATAGAAATATTTTCGTTTTCTGCTTCAAAAAGCAATCCGCCCTGACCTGCATCGGAGCTTGAATAGCTTGCTTCATTGCCCCAATACCAAACAAGAATGCTTATAAGATTTTCGCCTTTGACAAAATAATTTGCAATATCAATTTCGTCATAATAACAGCCGGTAGGGGACGGACCTCTTTTTAATCCACCTTCACGAACAACACATTCGCCGTTGATATAAAGCCAATATTTATTTTCTGCCGCTATATTGGCAAAAAGTTTTTCGGGAAGCTCCGAAATGTTTATTGATTTATTAAAACAAATCCACGAATTTTTGCTTTCTTTTTCTTCGTCGAGCCAAATCCATTTTGCTTTCCAATCAGTTTTTAAAATTCTTTTATAATCCATAATTTTCACCTGCAGATATAATAAAGTGTGAATTTCAATTTAATTTATATTATCACATACAGATGATGCTTTACAATACCATAATTACGAATTTTGTTTACAGTTTGCTAACAATTTCAGTATAAAATATGCTATTATAGAATTAAAAGTTATGAATAGTTAGGGGAAGTATAGTGAAAAAAATATTATGTTTTATTTTAATGGTTGTAATTACTCTGGGTTGCTTTACCAATAGTATTGTTGCATACGCCGATAGCTTTGAAACTGAAAACGGCGTTCAGGTTGAAATTGCGCCGTTTCTTTATAAATCAACCCTTTATCAGATGGAGTTCCCGAGCCATTTATCTTATAACATCAAAGAAAAAAGTGTTCAGGGCGATTATGCTATATCCCGTGAACTCAACGACCTTGCATACACCTTTGTGTTTCCTGCGGGAACAACAAAATTTGAGTGTAAGGTTTCTCTTAACGGCGAAACCGATTGGCGCGGAGTTTCTCTTAATGATGCGGAAAACCCTTCATATTGGTCAAAAGATGAAAATGGCAATATTGACTATAGCCAACCCTTGACATTTAAACGTATTGAAACAGTTGCGGAACAAGATGAATACGGCATATTATACAGAGATTACTTAAAAGACAAAGATTTTGAGGGCTTCAGGGATTATGACAGGATTTATTGGAGACTCACATATATTTGCAACGGAAAAGAATATAATGAATACTTTGATATAAAACTTTATGATTATGATAAATCCGAAAAACATACTGTCAGAACGGTTAATTTCAATGTTGCGGGTCTGCCTTTTTCAGCATTAAACGGTGAAAATGTGATTGCCAATCAAAAGGCTGCAGGGCAATATCTTTCAAATAATAATTTTGATATTGTTGCTGTTCAGGAGGATTTCGGCTATCACAAGCATCTTATCAATAATTTAAGCGGTTTTGATTATATAACCAACCACACGGGTGGTATTCCCGGCGGTGACGGACTTAATATCTTCACAAAAAATATGCCTGTATATAATGAAACCAGAGTTAGCTGGAACGAAGCCAGCGGAATTCTTTCAGACGGTTCCGATGAACTTACCCCTAAAGGTTTTGTGTATTCAGTTATTGACGTCGGCAACGGAATATATGTTGATTTCTATAATTTGCACGCCGATGCCTATGGCGGAAAGGGCTCAATCGCCGCAAGAACAAGCCAATTCAAACAGCTTGCCGAATTCATTCAGGCACGCTCTGCTGAAAACGACAGACCCATAATAGTAACGGGAGATTTCAACAGTTATATGCACGTTCACGAAGATGACGGGGCACTTTATAAAACGCTTTATCTTCAGTGCGGATTAAAGGATGCGTGGATAGAATATCACAACAACGGCGACTATTTTAATCTTTATAATTGGCATATATCAGGTCTTCCTGCCTGGGGCAATTGGGACTCTGTTGAAAGATTTATGTATAAATCGGGCGGCGGTGTTGATGTTGTTGTAAGTGATTTCAGATATGTTGAAGTTTGTGATGACAACGGAAAAGTAATATCCGATCATTCCTCTGCGGAATGCGATTTTACATTTATAAAAACAGCAGATTTTATTGAAAACACACAGGAACTTCAAGCAAACAAAGCCACTGGAAATAATTTTTTGAATCAACTCAAGTGGATTTTCAAGGCGTTGATAATGGTTCTGTCAGATCTCGGCAATCTTCCTGAATTATTAAAAGAGTTTGCTTAAAGGTGATAATTTGTGTGTTAATTAGCCATTTTTTATACACCTGAATAAAAATATAAAGAAAAAGCCTTGTGTATCAAACGGCAAAACCGTTGATATACAAGGCTTTTTGAGTGGTCGGAGTAGCGGGATTTGAACCCACGGCCTCTTGGTCCCGAACCAAGCGCGCTACCAACTGCGCTATACCCCGATGCCCGAAAATTATATAACATTATTAATTAAAAATCAAGTGATTTTTAAAATATTATTTTGCACTCCCGTTTTCGGGAGTGCATTCTTTATTCAATTACCCAGGATGTTATATAAGTTGCCCCTTCGGGAAGTGCAAAATCAAGAGTTTCAAACTTTTCAAACTTACCGGAAAGATTTGAATCTGTTAAAGCAAGGTGAAAATGGCAGATTGCAATGCCCATATCGATTCTGTGCATTTCCTGACCGCTTCCGTCATTGTTGCCGTGTGAATAAAGCTGAACAAAGTGGAATGCTTTTCCGTCAAAAACAATTCTCCACGGTTGTTGATTTTTAGCAGAGGGCGCAAGGCGGAGCATTTCGAGAGGCTGAATATAATCATTTATTATTTCTTTTTCAAGAGGAGTTTTGAAATCGTTGAAGAAAAACAGTTCGTTCCATTCAAGGCGGTTGTCTGCTTTTAAGGAACGGCGAAAAACTTTTTCCGTCAGACGAAGTTTTGAGGCGGGATAACCAACGGGCGTAACAATCGGGAAAAGCTCATTTTCTTTAACCTTCATTTCTTCGGCAAAGGCGCTTTTATTGAAAGTTCCGCCAAGCCAACAGGTTCCGAGCCCCAGGCTTGTTATATAGAGAATAAGTTTTTCAAAATCATAACCGAGTGCTTCCTGAGCGCATTTTACCTTCGGAACCGTTGCACCGATAAAGAGATCTGCGCCTTTGATAAAGCCGTATGTGCCGAGCTTTTCAGCATTGTCAGATGCGGATTTTTCAATAAATTTAAAATTGATTTTAACTCCGAAAGGGTTGTTGAGAGAGTTGGCGTAATCAAGAATTTTCTTTTTTGTTTCTGCGCTTATCGATTGTTTACTGTAGGTTCTTACGCTGTATCTTTCTTTTACTGCGTTGCCGATTGAAAAAGATTGACTCATAAATTCACCTCGGAAATTTTTAATTTATTTTATCACATTTTATTTCTTCTGTCACTATAAGTATAAAAATTTATTGTTTTCAAAGAATAAAAAGAAAAAGTAAAAACGGTGATGCTATGGATTCGGTATGGAAAAAAAGTGTTGATTTGCCGAAATTTGAAAGATTAAAAGGCGATTTGAAGTGTGATGTGTTGATAATAGGCGGCGGTGCAGCGGGGTTGCTGACGGCTTATTTTCTTCAGAATGCAGGGGTAAACTGCGTTTTGGTTGAAAAAGATAGAATATGCGGCGGAGTAACTCAAAACACTACTGCAAAAATAACCTTTCAGCACGGGTTGATTTACAACAAGATTTTTAAAAAGTACGGCAAAGAGATGGCTGTTCTTTATTTGCAGTCTAACAAGCAGGCATTGGAAAAATACGAGGAAATGTCAAAGCTTTTTGAATGCGATTTTGAGAAAAAAGATAATTTTGTTTATTCTGTTGACAATCCGTTGAAGATTGAAAAAGAGCTTTCAGCGTTGGATAAAATAGGTTATAAAGCCGAATTTTCTGAGGAACTGAAAATTCCTGTTAAAACCTCAGGTGCGGTTAAATTTAATAATCAGGCTCAGTTTAATCCTCTCAAATTCTTTGCAGGGTTATCAGAACATCTTAACATTTATGAAAATACCTTTGTACGAGAAATGCTGGGTAACACGGCATTTACCGATTACGGTAAAATATATGCAGATAAGGTTATTGTAACAACACATTTTCCGTTTATCAACAAACACGGATGGTATTTTATCAAAATGTATCAACACCGTTCATATGTGTCAGCGTTTGAAAATGCACCTGATTTTGAGGGGATGTATGTTGATGAGAGCGATAAAGGTCTTTCTTTCAGAAACTGTGGCGATTTGCTCCTGCTTGGCGGCGGGGGACACAGAACAGGAAAAAACGGCGGTGATTGGAATGAACTGCGTTCTTTTGCAAAGGAAAAATTCCCTGAAGCAAACGAAAAATATTTTTGGGCAACGCAGGATTGCTTAACCCTTGACGGTATTCCTTATATCGGCAGATATTCAAAAAACACAGCTGATTTGTATACTGCAACGGGATTTAATAAATGGGGAATGACGGGGTCAATGGTTTCGGCACTGTTATTGACTGATTTGATTATGAACAGAAAAAGTGAATTTACAGAACTTTATAATCCGTCAAGAAATATCCTTCATCCTCAGCTTGCGATAAACGGTTTTGAGTCTGTTATAAATATTATTAATCCTTTTTCAAAAAGATGTCCTCATCTCGGATGCGCTTTAAAATGGAATAAAGCAGAACATTCCTGGGATTGCCCGTGTCACGGTTCAAGATTTGCCGAAAACGGAAAACTTCTTGATAACCCCGCAAACGGAGATTTAAATAAAAAGTTATAATTGCTGCATTGAGGGACATAATACTAATGCGAGGTGATAAAAATGACAGACAGAAACGCTGAAAACAGAAACAACCAGCAGAATAACCAGCAGAACAAAAAGAACAACAACGGCGAAAACAAGAAGAATTATTGAGATTTCTCCTTGAAATTTGACAGCGATCTTGCAAACGATAATTTGCTGAACGATAATGCCGCAGCAGATTTGCAGGATTAAAAAAAGACCTTCACATTGCTGTGAAGGTCGATTTTTTGTTGCTTATTGTTTATCTGATAAAACTTCTTTTGCGCTTGCGGCAAGACCTGCTATACCTTGAATTTCGCTTGGAATAATAATTTTTGTTGCCTGACCGTTTGAGGCTTCCGCAAAAGCTTCAAGGCTCTTTATTGTTAAATATCCCTGACCGGGTGCAGCCTGATTGATTCGTTCAATAGCTTTTGCTCTTGCTTCTTCAACCTTGAGGATTGCTTCCGCTTCACCTTCGGCTTTTCTGATTTTTGCTTCTTTAACGGCTTCAGCAGCAAGGATAGCACTCTGCTTTTCTGCTTCTGCGGCAAGAATCTTGCTTTCTTTCTGTCCTTCGGCAACAAGAATTTTACTTGCCTTTTCGCCTTCGGCAGTAAGAATAGCTTCTCGGCGCTGACGCTCGGCTTTCATCTGCTTTTCCATAGCATCCTGAATTTCTCTGGGCGGAAGAATGTTTTTAAGTTCAACTCTGTTAACTTTAATTCCCCAGGGGTCTGTTGCTTCGTCAAGAATTCCTCTGATTTTTGCATTAATAACATCGCGTGAAGTGAGCGTGTTATCAAGCTCCATTTCGCCTATGATATTACGCAGTGTTGTTGCCGTAAGATTTTCAATTGCAGAAAGAGGTCTTTCAACTCCGTAGCAGAAAAGCTTGGGGTCTGTAATCTGGAAGAAAACAACCGTGTCAATCTGCATTGTAACGTTATCTTTTGTTATAACGGGCTGAGGCGGGAAATCAACAATCTGTTCTTTGAGAGAAACCTGCTTTGAAACTCTTTCGATAAAAGGAATTTTAATGTGGAATCCCGTCTGCCAGGTTGTGCTGTAGGTTCCGAGTCTTTCAATAACATATGCTTTTGACTGGGGAACGATTTTGATGTTCATTATTACTATTGCAATAATAAAAACCGCAAGAAGAATAAGAACTAATCCAACGATAAAATCCATAGTGATTTCCTCCTTAAATATTTAATTTGATTTAACAATCAGTTTAACGCCTTCAATTTTTTCAACCGTAACCTTTTGCTCTTTTTCAATTACAGAGCCGTCGGATGAACGTGCAGTCCAGGTAACTCCGTTAACGTGAACCTGACCTTTTCCTGCTATGTTGTCAATTTCTTCCGTAACAACGGCAGTCTGACCGATACATCGGTCTGCGTTCGTAGGTTGAATTTTTTGTTTTGTTGCTTTGCGCACCAAAGGTCTTGTTGCAATAAGCGTAACAATTGAAACGGTAATAAAAAGAAGCCATTGCAACCATGGGGGTGCATTAAGAAGCTCTGCAACGATTGCTGCCGCCGCACCTGCCGCAAACCAGATTGTAACAAGCTGAGCGGTAACCGCCTCAATAATAATCAATACAACCAACAGAGCAATCCAGAAAATGAGCATGGCATATTCCATAGTATCCGCCTCCTTTATTATATGCTCAACATAATTTTATCATATATGAAATAAAAATACAATAGCACTTTATTCTGTTTAAAAAATATTTTCAAATGATATGATTTCGATTTCTTTGATTGTGTGAATATTATCATAAGCCTCAATGCATTTTGCTTTGAATTCATCTTCGATTTCCGAAAGGTATGAAAGCATTTCGATGCTTCTTTCGGCTTCGGTAATATATTCGCTTGTTACAAATGAATGAAAAATCCATTCGCTTTTTTTCCATTCCTCTGAAATGATTTCTGCCTTTTGTTTTAATTCTTTGGAAGATTTATTTTCTGAAAGTTGAATCAATTCGCTGATTGAAACAGAAATATTATCGATTTTATTAATAATCAAATAATTTGAAATAAATGAAAAAATAACTGATGTCGAAAGCAAAAAAATCGCTGTAATTATTCGTTTCATCCTTCTTTTTCCTTTCTTTCAATATAAGTTGTTCCGTCTTTACATATTGTCATCAGCAGAATTTCTTCAAGAGGCACTTTGGATTTCTTTATTGCATTTTCAATTTTTTTCATTTCAATTCCTGATTGCGAAACGGTATCTTCTATTATTTTACCGTCACATATAACAGCAAACGGCATACCTGAATTTTTTGCGGTTTTATGAACGTCACCTGCGGTTGCGCTTTCAAACTCGGGTTTCATAAGAACGCTTATCTGACCGTTGGTTTCAAAAACCGCATAGTTCACTTTTGATATATCAAAAACATCTTTCTGCCTCAAAGCGCTGATAAGGTCACCAACAGTCATTCTGAGCTCTTTTAAAGCTTGTTTTTCAATTTTTCCGTTGCGGATAACAATGACCGAATGCCCTTGCATCAAAGTTCGGAATTTATTGCTTTTGAGCCCGATTGCCGAATTCAGAACTTCAAATGCAACAAGAGCAAAAATTGAAACAAGGGTTTTTAAGATAGGAATATTATTATTTTGAACAGGCTCTGATGCGATTTCCGAAATCAGTATTGTTATAACAAGCTCAGACGGTTGAAGCTGTGCGATTTGTCTTTTTCCCATAAGACGAATCATCAGAATTATTATTGCATACATTATTGCCGCCCTGATAAGAGTAACAGCCAAGTAAATCACTTCCTTAATATAATTTTAACCGAATTTAATTTTAAATACAAAGCTAAACTGTTGACTTGAAAATAAATTCTGTGTATACTTTTTACAGATAACAAAAAGGGAGTTTCGTTATGAAATATTATCTCGGAATGGATATCGGCGGAACTAAATGCGCTGTTGTTTTAAGCGAAAAAAGCGCAGAGTCCGTTAAAGACAAATTAAGATTTGACACCAGATCCGAAAGAGGCTGGCAAGCGGTTGTTGATGAACTGATTTCTTCTTCGGAAGAATTGCTTGAAAGAAACGGGGTTTCAGCTGAAGATGTTATTGCGTGCGGAGTCAGCTGCGGAGGACCTCTTAACAGCAAAACAGGTGTTATAATGCGTCCTCCGAATCTTCCCGATTGGGATAATGTGCCTCTTGCCGATATTGTGAAAGAAAGACTCGGAATTGATTGTAAGGTTCAGAATGATGCTGATGCCTGCGCTCTTGCGGAATGGCAGTTCGGCGCGGGTAAAGGCACTGAAAATATGATATTTCTTACCTTCGGAACCGGTATGGGTGCGGGTCTTATTCTTAACGGAAAGCTTTATACCGGCACTTGCGGCACGGCGGGCGAGGTTGGCCATATCCGACTTGATGCAGACGGCCCCGTTGCTTACGGAAAAGCAGGCTCTTTTGAAGGCTTTTGCAGCGGTGCGGGTATTGCGGCGATGACAAAAAAGATGCTTTCGATTTATAACGGAACAACAACAATTCCCAAAGATGATATAAGTGCAAAAACCGTTGCTCAGGCGGCGGCAGGGGGCGACAGACTTGCAAATGCAATTTATCGCCGCTGTGGTGAAAAGCTCGGTCTCGGGCTTTCAATATTGATTGATATTCTTAATCCCGAAATGATTGTTATAGGAAGCATTTTTCAACGTTCGGGCAGATTGCTTGTTGAAAGTATGAGCGAAGTGATAAAGAGAGAGGCTCTTTCGGTTTCTGCTGAATGTTGTAAAATAGTTCCCGCTTTTCTGGGTGATAATATCGGAGATTTTGCCGCTCTCGGAGTTGCAAAAAATTTTGCGGAGGGCGAAAAATAATGAATAAGATTTTTAATGAACTTCTTGAGCGTTATCCTTGCCTTGAATGCTGTTCCGATGAAATAATTTCTGCGTTCAATATAATGAAAAACGGCTTTTTAAAAGGCGGAAAGCTTCTTTGTTGCGGAAACGGCGGAAGTGCGGCTGATTGCGACCACCTGGTAGGTGAACTTATGAAAGGTTTTCTCAAAAAAAGACCGCTTTCTTCAGAAGAGAAAGAAATTTTATCGGATTCTTTTATGGGAGAAAATCTTCAGAAGGGTTTGCCCGCAATTTCTCTTTGCTCACATTCTGCGTTGATGACAGCTTTTGAAAATGATGTTGCCCCGAGCCTTGTTTTTGCGCAGCAGGTTTATGCTTATGCAAAGCCCGATGATTTTTTGATTGTATTTACAACATCGGGTAATTCTGAAAACATTGTTTATGCATTAAAAGCCGCAAAAGCAAAAGGGATAAAAACTGTTGCGGTTACGGGTGAAAACAGAAGCAAATGTTCCGATATCGCAGATGTAACAATCAGACTTCCCGAAACTGAAACCTTTAAGGTTCAGGAACTCACATTACCTGTTTATCATTGCCTTGCCGCGATGATTGAAGATAACTTTTTTGAAAATTAAAGGAGAATTAATTATGAATATTCCAAGACCTGAACATCCTAATCCGCAGTTTGAGAGAAAAAATTGGATTAACTTAAACGGCGAGTGGGATTTTGAATTTGATTTCGGTAACAGCAAGTTCGAAAGCGGCATAGTTAAAAAAGATGTTTGGGATAATAAAATCATTGTTCCTTTCTGCCCTGAAAGTAAGCTTTCAGGAATTGAACATACCGATTTTATTCCTGCTGTGTGGTACAGAAAGAGCATTAATATAACAGAAGAAAACCTTAACGGCAAGGTGATTCTTCATTTCGGTGCTGTTGATTATGAGGCAAAGCTTTATGTTAACGGCAAAAAAGCAGGTTATCACAAGGGCGGTTATGCATCATTCAGTTTTGATATAACGGAATATCTTACCGTTGGTGAGAACACTCTTGTTGTGAACGCAGTTGACGATGTAAGAGATCCTCTTGTTCCCAGAGGTAAGCAGAGTGAAGAACTCAAATCCCACGCTTGCGATTACACAAGAACAACAGGTATCTGGCAGACAGTATGGCTTGAATTTGTTCCCGTAAATTACATTAAGAGTTTCCGCGTATATCCCGATGCAGATAATGCAACACTCGGCATCAATGCCGTTCTTGAAGGCAAGGGTGAATTTACTGCAACTGCTTATTATGACGGCAAAGAGGTGGGCAGCTTCACAAAGAAGGCTGCAGGTCAGGTAAGCGGTGAAATTAAACTTTCAGAAAAACATCTTTGGGAAGTTGGCTGCGGCAGACTCTATGATCTTAAGCTTTCATTTAACGATGATGAGGTTAACAGCTATTTCGGCTTGAGAAGCATTGAAATTGACGGCTTCAAATTCCGTATCAACGGAAAATCAGTTTATCAGAGACTTGTTCTTGACCAGGGATTTTATCCCGATGGTATCTATACCGCACCCACCGATGAAGCTCTTGAAAATGATATAAAAATATCAATGGCAGTTGGATTTAACGGTGCAAGACTTCACCAGAAGGTTTTTGAAAAGAGATTCCTTTATCACTGTGACCGCCTCGGCTATATTGTGTGGGGCGAATACGGTAACTGGGGTCTTGACTGGTCAAATGCATTTTCGCTTGCGGCAATGCTTCCCGAATGGTGCGAATGCGTTGAAAGAGATTTCAATAACCCTTCGCTTATCGGCTGGTGTCCGTTCAATGAAACCTGGGATATAGACGGCAGAAAGCAGTATGACGATGTTCTCAGAATAATTTACAGAGTAACAAAACAGCTTGACACAACCCGTCCCTGCATTGATACAAGCGGTAACTTCCACGTTGAAACCGATATTTTTGATGTTCACGATTATGAGCAGCATGATCAGAAGTTTGCAGAGCATTATGAAAAGCTTGTAAGCGACGGTGAAATGTACGGCTATTTCCCCGACAGACAGAAATACACAGGCGGTATGACCTTTGTAAGTGAATACGGCGGTATCAAGTGGGCAAAGGGCGACAGAGGCGATGCCTGGGGTTACGGTAATGCACCTCAAACAGAGGAAGAGTTCATTGAGCGCTATAAGGGTCTTACCGATATTCTTCTTGATAATGAGAAAATGTTCGGCTTCTGCTATACACAGCTTTATGATATTGAGCAGGAACAGAACGGTCTTTATTATTATGACCGAACACCGAAATTTGACCCTGAAATATTTAAAGCAATCAACTCAAGAAAAGCAGCAATTGAAGATTAATATTAAAAGCACTTCCGAATATCGGGAGTGCTTTTTTTGCATATAATATATCGGGTGATTGTTTTGAAGTACAGACGGTTTTACAGAAAAAGGGGAGCACTGGGTTTTAAGATTATTTGTTTTGTTTTAATTTTTTTTATTGTTTTTCTGCTTCTTGATGCAAAACTTCGCCCTGAAATTTATGATTTGGCGGCGCTTGAAGCTCAGGCAATATCTTCAAAAACGGTCAATGAAGCTGTTGAGAGAATCCTGACAGAAAATGCACCGTCATATTCTGAAATTGTCAAAATTAACTGTTCGGATAATAATGTTATTACGGGAATAACAACCGATATAGTCAAAATGAATTTGCTGAAATCGCAGGTTTCAAATGCTATTGATAATGAATTTAATAAGAAAGACAAAACAAAAATAACTGTTTCCGCAGGAACCGCAAGCGGAATAGCCATTCTTTCAGGTATCGGGCCGTACATAGATATTGGTGTCGGTTTTGCTTCCTCAACACACACCGATTTTGAAAATGTTTTTACAGCGGCAGGAATAAATCAGACTCAGCACAATGTTATGTTGAATGTCAAAACAACCGTCATTCTGACTTTGCCCGGGAAAAGGGTTACAAAAGAGGTGAAAACTTCATTTTGCGTTGCACAAACGGTTATTGTCGGAACTGTTCCGGAAATAATGGTTAGCAGTTGATTTTTTTGAAAAAGAGATATATAATATTTGCAGTAAATTTTAAGGATGATTATATTATGCAGTTTGATGCGGCAAAAAAACGCGCGGAAGAGCTTCGCAATCAGCTTAATTATCACAGCCATAAATATTATGTTGAAGATAATCCCGAAATAGGGGATTACGAATACGATATGATGCAAAGGGAGCTTGCGGATATTGAAAAGGAATATCCTGAGCTTATAACTCCCGATTCGCCGACTCAAAGGGTTGGCGGCAGTGCAGAAGGAATGTTTGAGCCCGTTGTTCATACCGTTCCTCTTGAAAGCCTTCAGGATGCTTTCAGTATAGATGAAGTCCGCGCTTTTGATGCAAGGGTTAAAGAAATCTTCCCTGATGCCGAATATGTTGTTGAGCCTAAAATAGACGGTCTTTCCGTTGCGCTTGAATATGAAAACGGTGTTTTTGTAAGAGGTTCAACAAGAGGTGACGGCGTAACGGGTGAGGATGTAACCGCCAATCTCAGAACAGTAAATTCGATTCCGTTAAGACTTAAAACGGATGTTGAACGTATTGAGGTCAGAGGCGAGGTTTATATGCCAAAAAAAGTTTTCGCTTCACTTGTTGAGGAGCAGGAGCAAAACGGCGAAAAAACCTTTAAAAATCCCCGAAATGCGGCGGCAGGCTCGTTAAGACAGAAGAATCCGAAAATAACCGCTTCAAGAAATCTTGATATTTTTGTTTTTAATATTCAGCAATACAGCGGTAATGAAATCACGGGGCATAAACAGTCCATTGATTTCCTCAAAACACTCGGCTTCAAAACAGTTCCGTTTTATAATAAATTCAGCACAATTGAAGAGGTTATAGCGGAGCTTAACAGAATCGGTGAAATCCGTTCTTCTCTGCCGTTTGATATTGACGGTGCGGTTATTAAAACAGATTCATTTGCACAGCGTGCAGAAATAGGAAGCACCGCTAAATTTCCCAGATGGGCACTCGCTTTTAAATATCCTCCAGAAGAAAAAGAAACAACGGTTGTTGATATTGAGGTTGCAGTCGGCAGAACAGGTGTTTTGACCCCCACAGCTGTGTTTGAGCCCGTTCTTGTTGCAGGCTCAACGGTTTCAAGAGCAACACTTCATAATCAGGATTTTATTGATGAAAAGGATATCCGTCTCGGTGACAGAGTTGTTATCCGCAAGGCAGGCGATATTATTCCCGAGGTTATCCGTGTTGTAAGCCATAAAGAGAACAGCGAAAGATTTGAGCTCCCAAAAGTTTGTCCTTCTTGCGGCGCAGCAGTTATGCGAGAAGAAGGGGAGGCGGCAGTAAGATGCGTTAATCCCGAGTGCCCTGCACAGCTTCTGAGAAATCTTATTCATTTCTGCTCAAGAGATGCAATGGATATTGAGGGCCTGGGTGATGCGGTTCTTGAAAAGCTTGTTTCAGCAAATCTTCTTTCAAAAGCAAGCGAAATATATACGCTGAAAAAAGAAGATTTTATGACTCTTGAAGGGTTCAAAGATAAATCATCCGAAAATCTTGTTGCGGCAATTGAAAAATCAAAATCAAATGATTTGTCAAAGCTTGTTTTTGCTCTCGGAATTCGCCATGTTGGCCAGAAAGCGGGCAAAATACTCGCCGATTATTTCGGAAGTATGGAAAATCTTATGAATGCATCAATTGATGAATTGGCTTCGATTGAAGGCTTCGGCGGAATTATGGCAAAGAGTGTTGCTGACTTTTTCTCGCTTGAACAGTCAAAGCGTGAGATTGAATATCTTGCGGCATACGGTGTCAATATGAACTCGCAGAAAGAAAAAATTGATAACCGTTTTGAAGGCAAAACCTTTGTTTTAACGGGAACATTGCCCACTTATTCAAGAAATGAAGCAAGTGAGCTTATTGAAAAATTCGGTGGCAAAACCGCTTCTTCGGTTTCTAAAAAAACAAGCTATGTTCTCGCGGGTGAAGAAGCGGGAAGCAAGCTTGTTAAAGCGCAGTCTCTTGGTGTTACTATAATTACCGAAGAACAGTTCAATGAAATGATAAAATAAAAAATTAATCAGAAAGGTTATGATTATATGAAATATGTAGGTATTGCTTTGCTTGTTGTTCTTGCTGTTTTGCTTCTCCTTTTGGCGGTTGCGGCATTAAGAGCAGTTAAAATCAAAGCTAAACCCAACACTAACTCACCTGCAATCAATCCCACAAAAGAAGAAGCAGATGAATATGCGAAGAAGCTTTCTGCGATGATTCAGGTGCCCACCGTTTCTCTCAGAGGCAACACAGACCTCACTCAGTTCTATAAGCTTCACGAAGTTATGAAAAAGAATTTCCCTCTTGTTTTCTCAAAACTTGAATGCACAGAAATCGAAGGAAATCTCTTGTTCCGTTGGCCCGGTAAAGACCCGAAAAGAAACGGTGTTCTTCTTATGGGTCATCAGGATGTTGTTACCGCAGATGAACCGAACTGGGAGCGTGACCCGTTCTCAGGTGAAATTGCAGACGGCAATATTCACGGCAGAGGAGCAATGGACTGCAAATCAACCGTATTTTCAGAATTTCAGGCAATTGAAGAATTGCTTGCCGAAGGTTTTGAGCCTCCTTGTGATGTTTATCTCGCAACTGCGATTGATGAAGAAATTTCGGGCACAGGTGCGCAGAAACTTGTAAATCACCTTAAATCAAAAGGTGTACACCTTGATGTTGCAATGGATGAAGGCGGTGCAATTCTTAAAAATGCATTGCCAACAATGGCAGGCTGGTGTGCCGCTATCGGCATTCTTGAAAAAGGCTACATAGATGTTAAGATTATCGCCAAAGGCAAGGGCGGCCATTCATCAACACCCAAAACAAACACTCCTCTTGCAAGACTTTCAAAATTTGTTGCAGCTATTGAAAAAGATAAGCCTTTCAAATCCGAAATATCTGCACCTGTTTATGCGATGCTTGACCAGGCAGCTCCGCTTCTCGGTTTCCCTCTCAGAATGGTGCTTGGCAATATGTGGCTCTTCAAAGGCTTGCTTACAAAAGTTTTGCCTATGATTTCTCCGATGTGCAACGCCTTTACCAAAACAACATTCTGCTGCACAATGGCAGAAGGCTCACAAACTCCCAACGTTATTCCCACAGAAGCTTATGTTGTTTGCAATCTTCGTCCCTCACCGCATCAGAATGCGGAAGCATCACTTGCCGTTCTTAAAAAATATGCAGATAAATTTGACCTTGAACTTGAAGTTATTCACGCAAGAAGCGCATCAAACTGCGTTGATTTCAAAGGCGAAGAGTTTAATTACTTAAAGAAGTGTCTTAATGAATGCTATCCCGAAGCAGGCGTTATTCCTTATCTTATGACAGGCGGAACCGATTGCCGTCATTATGAGGAAGTTGCAGATAACTGCCTTCGATTCTGCCCCATTAAGATGAGCAATGAACAGCTTGCCGCAATGCACGCTGCTAATGAAAGCATCGGTGTTACGGAAACCGCGCATTGCGTTAAATTCTATAAGCACTATATCAAGAATCACAAATAATATTAAAGGACCGTTTCTTCTGAAACGGTCCTTATTATTTTACGGAAGAATATTTCCTGCGGCGCGGTAGATTTCATACCATTCTTCGCGCGAAAGTTTAATATCGCTTGCTTTAATGCAATCTCTGAGACGATCAAGATTTGTTGTTCCGGTAACAGGTTGCATTTTTGCGGGATGACGGAGAATCCAGGCAAAAGCAACTGTTGTTTTTGAAACTCCGTAATTGTTTCCGATTTTTTCAAGCACGCTGTTAAGTTCGGGGAATTTCTCGTTATCAATGAAACAGCCTTCAAAGAAGCCGTACTGCATAGGCGACCAGGGCTGAATGGTGATTTTTTTAAGTCTGCAATAATCAAGAACTCCGCCGTCACGGTTAATTGCAGATTCATTATACATATTAACATTTATTCCCGATTGGATCATAGGGGCGTGCATAACCGAAAACTGAAGCTGATTTGCGCAAATCGGCATATCGAGGGTTGACTGCAAAAGCTCCATCTGATAAGGATTTTGATTTGAAACACCGAAATGGCGGACTTTTCCCGAAGCTTTAAGTTCATCAAAAGCTTTTGCAACTTCTTCGGGTTCCATTAATGCATCGGGTCTGTGGAGAAGAAGCACATCGATATAATCGGTGCCCAGTCTTTTAAGACTGCCGTTAACCGATTCGGTAATATGTTCATACGAAAAATCAAATCTTCCCTGACGGATTCCGCATTTTGTTTGAATAAATATATTTTCACGCATTGACGGGGCAATAGCTTTTCCGAAAACTTCTTCGCTTTTTCCGCCGCCGTAAATATCTGCGTGGTCAAAGAAGTTTGCTTCATTTTCAAGTGCGGTATCAATAAAAGCAGAAACTTCCTTTTCGTTCATATTGCTTATTCTCATACAGCCAACGGCTACCGTCGGAACTTTTAAACTGCTTTTTCCGAGTTCTGTTTTATACATAAGTTTATGCTCACCAACCTTTGAATTTAATTATAACACTTTGATAAATAAAAAACAACATAAAAAAACAGTTACCGAAATTCAAATATTAATTTGATTTTCTTTGATATAAATGATAGAATACAGATAATTAAGTTACTTATGAACGGTGGAGATATTTATGCAAAGTTTTATTAAATTATTATTTACGGCTTTTACTGCATTCTCTGTCTTTTTTTCAAATCTTCTTTTTCCGGCAGTGATTAGTCCCGAAACCGATAACTTTGATTTTTCATTTTTGCAGTATCCTGATGAAGCGATTGTTACCCTTCAGGAAGCAGGTCTAACAGAGCAGGAGCTTGTGAGTCGCGCTTCAGCCGAGCTTCCCGAATATGTTCAGTCAGGTGGATATGACGATATTAACGGTATAACCGTCTCGCCGTATTACACAGCAAAGGTAAGCGGAGAAGAAATTCCCGTTTATGCTTCTGTAGTATTTATCCGTTCAGATGATACGGGAACTCTCCATTCTTTTTCTGAAATTTATGTTGATGCTGACAAAGAATTTTCATTCAATATTGAACTGACGGGTGCAGATGTAACGCTGAAAAATGCTGTTGTTCTTCCTGAATCTCATAGAGTTAAAGCGCAGTGCAAAAACAATACCGTTACCGCTTCAATAAATAAAATCGGTATTTATACTTTTCTTTTCAACGGCGCTGATCAGCATTACGGCTATACCCTTATGGTGCGTGAAAAGGTTGATGAAGATGCCGAAATTGCAGAATTTGTTGCAGATTACGGCGAAGAGAATGTTATAGTCCTTGACAAAGGCGTTTATAATTATGATTATGTGAATTTTGTATCACGGAACAATCTGGTGATTTATCTTCGTGAAGGTGCTTATGTTATTGCAAACCATCTTTATGATATCAACAGCGCCGAAGACGAAAATAAATATGTTGAACAGGGTGCAGCTGCAGATAATGCAATAGGGCTGACAAGATATCCGTTCATTAATTTTTATAATTGCAATAATATAACATTTGCGGGAAGGGGAGTTATAGACCTGACTCGTCTTGACAGACGAGAGCGTCGCGGTGTTGTTTTCACAAACTGTAACAACATTAATATAAGCGATATAAAAATTATTAATTCACCCGAATGGTCATTTATTTCATATTGTTGCAGCGATGTGAGCATTGATAATGTTGATATTATCGGAAACAGAGGAAACTGTGACGGCTTTGCGATCTGCAACAGCCACAATGTTACCGTCAACAACTGTTTTGCGAGAGTGGCAGATGATACTTTTGAAGTGAAAGCTCTCGGCGGAACCATGGATAGCCGAAATATCTTATTTACCAACTGTATAGCCTGGGGCGGTTATGCAAGATGCTTCGGTATTACGGGTGAAGTAGATAAGAATATTTCGGATGTTACTTTCCGTGACTGCGCAGTAATTTACCGTGACGGTATATGGGATAATGACAGAATTGGCTCACTTGTTGTGGTGGCGGAGCAGACAAAAGGCAGTATTGACGGCGTGCTTTTTGAAAACATTGAAATATTCCGTGATGAGGGCAGACCCATTCTTGTTAATATTTATGACGAAGAAGCGGAAAATTTTAATATTAAAAATATTGTTTTCAGAAACATTTCCTATACTTCATATATGAAACCGAAGATTGAAGGTACAAACAGTAATACCAATACTGTTCAGGTTGAGCTTGATAATATAACGGTTTGCGGAACACAGCCCGTGTTTCCGAAAATGATGTTCAGCATCGGTAAATATTGCGAAGTAAAAGCTGATTAAATTAATAAGTAAAAAACATGACCCCCGGATCCGGGGGTTATGTTTTTTGCAATAAATATTTATAAAAGAGTGAAATAACCGTAAAATTATCCGAGTCTGAAGAGCTTTGTTTCGCCTTTCTGCATTTCAACGCTAAAGGAATCTGCGGTGCCTTGACAGGTGCCTTCAAGTAACTCGTTGATATTTCGTTCATTGCCGAGATTAATTGTTTTTTTACCGGCGGTTACAGCATAAATGCAGATATAATTTTCGTTCACATAAATAATATCATCGGTTTCGCAGTAAATATGAACTCCGTTTGTTTTGCAGAAAGCCCTGAGTTCGTTTACGGTGAATTTATCTTTTATGCTTGAGGTCATAATATAAGGAATTTTGCTTGCTTTGCAAAGGTTGCGGGCATTTTCCATATAGGTTGTCTTTGCATTTGATAACAGAATAACGGCTTTATAATTTTGGTAAACCTCTTCGAAATCATAAACATCATAGATATCATACGGTGCACCCATAAGACCAAGCTCTTTGCGCTGATTGAAGAAGATATTGCGAAAAGAACCGCTTGTAAGATATTTATATGCACTTTCATCAACGAACACCGCAACTTCCGCTTTTGAGCCTCTGTCGGTATCGGTTATGCTTTGCTCATAAATAGTTTTATATGTTGCCATTTCGTTCATAATATCATCATCGGCATACCAACCGCCCCACATATCAAACCACCACAAAGCATTGCCTTTTATAAGCTGGCGTGCAAATGATCTTCGTATTTCATTTACAGCCTGATATTTTGATTCTCTCGGCTGCCAAACGGGAGCTTCAAGAAGTCCGTAAGGGTCGGTTGACGGGTCTTTCTGAGAAAGAGGCACTGTCAGATGTGTTCTTATATCGCATTCCTGAAAGCACATTTTTCCGTGCAGACGAACAGAATCAGCAGGATACATTTCTGTCCAGTCCATATCAGGGGAACGGGTGCCGATATATGAATTGGGTGAACAGATAAAGTCAATGTTTTTATCTTTGAGTATATAATTGAGTGCGTGATTGCCTTGCAAGGAGTTGGTTACCTCAAGTGTATAACCGTAAAAAGTTCCCACAACAACATTGTTGCCTGTTTCCTCTTTTACAATCTGAGCAAAGTGACTTATGGCTTCTGCAATCTTGAAGTTTGCGAATTCAATGTATCTTGTCAGATACTCATCGTTAAGATAATTTGTCTTTTTATCAAGCAAGGTC
Organism: Acutalibacteraceae bacterium; assembly: GCA_045658585.1. Classification (GTDB taxonomy): domain Bacteria; phylum Bacillota; class Clostridia; order Oscillospirales; family Acutalibacteraceae; genus CAG-177. The sequence goes on along the minus strand of JAZOVH010000007.1, from coordinate 6,293 downwards.
AGATCGGGCAAACCTTTGTACTCAATCTCGGGGTAATATTTTTCAAGAAATGACTTGAAAGCCGGCTTTGCACATTCGCCGTAGCCACCGTTCATATCAAAATGAAACCATTCTTCTGTTTGTCCGCCTGCTATCTGATAACCAACAATGTGTGATGCATATTTGCAGGAATTTGTATATTGTGTGAATTCTCGCAAAAATTGCGATGCATCGTCACGCCATTTCTGCGAATAGAAAGATTCTCTGCAGGGTGCGCCGTCTTTGATATTCAGTTCATCGGGATTTTCTTTTTCCCACCAAACAGGCATGCTTATATTGACTCTCGGGATTATGTATGCGTCGGGGCAGGCTTCAAGGATTTTCTCAACAGCCTCGTCAAAAAGCGAAAAATCGGGAGCGCCCTTTTTATCGAATATTCCTTTTTTGAATGGGGTCAGTCCGTCTGTTATGCTTATCCATCTGCCTGAGAAAAGAACGGGAACAGAAAAGAATTTATATCCTGCAGATGCAAAGTCATCATATTCATTGAATTTTTCAAGATAGGTCATATATGCCACGGCGGCATGGGGTTCACCGTTAATATAAAGGGTGGGAACACCGCCGCAATCTCTGATTTCCGAATGAATACCTGCATATTTATTCATATCACGCACAACCTCTTTTGTTGAAATTTCGTAATCCGTTTCATTCAGGGGTTTCTGAAAAGTAAAAATATAGCCGAAAAATGTAGACAAAACCAAAAATAAACTTATAATCTTTTGAAAAAGCATTAAATCTTCACCTCGTTTTAAGTATAACAAAATTACGGTAAAATACAATATAATTCTTTTAAAAAAATATCTGAAACATAAGCGATGATATAAAGCTGTTCAATATCTTAAATAATTGTATAAATAGTTTGTGCGGTGTTGAAAAGCTGCGTTTCATGTGATAAAATTTTCCGTGAAAGAATAATCGGTCCTGGTTGTTAATATGAACGAAAAATAACCAAAGCATTTATTATGGATAAAACCGCAAAGACAATTCTTTTCGGCTATATTAAATGCAAAGGCTTGGGATTTATTAATGATTCAGACAGAAATATGAATTAAGGAGAGGTAAAAATGAAAAAGAAGTTTTTGAAAGTTATTTCCCTTGTGCTTGCTCTTTCGCTTATGTTTGGCAATGTTGCGTTTGCAACAAGCGGGGATGTTGACCCTGCAATCATTGCAGAAACAAAAGAAACTGCGATTCAGATTGAAAGCGAAGGCATTGTTCTTCTTAAAAATGAAGATAATTTTCTTCCTCTTGAAAACAAAAAGGTTAATATCTTCGGTGCAGGTTCGGTTTGTCCGTTTTTCGGCGGTGCAGGATCAGGCGCAATAACAACCGATGACCCTGTGTCTCTTTATGAGGCTTTTGAAGCGGAGGGCATTGAATATAATGCGGAACTTCGTGCTCTTTATGAGAAACACTGTCTTTCAAACGAACTTCCCAAAACCGATAACACGGTTATTAATAATCTTCTTCAGGTTCTTCTTGCAAAAAATACTCTTGAAGAAATGGATCCCAAACATCTCACAAACGAGCTTCTTGAAAATGCGGTTTCATTTTCTGATACGGCAATAATTGTTATCAGCAGAACAAGTGCGGAGGGCACTGACCATACCGTTGAAACATTGAGCCTTTCCGATGATGAAAAAGCAATGGTTGAAAAGGTAACATCTGCTTTTGAGAATGTTGTTGTGCTTTTCAATATCGGCAATGTTATGGAAATGGGCTGGATTGAACAATATGAAAGCATCAAAGCTGCTGCGATTATCTGGATTCCGGGTGAATTCGGTATGACTGCCGTACCGCAGATGCTTGACGGCAAGGTTAATCCCTCAGGCAGACTTACTGACACAATTGCATACAGCATTGATGACCACCCCTCAAGCGAATGCTTCGGCAGTAACAAATATAACGGGGGAGAGCATTTCGTTGAATATTATGAGGGTATCTATATAGGCTACCGTTATTTTGAAACTTTTGCAAAAGATAAGGTGCAGTATCCTTTCGGATACGGTCTTTCATACACATCTTTTGAAAAAGAGGTTGTGTCAACCGATTTTAATGCCGATACAATAACCGTAAATGTAAAAGTCACAAATACGGGTGATGTGGCAGGCAAAGATGTTGTTCAGCTTTATTACAGCGCACCTTATACAGAAGGCGGTGTTGAAAAGAGTGCAATCTGTCTCGGCGGCTTTGCAAAAACAGATATGCTTGAGCCGGGCAATACCGAAACACTTACAATTTCATTCAAAACAGATGATATGGCATCCTATGATTACAAGGTGAATGAAGCTTGGGTGCTTGATGAAGGCACATATAAAATTATTGTTGCAAATGATGTCAGAAACCATATTGCAACCTATGATTATGAAATAAATGAAACTAAAATAATAAAAAACGATTCTGTAACAGGAACGAAAATTGAAAATCTTTTTGAAGATGTTTACAGCGGATATGAAATTATGTCAAGAGCCGATGTTGAAGAAACATATCCGGAACTCCGTGAACTCAATAAAGACGATTATCTGATTGATGTTGATAAAACTCCGGAACCCGCAACCGAAGGTGAAGCGCCGAAGATGGGTGTGAAATATGATGAAATCATCACTTTACAGGATGTTGCTGAAGACGAAAGTTTGTGGGATGCTTTCCTTGACCAGCTCACACTTGATGAAATGACAATGCTTGTTATAAACGGCGGATATGAAACTCACGGCGTTGAGCGTTTGGGAATACCTCATACAATGGATAACGACGGACCTTCATCAGTAAAAGGCAGAAACGGTCTTGTTTATACCGACAGCGGAACGGCTTATCCTTGCGCAACCGCAATAGGATGCACTTGGAATGTTGAACTTGCTTACGAAATGGGTAAGGGTGCAGGCAAAGAAGCTGCCGATATGGGCACAGATACATGGTATGCACCGGGAGCAAATATCCACCGCAATCCCAGAGGCGGGAGAAATTTTGAATATTTTTCAGAAGATCCGATAATTTCAGGCATTATGGCGGCTGAAATAATCAAGGGCGCAAATTCAGAAAGCCTTGTAACAACAATAAAACACTTTGCTCTCAATGACCAGGAATCTCACAGAACGGGAATATTCACCTGGTGCGATGAGCAGGCAATGCGTGAAATTTACCTAAAAGCATTTGAGATTCCCGTTAAAGAAGCACAGCCTAAGGGAATTATGTCTGCATATAACCGAATCGGTACAAAATGGTGCGGTTCAAGCTCCGCTCTCCTTAAAGACCTGCTCCGTGAGGAATGGGGATTTGAAGGCTTTGTTGTTTCGGACTATTCTTCAAACTTTACCGGCAGCGGATATATGAGCCCCGTTCTTGCGGTTTATAACGGAAACGACACCATCCTTTCAGGTATGTGGGCTTTGCAGGTTGTGCAGCATAAAGCTGCCGTAAAACTCGCTTATGCCAAAGATCCCGTCGGTTTCGGCAATGCTTTGCGTGAAGCCTGCAAAAATCTGTGCATTATGAAAATGGAAACAAAGGCGTTCAAGAATCCTGAAATAACCTATGATTCATCACTTATCGGTACCCTTGATACATTTGATGACTGGGATTTTGAATTTCCGTATATTTTTACATTTATCAGATTTATTTTCAATAATCTGCTTAATGTAATAATTTATGCATTCAGATTTATTCTGTAATTTTAATGGGTTAAAGGAGAAAATAAAATGGCAAAGATAGTGTCAATACCTCTGGCGATTATAATGAGCATTTTTTCATTTCTTTTTCCGGGAAAAGTTGAAGCTCCCGATAAGGAACAATGGAACACGAATTACCCATATATTTTTGTTCACGGACTTATGGGCTGGGGGGAGTATGATTCTCAATATAAACTGATGCCGTATTGGGGAATGTTCGGCGGTGAACTGCTCGGAAAGCTTGATAAAAAAGGTTTTGATTGCTATGGCGCGTCTGTTTCGGGAACGGCAAGTGCGTGGGACAGAGCGTGTGAGCTTTATGCACAACTTACCGGAACTGTTGTAGACTACGGAAAAAGCCACAGCGAGCGATGCGGTCACGAGAGATACGGCAAGGATTTTACAGGAAAAGCACTTGTTGAAAAATGGGATTCTGAAAATAAAATCAATCTTCTCGGTCATTCTTTCGGCGGAGCGACTATCCGTGTTTTTGCAACTCTTATGGCAAAAGGGGATGAAGCTGAAATAAATTCAACCCCCGCAGATGAAATTTCTCCGTTGTTTACGGGTGATAAAGCAGATTGGATATATTCGCTCACTTCGCTTGCTGCTCCTCATAACGGCACAACATCTTACGGTCTTGAAAACTCAATGCCTGATAATACCGATACAGCAGCATACGATATGTTTATTGACCATGCACTGGAACTCAATAAGAATATGGTTACCGATGAAAATACCTATTATTTCTCAATTTCCTGCACGGCAACAACAAAGAAAGACAACGGCACCTTCATAGCTGATAAAAAAATAATGGAAATTCTTTTCCAGAGCAGCGCCGATGAAATAGGTATACTTAAGGGCACAACTTCAGGCGGCTATGTTGTAGATGAAAGCTGGTTTGAAAATGACGGTTTGGTAAACACCGTTTCGGCAAAAGCACCGTCCGATGCCCCGTCAAAGGATTTTGATAAGGGTAACATCATTGCAGGCATATGGAATATAATGCCTGTTTATCGGGGTGACCATATGTCGCTTCAGGGTGGTTTGTTTAAGGTTAACACCGATGTTGAGCGACTTTATACAGAGCATCTTGATATGATTAATAATATTAAATAAAAAATATGCCGCCTGAGTAATTCTCAGACGGCATATTTTTATAAGGATAGTTTAACTGATTGGAGCTTAATTATTTTGTTTATTACCAAGTTGGTAGAATGCTACAGCGGAAGCAGCAGCAACATTCAGCGAATCAACGCCGTGATACATCGGTATTTTCACGGTGAAATCGCAATCGGATATAGTCTGGTCAGAAAGTCCGTCGCCTTCTGTTCCCATAATTATGGCGAGCTTATCTTCATTTGTGAGTCGGGGGTCACTGACAGAAAGAGAATTATCCTTAAGTGCCATAGCTACGGTTTTAAAACCGAGTGCCTTTATTTCATCAAGACTGTCGTCGGCTAAAAACGTCCAATCAATCTGAAATACGGTGCCCATACTGACCCTTGCGGCACGCCTGTACAGAGGGTCGGAGCATCCGGGAGTGAGGATTACCGCATCCATTCCGAGTGCCGCAGCCGAACGGATTATGGCACCAACGTTTGTCGGGTTCATAACCTTGTCCAGTATAACTATTCTTCTTTTGCTTTCACAGATTTTTCTTACCTCTGGCAAGGGTTTTCGTTTCATGGCACACAGCATACCTCTCGTAAGCTTGAAACCTGTCAGCTGTGTCAGAACATTAAATTCCGCGCAAAAAACGGGAATGTCTTTCATTCTTGCAAGAATTTGCTTGCCTTCGCCCTCAATATGCCTTTTTTCCATAAGACACGAAACAGGTTCATATCCCGCATCAAGAGCCCGTTCAATAACCTTCGGGCTTTCTGCAATAAACAAGCCTTTTTCGGGAAACTCTCTGTTTAACAGCTGAACCTCGCTTAACCTTGCATATACATCCAGCTCGGGGGCAAGAAAATCTGTTATTTCTGTAATATTATTCATGTTATTCTCCATTGTGTTGATATATAGGCGAATTCTTATTTATTGTTATAATTATATCACACACAAATTTTGAAAACAACATTTTATCATTAATACACCGTTCAATATTCTTGAAAGCTCCGCAGTTGTGCTGATTATTACGGATAATGCGCCTTTTTTCTTTTAATATGTAGTTGACGCAATAAAGGGAGATGTTATTATGAAAACACCAATCACAGCAATTGAGAAATGATCAAAAAACAAACATTAAATAAAATCACCGCAGAAGATACAATCTGTATCAACTGCGGTTCTGTTTATTTTATGCAGTGTTTATCAAACGATGGATTGAATGCGTAGAAATTCTTTTCATTAAGTTTATCGGTTGCAAGCCTCAAGCCTTCGCCGAATCTTTGAAAATGCACAATTTCTCTTGCACGCAGGAACTTGATAGGTTCTCTAATGTCAGGGTCATCAACAAGACGGAGGATGTTGTCGTATGTGGTTCTCGCTTTTTGCTCTGCAGCAAGGTTTTCTGTCATATCGGTTATAACATCACCCTTGCTTTGTATATATGCAGCTGTGAAAGGCACACCTGAAGCGGCGGCG
>JAZOVH010000006.1:0-14169 GCA_045658585.1 Acutalibacteraceae bacterium | reverse complement strand
GTTATTGCACAGAATTCGCCCTGTTCAAAAGCAACGGTTATTCCGTCAACGGCATTTACAATATTTTCGCCGCTTAAATATTCTTTTCTTAAATCTACGCATTCAATGATATTCATAAAAACGTTCCTTTGCATCTTTGATGAGTTCATTATAAACTCCGGTTCTTTCAAAATCGTGACGATAACCTTACAATTTCGTAAGATAAGAAAAAATCCGAAGAAAATCTTCGGATTTTACATTTTTAAATTTGCATTTATAATCGGAAAACACGCTGTAATCTTCAAGCCGTCTTTGCTGTTTTCAGCAGTAACAGTTGCGTGATGCTTTTCTAAAATCGCCTTTGATATTGCAAGACCAATGCCAGCACTTTCAGGCGAGGCATTATTCGCACGGTAAAAACGGTTGAACAAAAGAGAAAGCTGTTCATTCGGCACACCGCCGCCGGTATCTTCAATAACAAGTGTGACCGAGCCTTCACTTTGTGAAACTGAAACGGTGATTTTACCATTGTTATCGGTATGTTCACAAGCATTTTTGATTATATTTCCGATTGCTTCGATCATCCATTCTTTATCGCAACGGAATACCGCGGTACCGTTAATTTCAAATTCTTTTTGTGGGAACATCGGCTTGAAATTACCGACAATTTCAGCAACGATTTCATCAAGACTGTGTTCTGTGAAATCCATTGTATAAGCATCACTTTTGATTTTCTCAAGCTTTAAAAGATTGAAGACAAGGCTCTCCATTTTTGCAATAAGCTGAAGCTCTTTTTCTGTGTAGGGAGTAGGTGTTGAACTCTGCTCCATTTCACAGTAAAGACGAAGTCCTGCAAGCGGGGTTTTGAGCTGATGCGAAATGTCCGCAACAAAATCAGCGTTGCTTTTTGCCTGCGATGCCGAGTTGCTTTTCTCGAGAAGCAACAGATTTTCAAGCTCAGCAACGGCATTCTGAAGCCTTGCAAAATTGCTGTCAGCTGTGCTGTATTCAGTCTTTTCTCCGCCTTCAATAAAGCTCTCGATATTTTCTTTGAGATTATTTATCTGCTTGTTTTTTCTTGCGTTCAATATGATAAAAATGATTATTACTAAAAATAAAATAACGATTATGCAAATCAAGAAAGGAATCATTTTGAATCCTCCCATCTGTAGCCGATACCTCTTACGGTAGCAATGTGACCGCTTCCGATTTTGTCACGCAAACGGCTCATGTGAACCGAAAGAGTGTTGTCGTCAATGTAGTTTCCGTCGCTGTCCCAGATGTTCTGCAAAAGCTGTGAACGGGTAACGATAATTCCGCTGTTGCGGATAAGCACGGAAAGAATCTGAAATTCCGTTGGCGTAACAAAAATATTTTCTCCGTTTTTTCTGACAGACATATTGAGAGTGTCGATTGTTATATCATCACTGTTGTAAACCGTGACAGCCAATGTTCTGCGGAGCAATGCACGGATTCTTGAAAGAAGTTCACGGAGCTTGAACGGTTTTGTGACGTAATCATCCGCACCGGCGTCGAGACCACGCACGATCTGAATCTCATCGTCACAAGCTGTCAGAAACAAAACAGGAATATTGTGACCCGCCGCACGAAGCTCGGTGCAGAGTTCAAGACCGTTGCCGGCGGGGAGGATAACATCAAACATAATTAAGTTGAAAGAGAAAAACTTCATCAGCTCACGGGCTTTCATACAGTTATCCGCACTGATAACATCATAACACTCACCCTGCAAAACTTCAGTAAGTCCGTCACGCAGAAACGAATCGTCCTCAACGAGCAATATTCTCTGTTTCATAATATCACCTGCCTATGAGAGTTACCCAAAATTCATTTTTATTATAAGGGTAATCTGTTCTTTTTTCAACATAAACAATCTTACGATTTCGTAAGATTATGGAATGATAAAAATTAAACATAAAATGGCATTCGTCTTAGCGAGCAATGGATTTGTCCCCTCAAATCCGCAATTAAGGGATTTTCACACCTGACACCCCATCGAAAAAGAAAAAGCAAGAAAGAAAAAATCAGGTGCAGCAGAAAACAAATTCCGTTGCACCTGAGTTTAATTTTAAGATATGCTTATTCTGTAAAAATCAGTTCGTGATTTACAATCTCTATTGCTCTTGCTTTAATGTTATTCATTCGGGCAACCCATTCCGATTGGCTATCTGCTTTGAGTTGTTCTGTAATGCTCTCATTGACTTTCATCTGTTCTACCAGCCGAGAGAACATAGCAGATGCCTGTTCATCAATCTCTGCAAGATGAGCCCACAATGTGCCGTTTATGAGCATAATATTAAACTGTACTCGTTTATGTTTCATAAGATAATCTTTGCGTTTCAGTCCCCATACTCCGAGTTGTTTGCTTGCTTCGGCTGGTAATGTGATGTTCGGAATTCTGTAATCGCCAACCATTCTGTATGTTCCACCGTTCTGTTCAAATGATGATTTCATAAATATAAAACCTCCTGTTATTTGGTAGCTTTATTCTACCGAATAACAGGAGATTAGTCGAATGTGTGATAATTATATTGAAAGAAAATGAATACATGGTATAATATTTATATGAATTTTTGAGCATTGAGTAAATAATAAAAAGTTTTGTCAAAACACTTCATTTATGATATTGTTTTTTGTAATATTAGATAAAAGATTGCGAGGAATTTTTATGATTAGATTTGGAGAAACTGAAATAAGAAACAGCGCAAAAGAGACTTTGGAAGCTTTGGAACATTGGTCAAGGCGTATTATTAATGATAAATTTGTGGATAAATATGGCTCAGACTATTTTGATTACAAATTAGAAAACGGAGAAAATTTAATAAAAAGTGAGATTTTAAGAAATATAACAGATAGAATGACTGAAAATCCCAATAGATTTCCGCGAAAAATCGATGCAATTCTAATGGAAGATATTTCATATTTCCTTTGTAAGGATAGTTTTTATAATGACTTATTTAGAGAAATACTCGAAAATAGTTTTTCTGGTCAAGATGAAGTTAGAAGTAGAATGAAAGTTTTAAAAGATATCAGAAACAAGTTATATCATGGAAATCCAATATCATACAGAGAAGCCGAACAAGCAATATGCTATTCCCATGATTTTATAGATTGTTACAAACTTTTCTATATTAAAGCTGGCAAAGAACGAGAATATAATGTTCCTTTCTTTGTCAAAGTAGAAGATTCTTTGGGACGTTGTGGATATAGAGATGAAACAAAAACAGATAAACTAACTTTGCCATATGATAAAACCAAGTTTAGACCTGGTGATGAATATAAAATTTGGGTTGAGGTGGATGGTAGTTTTCCGGAAGATTTCTATGAGATCACATGGTGGATGGATGATAAAAAAGTGGCGACAGGAAAAGAATTTGTTTTTAAAGCTACTATTGATATGGTAGCATCTTTAAAGTTTGTATATTGTAATTTGAAAACTAAAAGACAGTGGCATAAATATCGAAGTTTCGATGATTGTTTTAATATATTTATAGGAGAAATATTGCCGCCTATTGAAGAATCATATTGATAATTACTATTTACTATATAAGATATATAATGAACACTGAATTAAAATAATATATAGCACTGTTATGAGTTTAACCTAACAGTGCTTTCTTCTATTGCGGGGGTGCGTTTTTAGGTGTATTGGGAGAGCGCTTGAATGGCATTCAAGAGGTCAAGAGTTCGATCCTCTCCGTCTCCACCAGAAACTCCGAAGATTATCTTCGGAGTTTTGTTTTTATCCATAACTCTTTTCGATAAATGTAAACATGAAAAAAAGAACGGGTAATATTTGTACCCGTTCTTTTAATTTAATATCAATATTCTGAAAACATATAACTTTTTACCATAAAGTCTTTTTTACCTGATGATCTGAACTATCATAATAATATCCGTCGCCCCAATCTTGAGCAGCCATAAAATCATCATAACTTTCCATATCGGCATTATACTTATTAATCTTGTTTTCATATTCGTTATAGCTCTCTATACTTTGTCCGTGAATAAATACTTTATCATCATTCATATATATTGAAACCCCAAAATTGCCACTATCGGGTTTGTAAAGTATCGATCCGACACTTACTTTTCCGCAACTGCTTGTTTCGATTTTGTCAGGGATTGTTCTCATTATTTCCCAACCAACAAGTTCTTTTTGTGTTTCATTTGCATCTGTATCAACGTTGCAATAAACCGAAACACATGCATAATTCTCTCCAAGATAACTGTCAATGTCATCAACTGAAACTGTTATGTTACAAAGACCATATTCCATCGCATATGTTCTGCTGTAGGCGCTGTCAATATTATCAACAATCTCATTATAAATCTCATCCATAGCAGCCTTTTGGGATGCATAGTTATTAAAACAAATTAATGAAATTATTACCAAAGCAGAAATAACACCAACAATTATTTGCTTCTTATATTTTTTGACAAAAGAAATAACAGCATTATCAGCTTTAGCGCTTTCAACAGTTTTCTTTTCAGAATCAGCAGAATTATTCTCAGCATTTTCTTTTTTTCTAAAATAATCAAGGATTTTATCTTTAAAAACGCCGTAAATAAAAATACCTGCAATCAAAACAGCTCCAATAACTTCTATTAAGATAATTACTTCATCACCAATCAAAGCACTTACTTCCTTTCATACATCATATATTTCAAATTATTATACCCAAAAGACAATATTTGACTATTAATCATATTATAGAAAACAACAAATATATTGTCAATAGATAATAATTGATTTGAATTATTATGGTGATTTAATAAAAAAACTCATATAAACATAAAGAGCAGGTAGCAAAAGCCACCTGCTCTTCTATTTACTCCAGCATATCCATTATAGCCTGCTTGCCGGTAACACCGATGCTGCGGTTTTTTACCTCGCCGTTTTTAACAACAACGAGAGTGGGTATGCTCATAATGCCGAATTTTTTGGCAAGGTCTTTTTCCGTTTCAACATTGACCTTACAAACCTTGACCTTCTTTTTTGCGCCTTTGGCAACATCCTCTATGATTGGAGAAAGCATTTTGCACGGAGTGCACCAATCGGCAAAAAAATCTATTAAAACAGTTCCCTTATATTTCTCAACTTCTTTTGTATAACTGTCGCCTGTAATATCAAAAACTTTCATTTATATCACCTTTCAGTTTTAATTCAACAATATTATGTTTCCTTAAAACCGACTGATAATTCAAACGGAAATTTTTTCAAAAACATTCAAACTCTCGGTATAAGAATCATTCTTTCTTCACCGATACAATCTTCGTTAATGTCGTTTTCATCAGCAATCGCCTGAACGGTTGTGTTATATTTTCTTGCAATATCCCAGAGTTTCTCGCCTTTTTCGCTGAAATAAACGGTAAGAGCCGAACTGTCGCATTTCTTGGGCGACGATTCGGAAATTTCAATATTGCTTATATATTTCATTATTGAGCTTGATAAAATAATTCCCGAAATATCAATTTCTGTTTTGAAATCAAGTCTGCTGTCTGCTGCCACATTACAGGCACAAGCAGTTACGGTTACATTTCCGAAGCAGATGTTTCTTTCGCTCTCTTCTTTGGTTTTTAAATGATATTCAAAATCTACTGTTTTTTGAATTATATCAATTTTCCCTTCGGCATCTTTATAAATTACATTTGCGGCATATGTTCCGACGATAAAGCATTTTTTATCTTTAGTTGTAAATGAATATTTCAAATCAGAGCACCAGACGCAGATTACACAGTCAACGCTCACACCGATACTTTCAAGAACAACTTTATTAGTAAAAGAAGTGTTAAATGAATCATTTATACTCAGCAGTTCAAAGCTTTTTGTTACGGCTTGCATTTCATAATCGGTTGAATAAGTATCTTTAATAAATGAAACTCTTTTTTCTTCAAAAGCAGTCATATTGGCACTTATATTCACCGAAATATCAACCAGTTTCATATCGCCTGAAGAATCAACCTTTGCTAAAGCCTGAGAGGAACAGACGCTGAGTTTTAATGCTGAAATTGAATTTTCATCAACACCGTCCATTTCAATTATCTGGCTGACAGGCATAGAATGCTCAATATTTTCAACAGAATTCTCGTTTTCAGATATATAATATATTTTTACTCTGCATTCCCCTCTCACCAAAGCTTTATTATTAATCACTTTGATTTCTGTTGCAACGGCAGAAGATGAAACATTGAGAATCTGCAAAACCGGATTTCTGTCTTTTTCAATTTCTATAACCTCATTAAGTGAAAACATTTTTTCACAAACACCTGTAAGAGATGCAAAATCACAGCTTTCTTCAACCGTCTGAATACCTGCGCCCTCTGCACAGCAAAGAATTTTTTCTTCTCTTTTTTTCTGCGCATTAAAAATAAATGTCATCATCGCTCTGACATCAACTCTTCTTGAATTAACGGCACGGCAATTCACATAGTCGGTATTGATTCTTGCGGATACTGCGCAACCTGAAGAAAGATTACTGTTTTCGCAGAATTTCTGAATCGGATAATTCTGTTCAAAAGCTGCTATTTTACCGTTATCGCCAACATAAATAAGCTTCACTTCCGCATTTCCCTGAGCAGTAACTCTGCCCGAAACATTCTGAACGGAAGTAATATGAGGGGTAACGCAACATTTAAGAATACGCTGAATTTCCGGACAATAATCGGGAAGATTCAAATCGGCTTCAAGCGAAAGTTCTGAAGTTGTTTCAAACGCATTTTCGCAAATTCCGACCTTTTTTCTGTCAGTATAAAAATTCATATTTTGCACTCCTTAATCGCCGATTTAAATCGGTTTTTTCTTTTCACCTCAATATATTCGGTTCAAGAGAGCAATATGACATATATATTGTTAAAAAATTTCAAAAAAACTGCTTTTATTTATAAAAAATTTTTAAAAATATATTTACTTTATTATTTCTTTATATTATAATGACATTGTATAAAAGACTCGAAAGGAGAAGTAAAATGCCTGAATTTACTTATGAAATCGTAGAATCCGTTGCTGTTCTTTCAGAAAACCCCAAGGGTTGGACAAAGGAACTCAATCTCATCAGCTGGAACGGCAGAGATCCCAAATACGATATTCGTGAGTGGGCTCCTGACCATGAAAAAATGGGTAAGGGTGTTACACTCAGCAAGGAAGAAATGGCAGCTCTTAAAGATGCTGTAAAAAGTCTGTAATTTTTACTTTGTTAAAGCGGGCGTTGCGGAAAATAACCGCAACGCTTTTCTTTAAATTTAAGGAGATAAATTATGGCTAATGAAGTTAACCGCAATATATCGGAATTCAACGTTTATAACAGACGGTATGTCGGCAACAAGGAAACAATTGCATATTTACTTAATGATTTTTCAAATGCCTTTCATATCAACAGTTACGCAGACAGATTTATCTGGGACGTTGTTAAAATCGATTTTAAAACAAATGCACTTGTGAGCCTTTTTACCGGAGCATGGGATATTATCAACGACCCTATTATTGCAACCATCGTTGACAAAACAAGAACCAGATGGGGCAAATTCAGACCCTATCTTGTTGCTTTTCAGATTCCAATGACTCTTTTGGGTGCTCTTTATTGGTTTATCCCGTTTTTCTTTCCGGGAACTTCGGGCACATTTTTGCCTAAATTAATATATTATTTTGCATTTAATGTTGTTAATGAAACTGCAGGCACTTTCACAAGCATTGCGAAAGCAGGATATATGACAACAATAACACCGCACCCGAATGACCGAGCGCGGCTTATCACAATGGCAGAATTGCTGACAGGTTATATGGGTGAGGATTTACCAAACTATGCAATGGGTATTCTGATAGACCTTATTAATAACAACATTCTCAAATGGAAACTGCAGAATGTTTTTCTTGCAATGGGACTTGGAACAAGCATTATTTCTTCGGTATTTACCCTGTATTTCTTCCTTGTTTCAAGAGAAAGAGTTATGCAGTCCGTTGAAGCGCCGAGCGTTAAACAAGGGCTTAAAGCTGTTATTAATAATTATCCCGTATTATTGATTACCCTCTCCGATTTTCTTGGAGGATTCAGCGTTGGTTCAAGCAGCACGAACTATTTTATAGACGTTCTCGGCTCGGCAACACTTCAAACTATTCTAAATCTTCCGTCAGGTCTGAACGGCTCGATAAGCTACGCATTTGTAAAACCCATCAGAGAAAGATTTTCAACAAAAGCTATCTGGGTTTTTGAAGATTTATACACAAGATTCTGGGTTATTCTTCTTTTTATAATAGGTTCAATTAAAAAGAATTATAAAAAACGTTTGCTGATGTGCATTCTTTTCGGCATACAAGCCTGGTTCGATAAATGGGCATTCGGTATTCGCAAGGTTGTTAAAGCGGAACTGTATAATGAAGCAATGGACTATTGCGAATGGAAAAACGGTTACCGTGTTGAGGCAACAATCGGCGTTGCAAGAAACCTCATTGCAAAAATTCAGAATATAGTTATGAATTCCGCAAAGAGCCTTATTTTAAGCGCAATAGGCTATGAACAAGGCATTGCAATCGGAACCCAGAGCGACAAAACAAAATGGTGGCTCTTTGCTCTCTGCACAGGTGTTCCCCAGCTTACGGGAATACTTGCAGTTATTCCGAAATTCCTTTATCCCCTTTCAGGTAACTTAAGAAATCAGATGTATTCTGAACTTATGCAAAGACGCCGCGATCTTAATTTAAAAATGACTGACGAAAACAAAACAATCAAAATCCAAATGGAAGAAAGCGTTTAAACATATTATGGAAACAAGACCCTTGAAAACTATAATTGTTGGTGGCGGGCACAGAAGTCTAACCTATGCCGCACTTTCCGAAATCGAAAGCGACAAAATGGAAATCGTTGGAATTGCAGACCCTGATGAAAACAGAAGAAAAACCATCGCAGAGCGTTTCAACATTCCTTGCGACAAATGCTTTGAATCAGCAGAAGAGCTTGCCGCTGTGCCTAAATTTGCGGATGCTGTTATAAACGGCACAATGGACCATATACATATTCAGACAACCATTCCGCTTCTCAAAGCAGGTTATGATGTGCTTCTTGAAAAGCCTTTTGCGGTTAATGAAAAAGAAGCAAGAGAATTGGTTGAGGCTGCCGAGAAATACGGCAGAAAGATTATGGTTTGCTTTGTTCTTCGCTATGCACCTTTCTACAGAAAGATAAAAGAGCTTATTCTTGCGGGTGAAATCGGCGATATAATAAGCATTCAGACCAACGAATATGTAAGTTATCATCATATGTCAACAAGCCACGTAAGAGGCAAATGGAACAATTCTGACAGATGCCACAGCTCAATGCTTCTTGCAAAATGTTGCCACGACCTTGATATTATGATGTGGCTTATGGGTGATATAAAGCCAAAATATGTCTCAAGCTTCGGAAGCAACCTTCAGTTTGTTAAAGAAAATGCACCTGAAAATTCGGGCACACGCTGCCTTGTTGACTGCCCGCTTGTTGATGAATGCTTATATTCTGCAAAGAGAATTTATATAGACCACCCCGACAGATGGTCATTCTATGTCTGGGATGCCCTTGAAAACATTGAGAATCCCACCATTGAGGATAAGATTAATCTTCTTAAAACAAGCCCGTACGGCGTTTGTGCTTATAAAAGCGACAACAATGTTGTTGACCATCAAAGCGTTAATGTTATGTTTGCAAACGGTGCAACAGGCACACACAATATGGTTGGCGGCACAAGCTACGGAACAAGAACAATTCATATCACCGGCACAAAGGGCGTTATTTCGGGCGATTTTGAAAAAGCAAAATTTACTCTTTCAAAAATTGACCCAAGACCCGGTTGCGAGCACGACGACACCGAGTTTGATTTAAAAATCGATAACGATACTCACGGCGGCGGTGACCTTGATCTTGTAAGAGATTTTGTTGCTTATGCAAGAAACGAAAATCCTTCTGTATCCTGCACGGATATTCACGATTCGCTTTCAGGTCATCTGGTTGTTTTTCTTGCCGATAAATCAAGAGAAAACAACGGCAAACCCGAAGAAGTTATATTATAATAAGAAAGCACCGCAGATTACTGCGGTGCTTAATTTTTTATATTGCTTTAATTCTGAAAACTCTTACTCCGTGACCCTGAACCGTTGCTGAAACAATATCTTCAACTGTTTCGGTTTCACCGCTCCATAAATCCTTAACGGAATATTGCTTTGCATAAGGAGTTTTAACAAACGGTTTGAAAACAATATCTCTCAATGAATGCTCAATAACAAAGGGTTCTGAAGATTTATTAAAGAAGCATAATGCAAATTCATTGTTTTCAAGGGGTTTCACTAAAACATCGTGCATTCCGTTAGTTTTGATTCTTCTGCCCTGAATTCCGCAGGAATCCTGGTCAACAGCAATGAGTTCTTTGTTTGAAAGAATTTTATAAATTTCGTTTTCGGTATCAACCGAGCCGTCAGGCTTTATAAAGGTGCGGATATCGTTGCCGAGAATAAGAGGTGCCGCCATCATACACCAAAGGGTGAAATGGCTCTTATTCTCTTCGAGAGTGAGCTTTCCGTTACCAACCTCGAGCATATCAGGGTCATTCCACGCTCCGATACCCGAATATTTATAAAGACGCACATTAAACTCATAAATGCCGAGAACAGAAGCCCAGAAAGGTTTAATATCAGGAGTTGTTCTCCAGAGATTTCCTGCCTGCCTGCCCCATTTCCAGGGGAAGTTTCTGCCCCATTCGCAGATTGAATAAACAATAGGCTTTTCTTCTGTGCCGTTCTTTTCGGCATATTCCTTGGTTGCTCTTTTAAGCTCCTTACCCATATTAATATATTGAATAGCGGCGCTGTCCTGCTTTGAAGCAACGGGATTATAAAGTTTAACGGTGTTTATCCCCTCGTTAAGATAAACCTTTATCTGATGCCTTCCTTCGGGAGTAAAGCTTTTGGTTGAGGGAAGCGTTGTTTTATAAATATCTGTTTCGTTTATCTTGATTTCAATATATTTATCAGTATTTTTCATTTTGCGTATGCATAATGTGAGGTTATATTCACCTGCTTCATCGGCATAAACATTAAGCCATTCGCAGGCACCTGCATTCGCTGAAAGACCCGAAATATATTTTCCTTCGGAAAGCGATGAATCTTTAACCAAAACCGCATCTCCGCTTAATATTGCATCATCGGGTCTGCATTCAATATAATCCGATGAGCCGTCAAGAGAAAAGGTAAGCTTTTCTATTCCAGGAGCCTCTTTGGGAATGGGAATATTATGGCAAAAATCATATTTGAAATATTCAACGCCCCACTCTGCAAAGGTATCGGCATCAACTGCCTCATAACCCAAACTTGCGGGAAGGTCTTCACATGTAAGAGTGCCGTTAGAAGTATAAATACCGAGTTTTAAACCAAGTGCATTTACTTTTTCAACAAGGTTTTTGATACCGCTCGGAAATGTTACCAAATCGCCCTGCAATCTTCCGTTTTTATCACGCATTGAAGAATGCCAACAATCGTCGATGTTAAGATATTTATATCCGCAATCAAGCAAACCGCTCTCTTTTAAAGCAACACCCATTTCATAAATAAGGTTTTCATCAATCTTATTCCGGAACAAATTCCAGCTTGACCAGCCCATCGGCGGAGTCAAAGCAACTCCGTTATCATAGGTTGAATCAATAGGAAAAGTAAGCTTTGTAAGATTAGCTGCTTTCTTTGCTGCGGAACTGATTTTTGATTTATTATCTTTTAATAATTTTGCCGTCAAGGCAGCTCCAATGCCAAGCAAAGCAACGGGTATTATTTTAGACATATAATTCATCCTTTTTATTTTTTCTTCAGAGCAGCAATTGAATAAATAAATCCGTCATAGTTGAAATCGGAAGAAAAGCTCTCTTCGCTGATTTTTTCGGTATTATAAATTGTTACACATTGGCGTTGATATAAAGGGCATTCAACAGCCTGCTCCATAACAAGGTCAAGAACCTTTTCTGTTAATGCGGTTTTATCCGAAAGTCCAACCGCAGAACGGATTTGTAAAGTGAGCGCATCGATTTCGGGATTACTCATTTTTACTTTATTAAGCTTTCCGTTTGTGTTGAACCAATCATATTTATCGCATGTTGCACCATCGGTAACAGCATCTATCCATAAATCAGCTTTACCTGAATACAGTTCACTATCGGAAACTGAAACAATATTAAGCTTTACTCCTTTGGAAGAAAGAATATTCTTATATTCTTCAAGCCATACTGCCTCAAGCTCATCGCCTGAATAAAACGCTGTAAGTTCAGCGGGTAAAGTTTCTGCGTTAACAATAGTGAAAGCCGTATAAGCACTTTCTTTGTAATATGGCTCTGTTATATGAGACGGATATTCTTTAAATCTGACGCTGAGAGGTCTTTTAAGCCCGGTAAAATAGGAACCGATTTCATTTTCAACTGAACTGTTAAGCGAGCAAAGCCCCATAAGAGCCATTCTTTGCTGTTGTGAAAGTTTTGATGAATTAAAGAATACCGAAGTGTACTCTTTATTATCATTAATAAAATATTTAACGGGCTTATCATTTAATGAATTTATGATTTCTTGAGATGCAAGAGTTGAAACAACATCAATTTTTCCTGATAAAACAAGCTCTGACGGCGCTTTCTTTTCTTTTGATAAATCAATAAATTTTAAAAAACCAAAATCAAGTGCACCGTTAAAATAAAACTCATTTGCCGAAAGCTCTGCATCATCCTCCGAAACATCCGAATAACAATAAGGTCCGCAGCCTAAAGGCATTTCTCCTGCTTGTTTTATTTCATCAGCTTTACCTTTCATATACTGCGAAAGATATTGCTCTGCAGAAACAATCGGAAGATTAATTTGTGAAATTGCATTGATATTGCGAGAATTAAAAAGAACCGTACAAGTATAGTCATTAACTTTCTTTATTCCGCTTATTTCGCTTACATTTATTCCGTCGGAATAATTTTTCTCTATATAATCATTATAGAATTTTTCTCTGTACCAATTTTCAGGATTATATGAACGGGGATTCTGCTCCGCCTCAACCTTTGCGGCAAGATTAAGAACATCTTCATCAGAGGGAGTTGGACCCAGCGCTTCAAGCTCTTCTTTATACTGATAACGGATAAAATAATCTCTCCAGCTCTCTCCCGAGGGTGAAGGCGAATCGACTCCCCCTTTATAAATTCCTTCAACAGATGTTGCAACAAGATATTTTATCAAATCATCCTTGCCGATTGTTGCTACAGTATAATCCGAAAGAATCTTATCTTCAATTGAATTTATGGAGCTTATATAGTTCCTGTCATCAAAATAAAATTCCTTTAAGCCCACGATATCGTTTAAATAAAAGTTACTGTAAGTTCCTTTGTATGTTGCATCCGAAATAAAATAAAAGAACTCAATCAAATCCTGAATTGTAACATAATCACCGTTTGAAAAACGAAGGTCATCACGGATGGTGATTGTATATTTAACCTGCTGCGTTCCCACATATTCATAAGAAATTCCGCCGCAATAATTTTTAAGAGAACTATCGGAATTTTTTTGAAGAACGGGAACAAAAACCTGATTAATAATTTCTTCATTTTCACCCTTTTCTGCATAAAAAGGATTAAATTCTGTTCCAATTTTTTCAACACCGATTTTAAGTTCTGACTCACCAACCGATAAAGTCGAAAGATTTTTACAGCCCGAGAGCAGAACCAATGATATAATTAGCATTAAAGAAATAAATGCACGGATTCTTTTCATATTTAAACTCCTTGAGAAGAAATAATAATCTGTCATTATAAGTTTATCACAAAGAGCAATAAGTTTCAATAATAATATAAAAAAAGCGGAGAGCAATGCTCTCCGCCGTTTTATGTAATTATTTCTTGTATTCCTTGAAATCTCTGTAGATTTCTTCAGTATAAACGTTGTCTTCGTCCTTATCGTGAAGAGGATACCAAACCTGTGCAAAGAAGGGGTTAACCTTTGCTTCAGCATCATATGCCCAGCGGAACTTCTTCTGTTCTGCCTTTTCAAGGGTTGAGGGAAGCTCTTCGTTACACCAGTGACCGCCGCGAAGAACGAGGTTGGGTGACATCATGAATTCGTGACCGTGAGCACACTTCCAAAGAATGGGAGTATACATATCAACGATTTCTGTTGCAAGGCATTCACCGCCTCTGAAT
>JAZOVH010000005.1:0-23784 GCA_045658585.1 Acutalibacteraceae bacterium | reverse complement strand
GCTGTTTCTTTGAGAAAAGGTGGAGATAATACTGACCGTTTTCCGGACAATATTCCCATGCCTTGCCCTCGAAAAGAGATGACCAGTTATTGGGGAGCTTCTTGCCTTTTCCGTCACGCCAGAAATAATAATCATGATATTTGCTGTTTTTATCGATACCTTTTTTGAACCACTCATGTTCATCGGAAGAATGGTTAACAACAAGGTCCATAATAACCTTTATGCCTCTTGCGTGGGCTTCGTCAAGAACTTTCTTGAAAAGCTCATTGTTGCCGTAATCGGGTGAAATGTTTTTGTAATCGGAAATATCATATCCGAAATCGGCATTGGGTGAGCAATAGAGAGGGGAGAACCAGATGCAGGTTATACCCAATTCCTTAAGATAATCAAGCTTTGAAAGAACACCTTCAAGGTCGCCTATGCCGTCGCCGTTACCGTCGCAGAATGAGCGCGGCCAGATCTGATAGCACACAGCGTCTTTATACCATTGAGTTTTTTTCATAATCAAAAGCTCCCTTCGCTTTATAATATACAGATTTATTATAGCAAATAAATTGAAGGGATACAATAGAAAATAAAAATTTGTTAGTTAAGTTTTGAATTAAGTTTTTTGCTTGCGGATTTAACGCAGCAATAAACGGTTATCCAGATAATGAAATATAAAACAACAAAAATTGCTGTGAAAATAAGAATAACTTTGGGGTCAAAAGGTATCCAGGAGTTTGAAATGTAGCAAATTACATAAGCTGCATAAAGTGATAAGAAATGGCACAGCAACGATTTTGCAAGCGGCCATTCTTCAATCTGATTAAAAATGCTTGCTCCTGCCTGAACAAATGCAAGAATATAGGTTGAAATTATTGCAAGAAAAATCTCAGAACCGCTTAATGAAAATGATTCTGATGTTTTTGAAATAACAAGAAAAACAATTCCGCAGATTATCGGACCGAAACCGCCGAAAATAAGACCTCTGTGCAAAAACTTTTTTAAATATCCGTTCATAATTTAACACCGAACCTTTCTTTGATTTTTTTAACATTTCTTCTGGAAACATAATCTTTGTATCCGTTACAGAAAACAACAGACAGAGCACCCGCAAAAGAAGCATCAAAACGAACTATCTTTTTTGTGTTTGCAATGCAGGACTGATTGATTTTAACAAAGCTGTCATCAAGCATTTCTTCAAGCTGATAAAGCCTTTGTTTTAATTGAAATCTGTCATTATCCGTTAATGCATAAACTTTGTTTTCTTCAACGATAAAACAAATAATTTCTGCGGGAGTTAAAAGAACAGCCTCGCGCTCTTTATATCCCGTAAGCTCAACCGATTCATTTAAAATAAGGTTTTCAATATCATCGATAAGTTTTGTTCTTTTGCGGACACAAATCAGAATTTCTTCTTCTATTTCTTTATCGATTTTTATGGTGTATTTCATACAAGGTCCTCCTTTCACGATTATAATACAACCGTTCTTTTGATGATTCAAGCACTTTAAAGTGTTCGGTTATTCTGCAAAAGTATTCGGTAAAAACAAAAATATGCCCTGAAAACAGAGCATATTTCAATCAGTTATTCAATATAGGTAAGCCGTTTTCATCCCATTGAACTCTGCGTATTCTTGCACTGCGGCAGGGGTCATAAAGCGGGTCGTGGTCAGCATAGCCGCATTTGCCGTTATAGCAGATTTCATCTCTTGAATGATAAACAAAAATCCAATCACCGTTTTCGTCTTTTATAAATGAATTGTGTCCGGGACCGTATTCATTAATTAAATCATCGGAGGTAAGAAGCGGTTTATTGAGCTTTGTCCAGCTTTTTATATCAAGCAAATCGGCATTTTCATCAGCATACATAAGACCTATGCAATATTCGGGGCCCGTTGCAGAAGCAGAAAAAGCAAGATAAATTCTGCCGTTGTGAATCATTGCGGCAGGGCCCTCGTTAACTGGAATGTTTACTCTTTCCCAATCATATTCGGGCTTTGTTAAAAGCATAGCGGAGGAGGTTGTTTTCCAAGGTTCATCGGGGTTCACGGTTGCCAGATAAACATTTGAATTTCCGCCGTTCTGTGCCCAGGCAACATAGCTTTTTTTGCCGCATTCAAAATATGTCATATCAAGCGAAAAGCCTCTGAATGAAAAATCATCGCCGTCGCAAGCAGTAAATTTTCCTTTATCTTCCCATGAATCGTTGTAAGGGTCATTGCCTTTACAAATGATAATGTGGCAATCTATATCCCAGACATTGTTTTCGCTGCCGCTTGCAGCAAACAAAACATACCATCTGCCGTTTATTTCGTGAATTTCGGGTGCCCATATATAGCGGAAAGCCGAGTCGGAATTCTTTTCATCCCAGATAACTTTTTCCTCCGCGGTTGCAAGAGCATCAATTGTTTTTGCGCGTCGCAGAATTATTCTGTCGTAGCCCTCGGGGTCATCTTTACCGTACATAGGATAAGATGCGGTAAAATAATACCAACCGTCGCTGCCCTTTGTAACAAAGGGGTCAGCTCTGTCTTTAATAAAAATTTCCGTTTTAATGCCCATATTACCACTCCTGTTCAATCTTATATTATCAGAAAAAATCCCTTATTTCAACATTTTTACTATTTACTTATATCAAGTTTTGGAATATAATTTTCAGAAAGGAGAGATAGTATGTATTATGCAATAATTACGCTTTCGGTTATAATGTTCGGCGTACAATTTTTATTTAATGATAAATATCAGAAAGAGGCGGGGAGCGGAGTTGCACCTACCTTTGTTTTTTCATTTTTGAGCAGTGTGGTAGGATTATTCTGCCTGCTTGTCATCAACAAATTTGAGTTCGGATTCACTCCGTTTACTTTGATAATGGCAAGTGTTGCCGCGGTTAACACCTTGCTGTATACTTTTTGTTCCCTTAAAGCTTTTGAACATATAAACCTTTCGCTCTATTCGATTTTTGCAATGCTCGGCGGAATGGTATTGCCTTTCTTTGCGGGTATTCTTTTTTATGATGAACCGCTTACAATTCAGAAGGCTGGCTGTCTTTTACTTATAACTCTTGCTCTTGTGTTTACCGCAGAAAAAGGCGAAAAGAAAAAAGGTACAATTTATTATGCGGGTGTGTTTGTTCTCAACGGTATGGCGGGCGTTATTTCAAAAGCTTTTCAGTCGGCACCTTATGAAAAATGCAATGCCGCAGTTTTCAGTATATGGATGGCAATAGTCGGTGCGGTTATTTCGGGCGCGGTGCTCATTTTTATGAGGAAAAGCATTGTTAAACCCAATAAAAAAGCTGTTCTTTGCACCGTTGGCTACGGTGTTCTCAATAAAATTGCAAACTATTTGCTTCTTGTTGCTCTTGCGGTGCTTCCCGCTTCGGTGCAGTATCCGTTTGTAACGGGAGGCACAATGGTTGTTTCAACAGTAATAAGTGCTCTTTGCGGTCAGAAACCGTCAAAGAAAGAGATTTTTGCTGTTGCACTTTCGTTTGCGGGAATTATAGTTCTTATTTTGGAGTGATATTTATGGAAAAAATCAGAATGGGAATTTTTGGTCTCGGCAGAGGTTCATCATTTTATGATAATATCCTCTCAAACGACGGAGAGATTGTTGCTGTTTGCGATATGAGCGAAGAAAAGCTTGAAGAAGCAAAAGCGCATCTGGGTGATAATGTTGCTTATTATAAAAATTTTGATGAATTTGTTAAACACAAAGGAATGCAGGCTGTTTTTCTTTGCAATTATTTTCACGAGCACACTCCATATGCCGTTGAAGCGTTGAAAAGAAATATTCACGTTCTGAGTGAATGCACGTCAAACGCAACAATGTCTCAGGGGGTTGAACTTGTCCGTGCGGCGGAAAAGAGCACGGCTTTTTATATGCTTTCGGAAAACTATCCTTATATGTCATTTAATATGGAAATAAGAAAAGTTTATCAGAGCGGAAAAATCGGAAAGGTGCTTTTTGCAGAGGGCGAATATAACCACCCGCTTGACCCGTATGACGAAGAATCAATTTTAAGCATCCGCCCATATAAAAACCATTGGCGCAATCTTTTGCCCCGAAGCTATTATATAACTCATTCTCTTGCTCCTCTTATGCTGGCAACCGGTTCAACCCCGATAAGAGTTTCGGCAATGGGAGTATATTATCCTTTTCCTGAAGACTCACTTTTGAGCAGGGGACCGGGAGACAGGGCAACAATCATAACAACCCTTAATGATGATGATTCCGTTTTCCGCGTTACGGGCTGTGCCGCTTTCGGAGCACACGAAAATTCTTACAGAATCTGCGGTGATAAAGGTCAGATTGAAAATATAAGGGGCGAGGGCGATAAGGTTATGCTCCGATATAATGATTGGGATGCCCCCGAGGGCGAGAAATCAACACAGAGCTATTATCCCGAGCTTACTGACGAGGAAAAGGAAGCGGTTGAAAAAGCGGGTCACGGAGGCGGAGATTTCTGGGTTATACGTGAGTTTTTTGACTGCATAAGAAATAAACGCAGACCGATAATGGATGAATATTTTGCTACTGCAATGGCATCAACAGCAATTCTTGCTCATAGAAGCGCAATTGAAAAGGGAGTACCTTATGATGTTCCCGATTTCCGAAAAGAAGAAGACAGAATTAAATATGAAAACGATAATATTTCGCCGTTTTACGGCTCCGACGGAAGCAAGCCTGCCATAAGAGCTTGCTCAAGAGTTGAAAATAAAACAAATATTCTTTAAAAGCATTGAATATCATCGGGATAAGGTGTATATTTAATATATTATTTTGTGAAGGAGAATGAATTATGGTTGCCCCCTTAACTTTCTGGCTGCTTTTTGCCGCCGCAATGCTTATAAGCTCAATCGGATTTTATAAGTATGTTTATTTCATTTCGCTCGGATACGGATTTTCAATCGCCGGTCTTGGCGTGCTTATGCTTATTCTTTTCCGAGAATCTTTGAGCATAGGAACAATTATCGCCTGTGCACTTTTCTTTATTTACGGTATCCGTCTCGGCGGTTATCTTCTTCTCAGAGAGATTAAAAGTGCATCATACCGTAATACAATGAAAACAGAAATCAAAGACGGTAAAACAATCGGTCTCGGTGTTAAATTTGCAATCTGGATTACCTGCGCAGCTCTTTATGTTACCCAGGTGCTTCCCGTATTTTACAGACTTCTCAACGGCAAAAAGACCGACGGTTTCTGCATTGCGGGGCTTATCATTATGGCATTCGGAATTGTTTTTGAATCAGTTGCCGATATTCAGAAAAATAACGCAAAGAAAAAGAATCCCAAGCGTTTCTGCGATACTGGTCTTTATAAAATCGTTCGTTGCCCCAACTATCTCGGTGAAATGATTTTCTGGACAGGTGTTCTTGTTTCGGGCGTAAATGTTCTTTCAGGTGTTGGCCAGTGGGTGCTTGCACTTATCGGTTACATAGGCATTATATTTGTTATGTTCAGCGGTGCACGCCGTCTTGAACTCCGTCAGAATAAAAACTACGGCGATGACCCCGAATATCAGGCATATGTAAAGAGCGTTCCTATCATGGTTCCTTTTATTCCTCTTTACAGCGTTGCAAAATATAAGTTTCTTGTTGCATAAAAATTACGGCAGAGTTATCTCTGCCTTTTTTTATTTTCATTGATTTTACAGCTGTGTCATGATATACTTTTTACGGGTGATTTTTATGAAAATAATCGGAAGTGACTACGACGGCACTCTTAACCACGGCGGTATCGATGAAGCTAAAAAGAACGCAATAGAAAAGTGGCGGTCAGCAGGAAATGTTTTTGCTCTCATAAGCGGCAGAGGCCCCGAGAATGTTCTGAGAATATATAAAGAAAAACAGTTCGGATGCGATTATCTTATTGCAAATAACGGTGCAATTATTCTGAAAACTGACGGTGAGATTGTTTCGGATATAAGATGCGGCGGAGAAATTGCACTTCCGCTTCTGAAGCTTCTGTTTGAAAACGGATGCCCATGGGGAGATGTTCAGACTGCCTTTCCCTGCAGAGTTTTTGCTGATGAAAATGACTGTGAAGAAGCAGGGGACTATACCATGGAAAATGTTCCTGAAATTCCTTATTTCAATCAGATTAGCACCATGCTTCCCGATTTTGAAACAGCCGAAAAAGTAACTGCATTGATTGCCGAAAAATTCGGCAGTGAGCTTAACCCCTTGCAAAACGGCATTTGCATTGATGTTGTGAGAAATGATATGAACAAGGCAAAGGGTTTATATATTCTTGCGGATTTTCTTGGTGCTGATTATGACGATATAATTGCAGTCGGCGATAATGTAAACGATAAGGATATGATTAAGGAGTTCAGATCATATGCAATGGCAAACGGCGTTGACTCAATCAAAGCACTTGCCGATTATATAACAGAGAGCATAACCAAGCTTATTGAAAAGGAGCTTGAAATATGAAAAACAAAAAAGCTGAAAATATTATTGCAATATTTTTATCAACCGTTTTTACGGGTCTTTTGGTTTATGCCGCTTATTCGCTCTGGTACATATTCTACGGAACTGAAAGCGGAGCAGACATTCATCTTTATACCGTGCTTTCAGGTTCTGCTTTGGGCTGGAGTATGCTTATGTTTATTCAGTCCGTATTCAAAAACAGCGGTTGGATTTCAAAGCTTATTGCGTTCCTTGCGGGCAACGCTCTTTTTCAGGGCTTGATTTGGGGTATTAATGCAAAAATCAACCGTGAAGGCTACTGCAACGCTGATGTTGTTATAAAAACATTTACCGTAACCTTTGCGATAACGGGGATTCTCTTGTTTATTGCATTCATTATCAGAGCAACAAACAAAAATAAAATATTGAATGTTATTCTTGCAATAATTTATTTTGCGGTTTCGTGCGGTGGTGTTGTTGTGCTTAATGAAGAAAACATAAAATCACTCAGCTATAAAAAGAATATCCGCTTTGATTCAATTACTGCAGAAGAAATGAATATAACTCCTGCCGAAAATGAGAAATGCGTTGAATGGTTCAACGGTAATCTTCTGAAAAATGACGGCGATTATCCCTTCACATTTAAGGTTGACGGCGAAGAATTCAATCCCGACGAATGGGAAAAGAGTTTTAAAGAAACACCCGATGTTGAAGCGGGAAATGTATACAGCGGAGGAAAAACCGAATATCTGGTTTTGACAAATAAGGATAAAGGTCTTGAAGTAACGGTTGAAGAAACTGTTTTTGGGGATAACGCAACCTGCCAATGGACTGTTTATATCAAAAATATCGGAAACGGCAATTCGGGCGTAATCAGCGATTTTTATGCGCTCAATTCGTCGTTGCTTACGGGCGAAGCAAAGCTTTATTATTCAATGGGCAGTGATACTGGCGCAAGCGATTTCTCTTTGATAAAAAAAGATTTATCATTCATCAAAAGAGAATTCGGAGGTAATGAGGGTAAGCCCACCGAAAAATATCTGCCTTATTTCAATGTTCACGGCGAGGATTGCAGCTATATTCTCGGCATCGGTTGGACGGGTCAGTGGGCTGCTGAATTCTCGGAAGCAAAGGGTGAAACCGAAATCAGCGTTAAACAGAAGGAGTTTGAAGCATACCTTCTTCCCGGTGAAGAGGTGCGTTCACCTCTTGTTTCGTTGAGCTTTTATGATAACACCAATCCTCTCAAAGGCTTCAATCTTTTCAGAAAATGGGTTATGGATTGCGTGTATCCAGAAAATGTAACCAAGAATTCATACACCGTTATGGAGGTTGCAGGCCCCGAATCCAAAAGGACTTCCGATGAAATTATTGAAGTTCTCAACGGTATTGACGATTCGATTTTCAAACAGACCGATGCATTCTGGATGGATGCGGGCTGGTATGAATATAACGAGGGTTGGTATGACGGAGTAGGCAACTGGACGGTTGATACTTCAAGATATGATAACGGCATATCCGAGCTTTCGGATTATGCTAAAAATAAAGGTCTCGGCCACGTTCTGTGGTATGAACCTGAAAGAATAAATCCGGGCACTCATTTTCATAATGTGGGTTCACAGCATGAGCAATGGCTCATTTTTGCTGACGGCGAAGATAACATAATGTGGAATCTGGCAAACGAAGATGCGTTTGAATTCTATTGCGAATATCTTCTCAATTCAATGAAAGAAAACGGACTCACCGTTTACCGTCAGGATTTCAATTTTGCACCGCTTAAGTATTGGCAGCAAGCCGATAAAGAATATTACAGTGGCAGAAAAGGCATATGTGAAAATCATTATGTAACAAATCTCTATGCTTTCCTTGATTATCTCACCGAAAACATAGACGGTCTTATTATAGATAACTGCGCTTCGGGCGGCAAACGACTTGATCTTGAAATGGCTTACCGCAGCATTGCATTCTGGAGAAGCGATTATAACTGTGCTTACCATCCAGATCTTTTTGATGCAACGCAGTCTCATACCTACGGCATTTCTTTCTGGCTTCCCATCACAGGTTCAGCGCTTTATATGAAGGATGAATATGCCGCAAGGTCTGATATAATGCCGCTTATGCTTATGGACTTTTTCTCTCACACTCATTCTGATTTCAGCTTCCATAAAGAACAGAGAGAACTTATGGCGGGCAATTATTATCCGCTTGATTTCGGCAGCTTTGATAACGATAAAATGCTTGCAATGCAGTTCTCTTCATCTGATGCGCTTTCGGGCACCGCTCTTATATATAAGCGAGCAAAAGTAACGGATACAGAGTATACCGTAAAACTCAACGGTCTTTTAAGCGAAAAAACCTACAGAGTTTATGATATTGATAATCCCGAAAATGTTTATACATTATCGGGCAAAGAACTTATGAATAACGGAATAACTCTTTCACTTCCCGAAGGAGAAAAAGCGATTATCCTTATGTTTAATGCTTTGTAAAAGGAGTGCTTTTATGAACGCAAAGCTGTTTGTTCAGGCAATAATAAAATTTCTGTTTGGCGTTGTTTTGGTTGGGTTATTGGTGTTTTTGCCCGCAGGAACGCTTTCTTATCTGAACGGTTGGATTTTTATGGGTGTTTTATTTATTCCAATGTTCATAGCGGGAATTTTAATGATGATAAAAAATCCCGATTTGTTAAAAAAACGGCTTAATGCAAAAGAAAAAGAGAATAAACAGTCAATTGTTGTAAAACTCAGCGGGCTTATGTTTTTGGCTGGATTTATAGTTGCAGGGCTTGATTTCAGGTTTGATTGGTTCTTTTTGCCGCGAAGTGTTTCAACAGTTTCGGCAGTTGTGTTCCTGATTGGCTATGTTCTTTATGCTGAGGTTC
Organism: Acutalibacteraceae bacterium; assembly: GCA_045658585.1. Taxonomy (GTDB): domain Bacteria; phylum Bacillota; class Clostridia; order Oscillospirales; family Acutalibacteraceae; genus CAG-177. Next base: position 14,505 of record JAZOVH010000005.1, on the reverse strand, counting down.
TCAGAGAAAACACATATCTCAGCCGAACAATAGAAGTTCAGAAAAATCAGAAAGTTATTGATACGGGTCTTTATGGCATTGTAAGGCACCCGATGTATTTTGCAACATTGCTTATGTTTCTTGCGATGCCTCTTGTGCTCGGTTCTTTGTTTTCGTTTTTGATTTTCCTTGCCTATCCTTTGATAATTGCCGTTAGAATTACAGAAGAAGAAAAACTTCTTGAAAGAGAACTCAAAGGATATTCCGAATACAAACAAAAGGTTAAATATCGGCTTATACCTTTTGTGTGGTGATTTGAATTGAAATAACGGAGGCGGAATATGAATTTTAATTTAAATGAATTCAACAAAACAGTAATATGTGAAAACGAGTTGAAAGATGCTGTTGTTGAAACTTCGGTTAACGGTGAAACCCTTGATTTATATGTAACAGCAAAAGAAGACCGTGTTAAATTTATTGAGATTGAATGGCGTTTTGAAAGCAATGAAAATATCTGTGTTCTCGGTGATGCGTGGGAGCGCAGCTACGGTGAGCTTGGTTTTAAGACGCTTTCGGAAAATAACCGCTGTATGCCCTGGTATTTCATTGCAACCGATAAAACAAATTCTTTTTGTTTCGGTGTTAAAACACAGCCCAATGCTTTTGTAAGCTTCAGCTATACAACTGAAGGCATTAAAGCGTTGATTGATTGCAGAAACGGAGGATGCGGTGTTGAATTAAACGGCAGAAAACTGCATCTTGCAACATTTGTTTATAAAAAATATAATTCAGGCGATGTTTATGCCTGCCTTTGCGATTATTGCAAAATCCTTTGCGATAATCCCGTTCTTCCGAAGGAAAGAGTGTATGGCGGTAACAATTGGTATTATGCTTACGGAAAAAGCAGTTACGGCGAAATTCTTTCAGATGCAAAATTCCAGGCTGAACTCGCAAACGGAATTGAAAATAAACCGTTTGAGGTTATTGATGATTGCTGGCAGATTAATTCCTGCGAAGGTCCGTGGCTGCCCAATGAAAAGTTTGGCGATATGCAAAAACTTGCAGACGAAATAAAAGAAGCAGGTGTAAGACCAGGTATATGGGTAAGGCTTCTTCATAACAGAGACAGTGCAATAACCGATGATATGAGAATTCTTCGCAACGGCAAAAGAAAATATCTTGACCCCACTCATCCCGATGTTAAAGCATACATCAGAGCGGATATTGAAAGAATAAAGGGTTGGGGCTATGAGCTTATAAAACACGATTTCACAACCTTTGACCTTTTCGGAGGTTGGGGCAAGGAGCTCGACCCAAAGATAAACGATGTTGACAGCTGGAGTTTTTATGACAGAACAAAAACCAACGCAGAGATTGTGCTTGACCTTTACAGACTCATAAAAGATGCGGCAGGGGAGATGTATATTATCGGTTGCAATACCGTTTCTCACCTTTGCGCAGGTCTTGTTGAGATTAACCGCACAGGTAATGACACAAGCGGCAGAGAATGGGAAGCAACAAAGAAAAACGGCGTCAATACTCTTGCTTTCCGTCTTGCACAGAACGAAGCTTTTTATACGTGTGATGCTGATTGTGTCGGCATTCTTGCAGATAACATTCCCTGGGAAAAGAATAAGCAATGGCTTCATTTGCTTTCATACAGCAACACACCGCTTTTTGTATCCTGCTCCAATAATTTAACCGAAGAACAGAAAAAAGACCTTGCAGAAGCATATCAGATCAATCAGAAGCTCCACGGTTTTAAACCGATAGATATATTTGATAATCTTACGCCCTCAAAATGGGAAATTAACAATAAAACAGTTGAATATCATTGGTAAAATAAATTCGATAATTAAGCACGGAGGTAAAATAATGTTTACAAAAAATCTTAAAATGTTCATTTCGCTGATTCTTGTTGTACTTATGTCTGTTTCTGTGACCGCTTGCGGAAATAAGAATAATGCAGAAGTGAGCGAAACAACAACCGTTGAAGCAACTACGGCAGAAGTTACAACTGCTGAAGCTACAACAATCGTTGAAACAACAACTCAAGCTCCTGCAACAGAAGCGGCAACAACTGAAGCAACAACTCAAAAGAGCAATACAACAAAAGGCAAAATCCGTTTTTTAACAAAAATCGAACAGAGTGAAATTGAAACAATTCTGTTAGATATGAAAAGGGCAAATCTGTGGTGTGACAGTGCTCCGCAACAATCGCAAAACGGTGCAGACACTTGCTTTGAAATGGTAAAACTTATTGCACAGGGTCTTGGTGTATCTGCTGATAAAATTTCGGAAATTAAATTCAAAAAAAGCAGTTCCAGTTTGTCTGCGGACAGTGCTGTTCAGGAACAGGCAAATTTAACTTACCGTACACTTGAATTACTTTTCCTTATTGCTGAAAAGTTAGATAAAAACGGTACATATACTGAAGAAATCAATTCAATTAAAACAGAGTATTCATGGCAAAATCTCCGTGCAGACAGTTCACCACAGCAGGTGGTTAACGGTTTATACCGCACAGTTGATATTTTAGAGATTATTGCCAGGATTGCGGACAAAAATAACAAATACACTGATGAAATCAGCAAAATCACTTTGAGACTTTCTCGACAGAATCTGAGCAGCAACAGTGCGCCTCAGCAGTCGGTTAACGGTGCATACCGCTCTGTTGAAATGATTTTGCTTATTGCTGAAATTTTAGATTATAAATCGGCATTCACATCAGAAATAGGTGAGATTGATACTCGTCTTTCAGCCAATAATCTGACCAGCAACAGCGCGCCTCAGCAAAATGCCAACGGAGTTTACAGAATGGCAGAAGCTTTTGGCTTGCTTGCAGAAATACTTAACAGTTAATAAACGGCGGAGTGTTTTCCACTCCGCCGTTTAAAATTTTATAATTCAATTAATTCATTAATATCGTAAAATTTACCTTCATATCTGTTATGAAGATTTTTTTCTTTACTCTGATTGACCGCAAAAATCTGTTTGTTTGAATAAAGAATTGCAATCTTTATGTTTTTACCAACATTTTCAATAAAATATTTTTTCGCTTTTTTATAAAGCGGATCTTTGATTTTTAAAACTTCGGGAATTTGCACGGATGAGGAACAGCAGAGCAAATCACAAAGGATTTTTTCTCTTAATATTTCTTTGTCGCATTTATTGCAAAAGAAATTGTAAAGATTTTCTGCGTAATCGCTCAGGCGCATTTTGTTGCCGTTTACGGAATTTCCGAATTCATTGAAAAGGTCAAATGGTGAAACGCCTGCTTCGTTTGTGAGATAATCAAGCGTGAATAAAAAGCGTCCGCTGTTATAAAGTCTGTCAACCGCATCCTCACAGTTTTTAAGCATTTTTATTTCATCAGCCGAAAGCCACGGAGTAGATGTTACTTCATATGGAGGCTCATCGGTGAATGTGCAGGGATATTTTTCTTTGTTTTCACGCATATCTGCGCCGTAAAGAAGTTTTAAAAATCCCATCTGTAGCATATGCGCTTTGAGTGAATATCCGATATTAAAGCTGTTTTTAAAGCTTTCAAGGTCTTCACCCGTAAGACCTGCAATAAGGTCAATGTGAATGTGCATATTATTGAAGCTTATGAGTTTTCTGATATTTTCAATCAGTTTCTTTGTGTTGGTTTTTCGGTTGATTTTATTTAAAGTTTCTTCGTTAAATGACTGCATTCCTATTTCAAGCTGAACTGCACCCAAAGGCATTGATGACAAAATTTCAAGAGTGCTTTCTTTTAAAATATCACCTGCAATTTCAAAATGAAAACAAACATTTCGCGGGATTTCTTTGCCGTAATTTTCTTTGATGAAAAGCAGAATATCATTGGCTCTTTCTGCGTTTGCATTAAATGTGCGGTCAACAAATTTTACCGTCTGTGTGCCGCTTTGAGAAAGTCTGATTATATCTTTCTTTACTCTTTGCAAATCAAAGAAACGAAGAGGTGAGCATCTGCCCGAAAGGCAGAAAGCGCAGCGGTAAGGGCATCCTCTTGAAGTTTCAATATAAGAAATTCTGCCGTTGAGCTTTTTGAAAAATTCATCACAGAAAGGCGACGGGGGAGTAGTCGTGTATTCTTTTTCGGGAACAGTGATTATTTCTCCGTTTTTTCTGTATGTAAGTCCTGAAACAAGACTCAGATCACCGTTCATATTATCGAGAAAATCAGGAAAAGTCCATTCTCCTTCACCTGAAAGCACAAAATCCGCAAATTCATATTTTTCAAGAACTTCTCTCGAACGGTATGCAACCTCAGGTCCGCCGAAAACAATTTTACAATTATATTTACTTTTTATAAAACTGCAGATTTCAAGAGTTTTTGTAATGTTCCATATATAACACGAAAAAGCAACAACGTCAGGTTTGCTGTTTATGATTTCATCAGCAAACTCTTTGGTGTCGCCATTGATAGTGCCTTCGTGAACCGAAACCTCATAAGTGCTTTTTGAAAACTCGCGAACTCCCGCAAGCAAACACCAGGGAGAAAGCGAAGCGTGAACATATTTTGAATTAAGACAAGAAATAATAACTTTCATAATTTTTCCTTCAGAGTAAAGAACACAGCTGTATTGTTATTTGAAATTTATTCTTTTGCATTTTATCACAGATGAAAAAATAAATCAAATTTAATAATATTCTTTCAGTTTTAAATTTTGTCAAGGTTGAATTAAAAGTTTTTTTATGATATGATTTATTTGCAAAATATTAAATTGACGAGGGGTTAATATGAGCTTTGATATAAACAAATTACAATGGACAAGAGAGCCTGCAAGTTATACCGTCAGCAATGATAAAATAGAAATAATAACTAATCCCTATACAGATTTATGGCAGAGAACTTATTATCATTTCAGAAATGACAATGCACCTGTTCTGCAAACTGAAACCGATGAAAAATATTTTTCATTCACCGTAAAAACAGAGTTTGAGAGTAAACGCAGATTTGACCAGTGCGGTGTTGTTATGTATCTTGACAGCGAAAACTGGATAAAAGGTTCCGTTGAATATGAAAATGAAAAATTCCAGCACCTCGGTTCTGTTGTTACAAATAACGGTTATTCGGATTGGGCAACAACAGAAATTGATGCAAGCATAAAATCAATGTGGTACAGATTCAGCCGCAGAGAGGATGATTATTGCATTGAATGCTCGGATGACGGTGTTGTTTTCAAACAGATGAGGGTTTGTCATATGTGGAACGGCGGCGGAACAATTCGTTTTGGAATTTACGCTTGCAGTCCCGAAAATTCATCATTCAGAGCAACGTTTACCAATATGCAGATTACCGGATGCAAATGGCTTGCTCATAACGGGCAGCAGCCTGATAATGAGTAAATATATTAATATTTCACAAATCAAAAGTGACTTGCAAAGGGTTGAATCCTATGCAAGTCACTTTTTATCAGTTATACAGTTTCGTTTTCTTTGTGGCGTTCTTCACGCATTTTTTCAAGCTCACGATACATCTGCTCTTTCTTTTCGCCCTCAATATCATAGGAGGTTTTGAGAATAATTGATTTGAGAACATTGCTCAGAGCGTAACCGAAAACAAGGAATGCAAGAATCCACAAGCAAGTTTTGAGATATGTAGGTTGAGCCTGCATTGTGGCAACAAGGTCGCCTTCGGCAGATGACTGATAACCTACCCATGCAATCATAAAGGGAATTGCAAGTTCTCTCAGATAGTTGAGACCGGTTGAAATCCAGCCGGGAACGATGCCCTGGATAGCTTCCATTCTTTCGCCTGTTTCCCATTCGAGATAATCGAAGAATTCAACATTAAAGTGTGAGTTTGAAAGCTCCTGAATGCCGATGCCGATACCGAAAATGAAATAGAAAAGATAGAAGAAAATGCTGTTCCAACCGCTGAAGAACATTATACCGAACTGAGCTTCAACAAAACAGATTCCGAAAAGAACGCCTGCCGAAATGAGCGAATAGGGGCCGCAGAATTTGAGAAGCTTTGTGGGTTCGTGTTTCTTTGAAAGCTTTGTTGCAATAACATTACCAACAACTGTTCCGATAGCGGTAGGCAATGTGAGAAGAAGATTTTTTGAAGAACCAACCGTAATTGCAGCAAGAAAAGTTGACATTTTACCAAGCATTGCCAAAACGTTTACCCATTGAATGCCGTGATAAGCGCGGTAGTTTTTGTATTTGAAAAGAGAAAATACTGCTTTTGTGACCTTGACCTTCTTTTTCTTGGGAAGTTCGATTCTTTCCTTGCAGAAAAGGCCGCACATAAGGTTGCCGAAAAGTGTTACAGCACCCGCAACAATGCCGAGTGTCATATACATTTTGTTCTTGTCGTCGCTGAAAAGTCCGTAAACAAATGTGCCGAGATAAGCTGCGCCGTAGCCGATATAATATGACAGCTGCCATATTGTTGCAACGGTTTTCTTTTCTTTGTGGTTGGGTGAAATTACCTGAACCAGGTTATTGGAAGCGTTATTGAATATGTTGAAAACAGTCTGACCGCAAGCGATACCGTATCTGAGCAGATTCATCTGCTGAATTGACCAGCCCTGCGGAACGTAAAAATAAGAAACCGTAAGGACAAACATAGGGATAAGGCAGATAAAATACCAGTGGCGGTATCTGCCGAGAGGTGTTCTCCATTTTTGAATCACATATCCGCCGATGATGCCGAAGAGAATGCTGCAAATGGTTGTGAGAGTTGTCTGAACAGCGAGAATGCTTGCAATTTCTTCTGAATCAACTCCAACGGGGCCGTAATAAAGTTCGTGAAGGAAGGCTGCTGCAAGAGAGCCTGTGAGAGTTGTTCCGAACATGCCACCTGCTCGTGAAAGCAAAATGCAAAAATACTCAAATTTTGAGATAAATTTGCCTTCGTTGTGCGAGAGAGCGTTCTGCGGAATTTCCGTAGCCGATGTTTTTTTACTTTTTAACATCATATCATCTCCAAAACTGTATTTTTGTTAATCTTAACATAAAATAACAACAAAAACAATAGATTTATGGTAAATATTATATGTAATATTTGAGGGTTCGGACTGATATTTAATTTAGCAAAAAACTTGTATAACGCGTAAAAATCAGATTTTCAATGTTGGTGTTATAATAAATCGGACCGTTCTGATTAAGCGCTTTTGCACCTTTTCCAAGCGCGAGGGGATAACAATATCGCCTTTTTCAGAAGTTATACCGTAAATGTCAGTGTTATCGGCTCTGAATAAAAATGATATGCGCTTTCCGCGGTTATGGTAAGAGTATAAGTCTTTCCTGCTTCAAGCATATTTTTTGAAACGGTAAAGGCCTGTGTATCAATATCATCAATGATATAGTAATCGGCAATTATGTTGTCTTTATAAATCTCTTTTCCGTTACCGTCTTCAATTTTAATTTTATATTCGTGCACAATATAGCGCTCGGGAACTTCTGCGTGTGTGAATGATATTCTGTATTCACCGTTTTCATCTGTGTTTGCAGATGCGAGTGTACCGTTGCCGAAAACGGGAGCCATATCATGGGCTTTCATATTCTTGTATGTGTAAGCATATGAATCGGAATCATTTATGTTGTCAATATAATATTCGCAGAAAAATGTATCGGATAAAAGGTCATATCCCATAATGCGAACACTGCCGTCGTTGTCAGCCTCAACAACGCAGAACTGCGCGGCATCTTCATATCTTTCGGGGTGCTGACCCACGATATAATCTTTATCAAGCTCAAACCTCGCCATAGCACCAACGCCGACGGATGTATATGTTGTCTGATTTATGCTTCTCGGGTCATTGAACGGAAAATGCGAATGTCCCGAAAAATTGATAACTTTGTTATGACCTGCAAAAACGGGATTGAGCTGAGGCGTGCACCATAAAGAGCTTCCGTAAACCGTTCCGAAAGGGTGGGGGTGCTGCAAAACAAAAACAGGCTTGTTTCCTGCCGCGGCTTCCGCTTTATGAATTTCATCGCTGAGCCATTTCAGGCTTTTGGGTGTGAAAGTCCATTCCGTGAGCGAACGTTCACCCGAAAAAGCTATAAAAGAAAAACCGTTTATCTGCGTAACTGTATTTGTATCGTGGTGAAAATATTTTTCAAAAATCTGTTCATAATTATCCGCTTTGAATTCGTGATTGCCAAGCACATTGATACAAACGGTTTCTTCACGGATATGCTTTTTAAGAGTTTTAACATAAGCTTCATAATCGGGTTCTGTGCCTATGCTTGAAAAATCGCCGAGCCCGAAGAAAGCATCTACGCCTTGATAAACGCTGTCATTATCAAAAAGAGAATATGCCGTATTAATGGCATCTGCAACATTTTCGTTTTCGTTATGAGTATCTGTAAAAACAATAAATCTTACTTCGGGTTTAAAATCATCGGGAGTTTGGGGTAAAACTTCTGTAATGTTGCCTCTTGAAGTTTGTACCGCACCCCAACCAAGTGTTGCAATACAGCATATCGCCAAAAATGAAAGAATACACCCGAGACCTATGCCGAATATTTTTGCTGTATTTTTAATGACCTTTTTCATTTTATCACGCTTTCTGTTTTTATATTGAAATTATATATCAGTTTCACCTTTAATTCAAGCCTTGCAAAAATAAACGCAGAGAATTATAATAAATATAAATTAGTATAAATTGCGGAGATGGTTACTTTTATGCAGAAACAACTTCAAAAGAAAATAATACCTGAAATCATTTGTTTTGTTTTGGGCATTTGTTTAACAATTACAGGTCTTTATTATTTCCATATGCAATATCTGTGTTATGAATATACTGCACTTCAATTTATTCTCGCTGTTGCAGTTTGTTTGGGCGGAGCATTGCTTTCGTTACCGCTTAACAGAAAATCGGATAAAAAGAAAACCGTTAAAAATGCTGTTATCACGGCATTGTTTTTTGCGGTTGTTCTCGTTGGTCTTATGCTTTTGATAAACTGTATTATCGGCAACGGTGAACTGAACTTTGTTGCATTGATTATCCCTGTTTATCTATCGTTCATTATCACAACTGTTCTTGTTTTACTTTGCATTTTTAAGATGTTTGATAAAAAACTTTTAAAAATTGTTTTTTCTGTTATTGTTCTGGCAGGTTTCATAATAGGAAGCTATTCATACATAGTGCCTTTTGCAATCGATGAAATGTATAAGGGATATAAAGCTCCGGCACCAACTCTTTCAACATACACAAATATGAAAGATGATGATAAAATGATTGACGGCGATTTTTATGTAAGCACAAAAGGTGACGATTCAAACAGCGGAACAAAAGATTCTCCGTTCCTCACAATTGAAAAGGCTGTTGAAGCGGTCAGAAACATCGATAAAACAAACAAAAACGGAATAACCGTTTGCATCGAAGGCGGTGAATACCGTGTATCTTCTCTTGAGTTTACAAAAGAAGATTCGGGAACCGCTGAATGTCCGATAACTTACTGTGCATATAACGGTGAGGTTACATTAAACGGAGGAGTAACTCTTTCACATAAAGATTTTAAATCCGTAAAGGAATACCCTGAAATATACGAAAGACTTACATCGGAAGCGCAGAAAAATGTTGTTGTTGTTGACTTGACTGAAGCACCCTATTCTCTTACAAAAGATGATTGGGGCAAGATATATGCAATCGGCTCATATCACACCGCATCAAGCTATGACGGCGATTATACAGGCGAGCTTTACTGCGAACTTTTTATCAACGATAAAAGACAGTCTCTTGCAAGATACCCCGACAGTGATTTTCTTCTTACTCAAGAGGTTGTTAAAACAGGTCTCGGAAAAGAATCCGACGGAGCACTTACCGAGGTTAAGGATTGGGATAAAATCCGCAATCCCGAATCTGATGTTTACAAAGTTAATTCCGAACTTGCGGGGAGAATCGCGGGCTGGAAAACTCTTGACGAGGTGTGGATGTTCGGATATTGGAAATATGATTGGGCAGATGCATCATCGCCAATCGGCAGTTTCGATGCACAGACGGGAGAAATCTCTCCGAAGTTTGTTAGCCTTTTCGGAACAAAAACAGATGCGCCTTACTATTTTTTCAATGTTCTTGAAGAACTTACTGCTGAGGGCGAATGGTATCTGGACCGTGAAAACGGCTTGCTTTGTCTGTGGAAGCCCGAAAACATCGAAGAATCACAAATCGACCTTTCCTTATCGCTGAAACCCGTAATAAAAGCCGAAGCGGATTATCTTACCTTTGACGGAATATCCGTAAAGGGAACAAGAGCAGATGCTGTTGTTGTTAACGGAAATAATAATACAGTGCAAAATTGCCTTATCAAAAATATTGCAGGCAATGCGCTCGTTATGACAGGAAGCAATAATCTTGCATATAACAACGAAATTACCCATACGGGTAAGGGCGGAATTGTTATTGACGGCGGCGATACACAAACGCTTACTCCCGGCAACAGCAAGGCTGATAATAACTATATTCACGATTGGTCAGAGATTTATCAGACCTATCAGCCCGCAGTAACTCTGCTTGGAGTCGGCAACATCTGCTCACACAATGAAATGGCAAACTCGCCTCACGAAGCAATCACCTATAAAGGCAATAATCATATTATTGAATATAATAACATTCACGATGTTTGTCTGCTTTCTGACGATGCGGGCGCAATTTATTCGGGCAGAAGTTGGGTGTGGTATGGCAATATCATAAGATATAATTGTATTTATAATGTCGGCTCGGGTGAACATAAGCCCGACGGAATTTATCTTGACGATGCTCTTTCGGGTCAGCAGATTTACGGCAATCTGCTTATTAATATCCCAAGAAATTCAATTCACATCGGCGGTGGCAGAGATAATGTTGTTGAAAATAATATAATTGTGAATTCGGGTGAGAATGCAATTTATTTTGATGAAAGAGCAAGAGACGGCGCACTCAATAACGGCTGGTTTACTCATGCTTATATCGGAAGCGGAGATATGTGGGATGCACTCTATGATTCACCGTGGCAGAGCGAAATCTGGCAGAATGCATTCCCTGAATATAAAACCATGACAGATGATAAGTCACAGTGCGAAAGTGCATCTTATATTCCCAACCCTGCATGTGTAATCAAAAATAATCTGATCTTAAATAAGCACAGAGAAATAGGGGATATATATACCTCATCACGAAGATTCAGCGATATATCCGAAAACGGAGTTTATTCGATTAATAAAGCGGAAGAAATCTTTGCAGATATTGCTTCGGGAAATTACAGCGTTAAAGATATTGAGAGTTTGAGAAAATCCATCCCCGATTTTCAAAACATTCCGCTTAATGAAACAGGAAGAAGAGACCGATAAACTCTGATTTGTCGACTTGTTTGGTGAAGGCGATAAAGTTTTGCTGAACTTCCAAAGGAGGTATCAGTAGTGGCGTTGTTTCGATTAGGAAAATTGCCAATTTAGGAACACCTACAGCCATTTTTCGCTCATTGTTATAATCTTGAATTCCAGGTGAATTGATATAATGTGCCAAGAATAAGCCATCAAGTACCTTTTTGGTTTTTTTGGACTAATTTAACTGCATTTTCTGTAAGACTTGCTCCGTCAAACTTCTGCGGTATAACGCCTGCCATACCTAAATGTACACCTACATTTGTAAGGTAAATATCTCCTCCATTAACAGTGTATCTTTTAATATGTTGAAATACATCTTCGCTTATATAGTGTATATCATCTTCGAGGATTGGTTCATTCTTCATGTCTGTAGCACGAAGGTATGGGTGGTTAGTTTTTATATCAGAATAACCCATTCCTTTCGGAATTCGTTTTCCGCCCTTTACATCGAAGTAGTCAGCAAGAAAACCTCTTTTCCAACCTTTATCATTTATTTTAGGGTCACCAAACACCTCGACAAATCGGGCTTTAACGAGTACATCAAGCTTTACGAGTTGTTGCTGACGCAAATTAATAATCCTTTGGATTTTATCAAGATGTTTAACTACTATATTTTGTTTCTGTAAATCAATATATGGCATCGTCATTTTCTTTAAATGACTTGGTCCATAGTTTAGCTGAGCTGAACCAGTAATATATTTACTCAATTGTTCTTTAAAATCATTCGACTTTAAATAATACATAAAATATCTGATGTTAATCTTTTGAGAATCCAATACTTTAAATCGAATCGTACTTGTATTCATACATAAAGGAAGCATCTGCCAAATTAGCTACATTTAATAGTTTAACACCTGATGCAGTATATTGGGTGTTTCTAACACCGGACCTTCTTGAAAAAATAAAACATCTGATATTTTTACTCTGTCCCTATTCATATTCATCCCTACAAATCCGAATTTGTCGGATTTAGACTGTCTTTTAGCAGAATAGCAACCAAGAATTTTATAATCAAATATAACAGAAATCAAAAGGTGAAAATATGGAAAAACATGACTCATTACAAATTATTTTTATCAGACATGCCGAAACAGATTATGGTGATATCGGAGACCGAGATCCGAGCGATGGCGAGCTTACCGCAAAAGGTGAACAGCAGTGTATTGAGTTAGGCGAAAAGCTTAAGGATTTGCCGATAGATGCATATATAACAAGTTCTCTGTTGCGCAGTTTTAAAACTGCTGTCGGTGTTTGCGATGCAAAGCCTGACAAGCCTTTGATTGAAATCTGTCCCGAGCTCGTGGAATGCGGCTGCACACCCAATTATTACGGCTGCAGTGAAGAATATCTCCGTCGATATTACGAAAACGCAAAAATGTGTGAAAAGCTCTACGGCACAGAAAGTTATGAATTTGGCTGTGAAGCTTTTGAAGATAATGTTATCCGCGCAGAAAAAGTGATTTCTTACATCAAAAACAGATTTTCTTTCGGTGAACGTGTTGCGATTTTTAGTCACCATGGATTTCTTGAGTATCTTATTCCCACAGCTTTAGGGGTTAAACCGCATATCTTCAGATTTTCTCTTGATAATATTTCAATCACCGTTGTTGAATTTTGCCGTGACGGCAATGCAGTGCTTCGCTGTGTTAATAAATAAAATAATCGATATAACGCAAATCAGCAAATTCCAATTTGTTGAGTAGGCTGAATATGAAATTATTTGATAAATAAAAAAAGATAATCGGGAGATGAAATAATGGTAAAGAAAATTATAAAGAAAACTTTTTTAATAGCATTGTTGGTGTCGGTTGTTATTCTGATAACAGGAATAATATATTTTGAAATTGAACCTGAAAATACCAACATAAACTTTAACCCTGCAAACGCACAGAATGTTACGGATAAAACAATAAAATTCAATTCCGATGGCAAGCTTAAAATACTGCATATTGCCGACACGCATCTAAATTATGACAAGCATTTCGATGCATCGGTTTGGGTAATTGCCGAAGCCTGCGATGTGGAAAAGCCTGACCTTGTTATACTTACAGGTGATAATACACATCCCAACGAGAATCCCGAAAAAACAAAAAAGCTTATCAATGCTCTGATGAATATATTTGAATCAAGAAGCATTCCCGTTGCCGTAACCTTCGGCAATCACGATGCAGAGGCAGGACCGATGACAAGAAAAGATATTATGGAATATTACAATACTTTCTCTTGCGTAATATCTGTTGATGACAGCATGAATTTCAAAAACTGCGCAACGTTTAATATCCCCGTTCTTTCATCTGACAGCGATAAAGTCAAATTCAATCTTTGGGTATTTGACTCAGGCGATTATGACGAGGATGAACCGAGACATTATGACCGTGTACGCACTGAACAGATAGAATGGTACAAGAAAACATCTGCGAAACTTAAAAAGGAAAACGGCGGCGAGACCGTCAACTCTGTTGTTTTCCAGCATATAATTGTTCCCGAAATTTATGATGTTCTTAAAAAGGTTGACTCTAAGCAGCCTTATGCAATTAAACATATTTACAACGAAGATGAATATTATGCTTTTAACCCTGAAAATGTGAACTACGGCACTCTCAATGAAAAGCCTTGCCCCGGATATTACAACGACGGTCAGTTTGATGCATTGGTGGAAACAGGCGACGTTCTCGCAATGTTTACGGGTCATGACCACACGAATGCCTTCGGTGTAAGAAATCAGAATATCGATATCTATACTTCTCCCATGACCCGTTACAAAGGTCTGGCTTACACCACACAGTACGGCTACCGTGTGGTTGAAATTGATGAAAATGATACTTCAACCTATGAAACAAGAGTTGAGCGTCTTTATGATGTTTTCAATTTTGATTATATGAAAACCGCAAAAGATAACGGCGACAAATATTCAACGAGAATTGCTTTTGAGCTTGCGGTCAAAGGAAAAGTTCAGGAAGTGTTTATGAAACTTTATCAATCGGCAGTTGAACTCGTTACAGGCAGACAGGTTACATATCCTCATTAAAAACCAACAAATTCCAATTTGCAGAACAGTCAGATAAACAAGAATTTATGTAACACGAACCAATATTTTTCAAAAAGCTGTTGACTCTCACGCTCCGTCATAGTGTATACTCTCCTTGTGAGGTGATAAAATTGAAAATGCAGATTAAAGAATTTGCCGAATTTAC
>JAZOVH010000004.1:0-17884 GCA_045658585.1 Acutalibacteraceae bacterium | reverse complement strand
TTATCTGCGCAATTCTTCTTTCGTGTCTTTCTTCACCGCTGAAAGGAGTGTCAAGGAAAACATCAACAAGTTCAATAGCCTTTTCAACCGTAACAACTCTTCCGCCAAGGCAAAGAATATTTGCATCGTTATGAAGTCTTGTCATTTCAGCCGAAAATTTATCCGAACAGCAGCAAGCTCTTATTCCTCTGACTTTATTAGCCGCAATGGAAATTCCAACGCCCGTGCCACAGAAGAGCAAACCAAGCTCGCATTCCTTTGAAACAACTGCTCTTGCGGTTTTCTCTGCATAAACAGCATAGTCAGCCGAATCTGTTGTGTAAGTTCCGTAATCCTTATATTCAATCTTTCTCTCATCAAGGTGAGCCATTATTGCTTTTTTAAGTTCAATTCCTGCGTGGTCACTGCCTAATGCAATCATATTTTTTCTCCTTTTTTTAACTTTAACTCGCGTTCTGCCTGAGGGGGTCTTAAATAAACCGGCATCAACGATGCTGAATCATTAAATAAATGTTTATTATTATCAGCGGCAAGAGCAACACCGTATGCACGCTGAAATCTTCGGTTTTCACCGGCAAGTCTGACATTTGATATCTTATCAGCGAAAGCTCTGAAGCATATTTCTGCTCCGTCGCCTGCCAGATATATCAAGCCGTCTGTCTTTGAAAGCTCATTAAACAATTCATCAATCAAAACCGCTTTATCTTCACAAAGTCTTTCAACGGTACCGTTTTCGCACTTAAAAAGCGCTGTGTACACCTGATTGCATCGGGCATCCATAACAGCACAGACTATGCAATCCGAATCGGTAAAATTATACGCAATACTTTCAAGCGTTGATGTTCCCGCACACGGTTTATTGTTGCAAAGAGCCAAGCCCTTAACCGCCGCTACTCCGATTCTGATTCCGGTAAAAGAACCGGGTCCTGTATTTACGCAAAATGCTTCTATATCATCAATCTTACAATCAGCCTGATTTAATACGTTATCAACCATTGGCATAAGAGTTTTGCTGTGAGTCAATGCAGCATTAACAAAGCATTCGCTTATCAATCGCCCATCTTCCGTAACGGCAACGCTTGCTGATTTTGCAGAAGATTCAAACGCTAATATTTTCAATTTCTTCAGCTCCGATTATTTCAATCTTTCTCTCGGTAAAGTTTTCTGTTTTTGTTATGCTGACTCTGATGCAGTTTTCGGGAAGAACTGCTTCAATGTTTTCGCTCCATTCAATAATAAGACATCCGCCTGCATCAAGATAATCAAAATACCCGGTTGAATACAAATCATCCCAACCGGAAATGCGGTACATATCAAAATGATATAAAGTTTTCGAATCTCCACGGTATTCATTTACAAGAGCAAAAGTGGGACTGCTTACATCGCAGTTTATACCCATTCCTCTGGCAAATCCCCGTGTAAATGCTGTTTTACCCGCACCTAAATCTCCAAACATAGCAACAACTGAATTTGACGGAACAATTTTTCCGAGCTGTTCCGCTATATTTTCTGTTTCGGATACAGATCTGCTAATAAATTCTGCCATAAAACTTCACCCTCGATATTATATCACGGCACTTTATTTTTTTCAACATAAAGATACAGAAAAAAATCCCCGATATTCGGGGATAATTTTAATCAGGAATTGCGCGCTATAAGAGCGTTGATAACATCGGGAACATCGGTAATAATTCCGTCTACACCATATTTTATAAGTTTAATTGCCATTTCGGGGTCATTAACTGTCCATGGATTAACACCGATACCGTTTTCGTGAAGCTTTTTAACATAATGTTTTGTAACCATTGAAAAATGGGGGTGAAGATAGTCTGCACCTATTTCTTTGGCAAATTTAACATATCCGAAAATCATTTTCTTGAGTGCAAATTTCATATTGGGGCTATATAAATATCCGGTTTTACATCTCGGATCAACTTTTTTACATTCAACAAGAAGCTCGTGGCTGAAACTTGAAATAAGAAGTTTATCAAAAAGTCCGTGTGCCTTAACAGCTTCAATTGTTTTGGCAACAATACTTTTATCTCCGTTAAGCGGAGTTTTAAGTTCAATGTTCATAATTTCAATATCTGCTGTTTCACAAAGAGTAAGGAACTCTTCAAGAGTCGGCAAAGTAGTGCCCGAAAACTTTTCGTGAAATTTAACACCGAAATCATATCTGCGAAGCGACTCCAGTTTCATTGAAGCAATTTCGCCAACACCTGTTGAAGTTTCATCAATAGTATAGTTATGGCAAATAACCGGTACCCCGTCAACCGTAAGATGAACATCGGTCTCAAAGCCGTCAACACCTATTTCAAGAGATTTTTCAAAAGCAGGCATTGTGTTTTGCGGTGCCTGTCTGTTTGCTCCTCTGTGAGATATAACCTTGCATATAGCCATCAGAATCACCTTTTAATTAGAAATTTATTAATTAATTTTAGCAGAAAATAACATTAAATTCAAGGTGTTATTTGATTATTTATGTGATAATGTTTAAACCTGAGTTTATATTGACAAAAAAGATGTAATATGATAATATTTCTGCGGAATAAATGCACCTGTGGCGGAATTGGCAGACGCGCCAGATTTAGGATCTGGTATCTTTGATGTGCAGGTTCAACCCCTGTCAGGTGCACCAAAAAAATCCGAGCTTAATCTTTATAATTAAGTTTCGGATTTTTTAATGTTTAAACGGAAGTGATTTAATATGGTTGGTATTATCGATATCGGCGGAGGGCTCCGCGGAATTTATACAAGCGGAATATATGATTACCTGCTTGATAATAACATAAGAATCAATTATTGCCTCGGTGTTTCATCGGGAAGCGCAAATCTTATCAATTATGTTGCTGGTCAAAGAGGAAGAAGCAAAAAGTTTTATCAGGAATATTCTTTTGAAAAAGAATATATGGGCGTTGGTTCATACTTTAAAAACGGTATGCTTATTAATCTTGATTATCTTTATTCCGGAATAACAAACAGCACCGGAAAAGACCCTCTTGATTTTGAAGCGATAAAAAATTCAGATATATGCTACAACGCAGTTTCAACAGAGGCTTTTTCCTGCACTCCGAGATATTTTACAAAGGATGACTTGTCAAAGGATGATTATACTCTTTTAAAAGCATGCTGTGCAATGCCCGTTGCATGCCGTAAACCGATTAATTTTAAAGGAAACAAATTCTTTGACGGCGGATTATCAGACCCGATTCCTTATAAAAAAGCATTTGCTGACGGTTGCGATAAACTTATTATTTGCATAACTTTACCTAAAGATTACAGAAAGACCCCTATGCCCGAGTGGCTTGTTAATATTCTTTTGCATAAATATCCTAAAGTAAGAGACAGTATATTAACAATGCACAATTCATACAACAATGGTATTGAAGAAATTTTTGAGCTTGAAAAACAAGGTAAAGCACTTGTTATATATCCAGAGGAATGCTTTGGTATTGATACCTTAACAAGAGAAAAAGAAGGTATGGAAAAGCTTTATCAACTCGGATATGAAGACGGAAAGAAAATTGAAAAATACCTGAATACAATTAAAGAATTTATTTAATTCAAAAAGCGACCTGCGTTCGGCAAGTCGCTTTATTTTTATTCTGCAGGATATGCTCCGTATAAATGAACGATATTAAGATCTTCTTCCATATCCAGACCGTGAGAACCGCATTCACCGTCAATTTCGTGGCAACCGTGATCCATTGCAAAACCAATAAGAGTATTATGATTCTTCCAATTAGACTGAATCAACTTTGCAAATTCCTCAAATGCTTCACAATTCAGCTTCAGTTTTTCAAGGGGAATTTTCCCCTCGGGGCCGTGTTTATGCATTGCCGAATCATAATCTCCGTTATAAACCGCAATAAAATCATATCTGTCTTCAAGTATAAGTTCTTTTGCTTTTGCATTAACCTCTTCAATGCTATCATAAATAAAATAATCCATCTCTTTTTCAAGATAAATCATTGCCATACTGCTGTTACTTTCAGCAACAATTGCCGTTTTTTTGCCGGCACGGATTAATACATCAAATATAGAATCTGTTTTCAGAACAGGTTTCTCATATCTTTTTATTCCGTGAACATCAGGCTGTGTACCGGTATACATTGTTGCAAAGCATACCGGAGTAACCGAAGGCATAACAGAACAAAGAGGAACTTCAATATCGGTATTATTTTTAACTTGACTAAAATATCCGCTGTATTTTTCATAAATCCATTGAGCAATCGCATCAGGATGATACATAAATATTCTGTCGGCTTTTTTACCTGCGAACTTTTTATCAACAAGTTCAGTAATCAAGCTTTCTGAACAAGCAGCTAACGAAGGAGATTTGATACCGATAGAATATGCAAGAGATGCACATATTTTATCAAGCGATACAGTATTATAATTCATTAAAATCACCATTTTTATTTTTTTGAAAATTATAGTTCTGTTGTGAAAGAATGTCAATAATAATTGAAAAATAATGTTATATACAGAAAATTATTGAAAAATAATTTTTTTGCTTGCATAAATTAAAATATTATAGTAATATTTATTGGCATATGTAATTTAGAAAGAAAAGGAGAATATTATGCAGGATAATAATCAATTCAAGCCCTATGTTGCCGCAAGCAAAATAACACCTGAATTTACTGTTACATCAATTATTATGGGTGTTCTTCTTGCTGTAATTTTCGGCGCTGCAAATGCATATCTCGGTCTTCGAGTAGGTATGACCGTATCTGCATCAATTCCCGCTGCCGTTATAGCAATGGGCGTTATACGTGTTGTAATGCGTAAAAACTCAATTTTGGAAAGTAACATTGTTCAGACAGTCGGTTCAGCAGGTGAATCGCTTGCAGCCGGCGCTATTTTCACTCTTCCCGCGCTCTTTCTTTGGGCAGCAGAAGGAAAAATGGATAAACCCGGTATTCTTGAAATAACAATTATTGCTCTTATCGGCGGTCTTCTCGGTGTATTCTTTATGGTTCCTCTCCGCAATGCACTTATTGTTAAAGAACACGGCATACTCCCCTATCCCGAAGGAACTGCTTGCGCAGAAGTTCTTCTTGCAGGTGAAGAAGGCGGTTCAAATGCTTCAACCGTTTTTGCTGGTATGGGTTTTGCCGCATTCTTTAAACTTATAATCGACGGTCTTAAAGCTGTACCCGGTGAAATTTCATTTAAAATTAAAAACTTTGCAGGCGAAATCGGAACACAGATTTACCCTGCAGTAATGAGCGTTGGTTTTATTTGCGGTCCCAGAATTTCTTCCTATATGTTTGGCGGCGGCATATTAAGCTGGCTTGTTCTCATTCCTATTATTGTTTTATTCGGTGAAACACTCACACTTTATCCCGGAACAGTTCCCATCGGTGAAATGTTTGCTGAGGGCGGCGCAAGCGCTATCTGGAGCTCCTATATCCGCTATATCGGCGCAGGTGCTCTTGCTGCAGGCGGGATCATCAGCCTTATCAAATCGCCTCCTCTTATTGTCAGAACATTTAAAGATGCAATCAAAGGAATGAAGGGCGGCTCTGATGCAGGTTCAGAAAGAACAAATCAGAACCTCAGCATGAAAGTTGTTCTTCTTGCAATCGCAATTCTTACTGTTGTTACATGGCTTGTTCCTGCAGTTCCCGTTTCACTTCTCGGTGCGGCAATTGTTGTTATTTTCGGTTTCTTCTTTGCTACGGTTTCATCAAGAATGGTTGGTCTTGTCGGAAGCAGCAACAACCCCGTTTCCGGTATGGCAATCGCAACACTTCTTATTGCAACAGTCATTCTTAAACTTACAGGCGACAGCGGAATCAACGGAATGAGAAGCGCTATAGCAATAGGTTCAATTATTTGTATTATTGCAGCCATCGCAGGCGACACTTCACAGGATCTCAAAACAGGTTATATTCTCGGTTCAACACCCAAGAAACAGCAGATAGGCGAAGTTATCGGCGTTATTGCCGCTGCTCTTGCAATCGGCGGAACTCTTTATCTTCTTGATTCAGCTTGGGGCTTCGGTTCGGACGCTCTTGCAGCTCCTCAGGCAACACTTATGAAGATGATTATTGAAGGCGTTATGGATAACAATCTTCCCTGGGGCCTTGTTTTCATCGGCGTATTTATTGCAATTGTTGTTGAAATAATCGGTATCCCCGTTCTTCCTTTTGCAATCGGTGTTTATCTTCCCGTTCATCTTAATGCCTGCATTATGGTTGGCGGTCTCATCCGTCTTGCGGTTGATAAGATGAAGAAAGAAGAAAACGAAAAGAAACAAATCACAAATGACGGCATTCTTTTCTGTTCAGGTATGATTGCAGGTGAAGGTCTTGTAGGCATTGCACTTGCACTTCTTGCAGTATTTGGTGTTGATAAATTTATTGATATTTCAGGCATTCTCAACCTTTCTGACGGAGTTGCAAAAATAGCTGCTCTCGTAGTTTTCGGATTAATTATTCTTTCACTTCTTAAATTTTCTGTATGGAAAAAGAAAAAGGATAAATAAATATGAAAAAGAAAAATACCGAAGAAAATTATCTTGAAAGAATACCTGTTCGTTCAGATAATCTTCCCTGGAAAATTGATGAAAACGGATTTGTTACCGTTGAGGTTGAAAATAAAGGTGCAATGAATAAAATTGCGCAAAAGTTTTTCAAGAAGCCGAAAATCAGTTATATTCATCTGGATAAAAACGGCAGCTTTGTATGGCCTTTAATTGATGGAGAGAAAAGCATTCTTGAAATAGGCAAATCCGTTGAAAAGGAATTCGGTGAAGAAGCAAATCCTCTTTATGAAAGATTGGCGCAGTTTTTCAGAATTCTTGAAAATAATAATTTTATATATTGGAAATAACTTAATTCCCCGATTTTTTCGGGGAATTTTTTATTTATATTGAAAATAATGAAATCATATGATAATATAACTTCATTATAAGCAATGAGGTGATAATTTTGAAAGAATATGATGTAGTAATCATCGGCGGGGCAACAGCAGGCAGTTACTTTGCCAGAAATTTAGCATTAAATGGAATTAAAGTTCTTGTTATTGACGCCAAAAGCAGAGATAAGGTTGGCACAAAATATGATATTTTTCATATTTCAAGACCTGATTTTGCAACTTTCGATTTACCAATGCCTGTTGAAGGCGAAGATTATGCATTTTCTTTTGAAAGCACTCATGTTTGCTCTGCACTCGGTAACTATCCCAAATTTTCACCGGGTCCCGTAATCGGAATGCATATGCACGAATATACACTCAGACTCAATGACTGGGCGATGGATGCAGGCGCAGAATTCCTTTACGGTGCCGCTTTTAAAGATTTCACTTGGAATAACAACAAAATCAGCGGTATTGAATATGAGCTTGACGGAAAAACTGAAGTGATAAAAGCAAAACTTGTTGCTGACTGTTCCGGTATTCCGTCTGTTGCAAGAAGAAAACTCCCTGACGGATACGGAGTTGAAAATTTTGAAATAAAGCCCGATGAAATGTTTTATGTTGTTCTCCGATACATACGTTTCCTTAACCCCGAAGATAAACTTGAACTTCGTTCCTGGCCTTTTTATAAGACCTGGGAAGCACCCGAACACGACCCAACTGGCGCTATTCTCGGTATCGGTGCTAATTTAAGCTATAATGTTTGCGAAAAAGTATATAAAGAATTTGAAGCAGCAGTTGAGCTTCCATCATATGAGGTTAAATATTTTGAAAGAGGCTCTACCCCCTATCGCAGACCGCCCTATTCTTTTGTTGCAGATTCATTTATCGCTCTCGGTGACTCCGCCTGCATAACAAAGCCGTCTTGCGGCGAAGGCGTTACCGCTGCAATGGTGCAAATGAAAATTGCAGTTGATGTTGTATCTTCTCTTCTCAAAGAAGGCAAAGAACTCACACGCGAAAATATGTGGAGCATTAACAAGAAATATAATGATGAACAAGGCGAAGGCTTTGCAAATCAGATGGCAGTGCTCATTGGCGCGGTTGCTTCAAATGCAGAAGAAAACGATTTCTTCTTTGCAAACGACCTCATTTTCAGCACCAAGAACTTTATCGCAATGAATGAAGGCGGTATACCAAATTTCTCAATCGGTGAAATTCTTGAAATGGCAAAAGGATTCCTTAAAGGCATTTTCACAGGTAAACTCCGTATTTCTTCACTTGCAAAAATGCTTAAAGCAATAATCAACGGTGCAATGATTTCAGGTCATTACAAAAATTATCCCGAAACAGTTGACGGATTTGATAAATGGTGTGAAAAAGCTGATAAAATATGGACAAAATGCGGCAAGATGGCTGATTTTGTTTCAGAAGATTAATTTAACGAAAGGGTATAATTATGAAACTCGGTATTATTAACGGATGGAGCGAAGGCTGCATTAAATATGTTCACGACAAAGGACTCAAAGCTGTTGAGTTTTGTGTTAACTACAATTATGACTCAGATGATTTTCTTTCAAAAGCCAAAGAAATCAAAGGTTATTGTGAAAAATACAATGTCAGTGTCGGTGCAATGGGACGCTGGGGAATGCAAAGAATTGACGAAAACGGAGAAATTATCCCCGAAGCTTTACAGAATGACCTCAATATAATTACCGCCGCTTCAATTATAGGTTGCCCGGTTTATAACTGCGGTGTCAATTATACTGAAACCAAAAACTTTTTTGAAAACTGCGAAATCGCAATAAACTATCTTAAAAAACTCATTGAATTCGGAAGAGATTTAGGTGTTAAAATTGCAGTTTACAATTGCAGATGGGAAAACTTCGTTGTTGAACCCAAGGCATGGCATCCAATTCTTTCAGCACTTCCCGAGCTTGGAATAAAATATGATGTTTCTCACTCTCTGAACAATGAAGGCGATTACCTTCAGGAGCTTCTTGATTTCGGCGACAGAATTTATCATTTCCATCTTAAGGGCACTGTTGAAATCAACGGCGAACACTATGATGATGCACCTGCAGGAATGGATATGACGGATTGGAAGACCGTTATGGATATTCTTTACACAAAAGATTATGACGGAATGCTTTCAATCGAACCACATTCAAGCTATTGGACAGGCAAAAAAGGTCAGTGGGCTATTGATTTTACTATTAATTATTTCACTCCTTACATTATGCCTGAAGATTACGAGTTCAGCGACAATCCATATATGCCCTAATAACAAATCCCTTGAAGGAGTATTCCTTCAAGGGATTTATATTATACAAAGGTTTTTGACGAAGCGTTGCCTGCTGCATCATATGCCGCAACTGAATATTCGTCTGTTACGCTTCCGCTTGCATCAATATATGATGTTTCCGCTTCACCATTAAAACAAAGCTCCACTCTGCCTAAGAATTCACCATTTTTCTCGATTCTGTAATAAGCTATACCAAAATCATCCTCAGCAACATCCCACTCAATCAAAATTCCGTTTTCATATTCTGTCTTGTTAAGGTTTTTAACTTCTGTCGGTTTGTTTTCTTCAAGAACATAACCGTTTTCAATATAATCATAATATGTTTCCATAAAAACAGGATTTACTAAAGCGGGGCTGAAATAGTGGTTATAAGAGAATGTGATAATATTCTCTGCATATTTTGACGCAATCTCCATTTGCCAAACAAATCTGTCAAGAGTTGAGGTTATTGACATCGTGTTTTCGGTTGCAGGTCTCGTGAGAATTCCATCAAGTGCCGTATCGGCAAAGCTTAATGTGAAATTCTCGCAGTTTGCCCAAAGTCTTATATCTGCATCGGCAGATTTAACTGCAGCTGAATACATTTTCCATATTTTTTCAAGATTCTCTTCCGAAGTCCAGAGTGCACCTACCGCATCCTGCGGAGCAAAAATATCACCGTCACGGAAATTAATCTTATTAAGCATTCTCACAAGATTTGTAAGTGTCATTACGGGTCCGTTGGCAAGATACTCTGCATAAAAGGGACTTAAAAGAAGCGGCAAGGATTTATCGATTTTATTCATTCGGTCAATTATCGTGTTAAGTCCGCCGCATAGACCGTTAATATTAATCTGGCAGGTTAAAACATTGTTAAATTCGGGAGTAAAATACCAACCGTAGAAGCAATCGGAATAATCGGCATAATACTTACCGTAGATTTCCTCAACCATATCCGCCGCAACTGAACACATTTCGGAATATTGCTTTGTTATTGCGCCCTCTGTCCAAAAATCGTCAAACATTGCAAGACCGATAAAAACTTTTATTCCCGTGCCCTTGCAGTTTTTCAATGCAGAAGTAATAACATCGGGATATACAACTGCGTTTTCAAAAGCAGGAAGACTGCTTTCATAATAAACAGACCATGTATCATCACCCGATTTATTGGCAACATCCTGCAGAATCAGATACTCAATTCCCGCTTTTTTCATATAATCAATTTCGGTTTTCCAGCGTTCATCATCCCATGTTGAACTCATCCACGACTGAAGAAAAGTTCCGTTGAATTCGGGGTTGCATTTTTGCTCGGGATTATAACCTTCGCCAAAAGGAAGAAGCGAAAGCAAAAAAGCCATAACGGCAGAAATAATTTTAATAATCATATTTATTACCTTTCTTTTATTTTTTTAAGAGTATAACACAAACAATCAAATGAAGCAACAATTATTATTATACCCATTGCCACAATTAAAAATGTTTGATATAATAGGCAGGAAAGTCGGTGATTAAAATGTATAATTTTTTTGCACAGAAAAGCAGCAGACAAGGCAACGGTTACCTGATAACAGATTCGGATTTTAATCACATTAAAAATGTTTTAAGAATGCAGGTCGGTGACACTCTTCTTATCAGCGAAGACGGCATAAGCAATCTTTGTAAAATAGAAAACTTTGAATCTGATTCGGCTGTTGTTCGTATTATTGAAGAAAACTTCAACGACACAAATCTTCCTGTTAAAATATATCTCTTCCAGGGTCTTCCCAAAAGCGATAAAATGGAGCTTATAATTCAGAAAGCGGTTGAACTTGGTGCAGACGGCATTATTCCCGTTGAAATGAACAGATGCGTTGTTAAGCTTGACGATAAAAAGAAAAAAAGCAAAACCGCACGCTGGCAAGCAATTGCTGAAAGCGCCGCAAAGCAAAGCAAACGAACAATTATTCCTGAAATTTTTGACGTTTTAACCTTCAAACAAGCAGTTGAAAAAGCAAAAGAGCTTGATTTGTTCATTGTTCCCTACGAAAATAAAGATGGAATGAAAGCAACAAAAGATGCTCTTCTGCAAATGAAGGCGGGTTCGTCTGTAGGTATTTTTATCGGTCCTGAGGGTGGATTTGAAGAAAGTGAAATTGAACTTGCAACAAATTCAGGAGGAAGAACAGTTTCCCTGGGAAAACGAATTTTAAGAACAGAAACCGCCGCCATAACTTCGGTTGCAATGTGTATGCTCTATGCCGAAATGAATCTAAACGGAGATAACAAATGAAAGAATTACCCATAGAATATACCGAAAGAATGAAAAAACTTCTTGGCGATGAATTTTCGGAATATGAAAAAGCGTTAAATAATTCCCCTGTTAGAGGCTTCAGAATAAATACCGATAAAATTTCTGTTGAAGATTTTGAAAAAATAAATATATTTTCAGACAGTAAAATTCCATATGTCGAAAACGGTTATTATCTTAATTATGACAAAGCAGGAAATCACCCCTATCACCACGCGGGAATGATTTATATTCAGGAGCCCGGTGCAATGGCTCCCGCAGAATGCATTGATATAAATCCCGATTGGAAAATTCTTGATATGTGTGCGGCGCCGGGCGGCAAAAGCACACAATTAAAGAACAAGCTCGGAGAAAACGGAATACTTGTTTCAAACGAGATAATCCCATCCCGATGCAAAATCCTTACGGGAAACATAGAAAGACTCGGACTTACGAACACCGTTACAACTTGTATGGACACATCTCGTCTTGCTCAAAAATTCCCTGATACATTTGACCTTATTATGGTTGATGCGCCTTGCTCGGGCGAAGGAATGTTCCGAAAAGAAGATATTGCCATTGAGGAATGGAGCGTTGAAAATGTTAAGAAATGCGCTTCAAGACAGCTTGATATTCTTGAAAATGCTGTTCTCTGCCTGAAAAACGGCGGTTATATAATCTATGCAACCTGCACTTTTTCTCTTGAAGAAAATGAAATGGTTATTGATTCATTTCTGAATTCACACCCCGAATTTGAAATTATTCCTGTAACCAAAGCTGTGTCTGAATACACAAGCAACGGAATAAAATTTGAAGGCTGTAAATGTGAAAACATACATTACGCAAGAAGATTTTATCCGCATAAAGCTGCCGGGGAAGGTCAGTTTATGGCTGTTCTTCACAATAAAAATGAACACATTGCAACCTCATATAATAATAAAAAAAGCAACACAAAAATTGATAAAACAGTTACCGATTTTCTTGACGAAGTATTAACTGAATACAATAAAAATAATGTTTTGATGTATAACGGTAACCCCGTTTATTTTACTCCTGATATTGAAATTGAAAAGGGAACAGCCTTTTCTTGCGGCGTAACAATCGGCGAAATAAAAAAGAATTATATACAGCCGCATCATCAGTTTTTTATGGCTATGGGTAAAGAATTCAAAAGAAAAATCTCTCTGTCTGCCGATAGTGAAGAAATTAAGAAATACCTACACGGTGAAGAAATTGATGTGGATTGTCCTAATGGTTGGGCAGTTGTTACGGTTGACGGATGTTCTGTTGGCGGAGCAAAGGTTGTTAACGGAAGAGCAAAAAATCATTACCCAAAGGGTCTGAGAACAAAATAAATAATCAGCACATATCCAAGGCGATGCGCTTTGAATATGTGCTGATTTTATTTTCTGTAATATTTTCCGCTTCTTTTAAGATAATTGATAAGCATCATTGTCCAGTCTGTCTGGATAAAATCAAAACCTCTGTCTGCAAGCCAACCCCAACCGTACTCTTCTGAAACAGTGAGGGCACTGTCATCACTGTGACCGCCCGCAAGCTGTTCTTTATAATCATATATTATTGAGTTAACCCAAACAAGTTTTCCGTCACGGTGCATCATATCAATGAATTCATCACTTGCGAGATATGAATTGTCACTTTCAAAAAGAACTTCTGCACCCATATAATTTATTTTCTTTTTCATTAGCTCTTCGTGCATAGGATGTTTTTCTGAAACAATCGGAATATAGGGAAGCTCGGGGCAAAGTTCTTCAAGAACAGATAAAACCTTTTTTGAAACTTTACTCTTTACAAGAATCTGATCGGTCATTCCGTGCTTCTTAACTGCATTATAAATCTTTTCGGGATTATCCCAATATTTATCTATGTTGATAAAACATCTGCCCTTGAATTGTTCAAGGAAATCATCAAATGACAAGATTCCGAACTGTGTCGGAGTGTTATCATAATTCACATATTTATATTCCTTAATTTTACTGAAAGGTAACAAAGGCAACGGAACAATTTTTTTGAGATGGTCTTTTTCCATTCCGGGATGAAAAAGAAAAAGCTCGCCGTCTTTGCTGCAGCTCACATCAACTTCAATCATATCTGCACCTTGTTTGAGCGCAATTTCATATGCAGCTAAAGTGTTACAAGGTATATTTCCGCCTGCAGCGCCTCTGTGAGCAACAATGATAATATTTTCTTTTGCTTTTTTGTGAAGATTAAAGTTCATAATTTCACCTCATTTTAAAAAGCAGGAACAGCGTCAAAGCCGTTCCTGCCAAATATTATGCCTGTCCGGGATTTCTTTCAAGATCCTTCTCCCCTGCTCCTCTGGATTCTCTGAGTGAAGAATACATAACATCAAGTCTTGATTTGTTAAGAGGATAACCAAACTTGAAAAGAATAAATACAAGTGTATAAACAATAGCGGGAATAATCGTGCAAACAAAAAGAATTCCTTCGCCGACACCTTCAACATAACCTGCAGAGCCGTGAACGGCACCGTCATAGCCCGCAACGCTTGCAAGAAGCTTCATTCCGCCAACATCAGCAATTGTCTGACCAAGGTTTCTGCAGAAAGTATAAACAGCATAAACAGCACTTTCGCTTCTGATTCCCGTTTTATATTCCTGATAATCAATAACATCAGTAATGATTGCCCAGTTTGTAATACTTACAAATGAATAACCGAAACCAATAATAAAAGTAAATATCATAAAGACAACGGGTGCGCTTGAAAGTCTGTCGCAGTGAGGAACAACGAAGAACATGAGAACGGCAGCAATTGCAGAGAAAAATGTTCCGATACTGCAAAGTTCCTGCTTGCCGAACTTTTTAACAAGCTTCGGCATAAAGAATATCATAACTGCCATCGGAAGGTAGTTTGCAATTGTTCCGATAATTGAAAGGTCTGTGTTTTCAAAATAGTTCTTATAAAGATACTGGTTAAGTGAGCCGAACTGAAGCTGACCGCTTATAAGAATTCCTGAAATCGCAGCAACAACGAAAGGTCTGCTCTTGAGCATTCCGATATATGTTTTTTTAACATCAACCTGAGGTTCTTCTTCTGATGCAACTCTTTCTTTTGTATTCTTAAAGCAAAGGAAGAAGAATATTATTGAAAGAACACCCATGATGATGCCGAATTTGAGCATTCCGCCCGCATCGGCAGCCTTTACCTCAACACCCTGGCTGTTAACGCCTGATACTGAATAAATAATCATCGGGCCTATAAGAAGAGGAATTGCGCCGCCAAGACCGGCACCAACTGAACGGAATGTTGAAAGCAGGGTTCTTCCCTCCGGGTCATCGGTTATAACAGATGCAAGAGAACCGTAAGGAATATTGATTGTTGTATACATCATACCGAAACCGATATATGTTACATACATCAATGCAATAACTGCTGTTTCGCTTGTTGTTAATGCTCTGAAATCAACAAAGCAAAGCATTGCCATAATTCCTAGAGGAATTGAAAACCATTTAATATACGGTCTGAATTTACCGTCTTTATTCGGTCTTTTCTTTGCAACAATATTGCCCCAGAGAGGGTCATTAATAGCATCCCAAAGTCTTGCGATAAGCAGAAGAGTTGTTATTTTACTTTCTGCTACTTTAAGAATATCTGTATAGAAAACCTTTAAATATGATGAAACGTAAGTTAAAACAAAAAGATTAGCTGCATCTCCGAATGCATAACCGAAACAATCTTTAAGACCGATTTTATTCGGGTGTTTAAATTCTGCCGCTTCAAGCGAACGCTGATTTTCCAATACAAAACCTCCTTTTTATTCAAGTTATATAAAAGAATAACATTTTAATCATTAAAAATCAAGAAAAAATTAGAACTTAATAATTTTTGTTTGATTAAATTGACAAACCACATCATCTTGTGTATAATAATGATAGAATCTTACATAACTGACGGAAAAAGCGGATTACCGCGGGGGAATGTAAGTATTATATAGCCGACCGTCTGGGCAATTCAGTTTTTCTGTTAAAAACTGTTTTGTCCTTTTTTGTTTTTTTGCAATTTTACAAGTCAGGAGGAATAGATATGACACATAAGAATTGGAACGGATTTACCGAAGGCGTATGGCAAAACGAAATTAATGTTCGTGATTTTATTCAAAAGAACTATAAGGAGTATGAGGGTGACAGCAGTTTCCTTGCAGAAGCAACTCCCCGTACTCAGTGTATAATGAAAAAGCTTGAATCTCTTTTTGCAATTGAGCGACAGTTCGGAGGAGTTCTTGATATAGATACTGCAACCGTATCTTCACTCACAAGTTTCTCCCCCGGATACATCGACAAAGAAAACGAAATTATCGTTGGTATGCAAACAAACCGCCCCCTCAAAAGAGGTGTTAATCCTTTTGGCGGAATGAGAATGGTGCGCCAGGCTTGCGAAGCATACGGCTACAAACTCAGCAAAAAGGTTGAAGAAGAATTCAGATTCAGAACAACTCATAACGACGGTGTTTTCCGCGCATATACCGATGAAATGCGTCAGGCACGCAAATGCCATGTTATAACTGGTCTGCCCGATGCTTACGGCAGAGGCAGAATCATCGGCGATTACCGCCGAGTTGCACTTTACGGCGTGGACAAGCTTATTGAAGAAAAGAAAAAAGATAAAGCTGAACTTGCAAAAAATCCTTTTAACACTGAACAAATCCGCCTTGATGAAGAACTCTTCCAGCAGATTGCTTTCCTTGGCTATCTGAAAGAAATGGCAGCAATGTATGGCTTTGATATCAGCCAGCCTGCAGAAAATGCAAGAGAAGCAATCCAGTGGACATATTTTGCATATCTCGGTGCAATCAAGGAACAGAACGGTGCTGCTATGTCACTCGGAAGAGTAAGCACATTCTTTGATATTTATATCGAAAGAGATATTGAAAACGGAATTCTTACCGAAGAAACAGCTCAGGAACTTATTGAGGATTTCGTAATGAAGCTTCGTATGGCTCGTCACCTCAGAACACCTGAATATAATGAACTTTTCGGCGGCGACCCGATGTGGATAACAGAAGCTGTGGGCGGTATGAGTGAAGACGGCAGAACACTTGTTACAAAGAGCAGCTTCAGAATCCTCAATACACTTTACACTCTCGGCTCATCACCCGAGCCCAATCTTACTGTTCTTTGGTCAAACTCACTTCCGATGAACTTTAAAAAGTTCTGTGCAAAAGTTTCTGCTGATACAGATTCCATCCAATATGAAAATGATGATATTATGCGCCCGATATACGGTGATGACTATGCAATCGCCTGCTGTGTTTCCGCAATGAAAGTCGGTAAGCAGATGCAGTTCTTCGGCGCACGTTGCAACCTTGCAAAGCTTCTTCTTATTGCAATCAACGGTGGATATGATACAACAAGCGGAATGCATATCGGACCTCAGATGCCTGTTCTTGAAGGTGAAAAGCTTGATTTTGATGAGGTAATGAAGAGATTTGATGTTTACATTGAATGGCTCAGCAATCTTTATGTTAACACAATGAACATCATTCACTATATGCACGATAAATATGCATATGAAAAAATCCAGATGGCTTTGCACGATTCTTCGGTTGAACGCTTTATGGCGTTCGGAATCGCAGGTCTTTCAGTTGTTGCGGACTCATTGAGTGCAATTAAATATGCTGATGTTTCACCGATAAGAGACAGCAAGGGCTTTATTACAGAGTTCAAAACAACAGGAGATTTCCCGAAATACGGCAACGACGATGACAGAGTTGACCTTATCGCAAAGGATATGACTCATAAAGTTATTACCGAACTTCGTAAAACTCCGACTTACAGACATGCTGTTCACACACTTTCTGTACTTACCATTACATCAAATGTTATGTATGGCAAAAACACAGGAGCAACACCTGACGGAAGAAAAGCTTTCGCTCCCTTTGCTCCCGGTGCAAATCCGATGCATAACAGAGAAGAAAACGGCGCTCTCGCTTCGCTCAATTCAGTTGCAAAAATCAGTTATGATGATTGCAGAGACGGTGTTTCAAACACATTCTCAATCACACCCGAAGCACTCGGAAGAACTGACGATGAAAGAATCACAAATCTTGTTGCAATTCTTGACGGATATTTTGCCAAAAAGGCTCATCATATCAACGTTAATGTTCTTAACAGAGAAACCTTGATGAAAGCATATGAAAATCCTGAAGATTATCCCAACCTTACAATCAGAGTTTCGGGTTATGCTGTTAACTTTAACAAGCTTTCTCGCGAACAACAACGTGAGGTTATCAGCCGTACATTCCATACCTCATTATGATAACCGGTAACGTTCACTCAATTCAAAGTCTTGGTACGGTTGACGGACCGGGAGTACGATTTGTTTTGTTTTTGCAAGGCTGTAATTTACGCTGTGGTTGCTGTCACAACCCCGACACTTGGGAAATTGCTGGCGGCACACAGTATACTGCCGAACAAATAGTACAAAA
>JAZOVH010000003.1:0-25960 GCA_045658585.1 Acutalibacteraceae bacterium | reverse complement strand
AGGAGATCTTATTGATTTTATTTCAAAGCCTTGTGTTGAATTTGCAAGAGAGTTTCTGAAAAACGATAAAGTTCTGTTTGTTGCAGGCAATCACGAATATTGACGATATGACGGTTCAAAAGAGGATAAGGCACACCGTATAAAAAGCCTTGAGATAATGGGCGGTGTGCTTTGTGACGGTATGTTTTATAATTCGCATATTGTGGGCGGAGTAAATTTTGTCGGTATTGATGATTCGTTTCATCAGGCAGAATATGAACAGCTTGATTTTCTCAAAAAAGAGGTTGAGAAAGGTTATCCGGTTATACTTTTTATGCACGCTCCTTTATACGAAAAAGAGCTATACAAGAAAAGCTATAAATTTTGGAACGGCGAAATCTGTGTTCTCGGTTCTGATACTATTGCTCATCCCGAGGTTGTCGGAGATATAGCAGAACCGGTCGAATCAACAAAAGCGTGTTATGAATATGTTATTGCTGAACCTCAAATCAAAGCAGTTCTTACGGGGCACCTGCACTTTTCATTTGAGAGCAGACTTCCCGGCGGTACAATGCAATATGTGACCAACCGCGGAGATAAGGGTAACGCAAGAGAAATAACAATAATATAAGCTAAAAAATACATTAACTTGAAAAATGCCTGAAATATACGGATTATCTGCACCGAAAACGAATTAAAAACAACTTTTAACATAAGAAAATAAAGACCCGTGCCAGAGTAGGAATAAATAAAACTGAAACAGAAGAAATGAATATCCGTGACCTTGCCGCCATTGTGCTTTATTCAATGGGCACAGAGCCTCCCGAATTTGACGAAAAGGGCTGGACCTCACAAATTCCTGCAGGTCTTTTCAATGATTATAAAGGTGAATATCGCGATATTTCACATCTCACGGGTGCGGCGCCTGGAATTTCAAAAATGCATCATAAATCGGAACTTGCCTGATATCAGGAACAATAAAGCACAAACCGTCGGTTTAACCTGCGGTTTGTGCTTTTGCATTATTACATTAAATGGGGAATTCAGCAAATAACTGCTTGACATCAAGCATTAATTAATTTATTATATAATCGGACTTTTATGTTGACACAAAATAAAAGAAGGATGTGTTTTCAGTGGACAAACAGTACGAAGCCTTATTTACCCCCTGGAAAATAGGCAATGTAGAAATCAAGAACAGAATCGTTATGTGCCCCATGGGCGGTACATCGCTTTTCGGTTGGTTTGAGCTTGGCGGTTGTCACTTTGACAAGGAAGCAGCAAAGCTTTTCCTTGAAAGAGCAAACAACAACGTTGGCCTTATTATCCCCGGTATCGCTCCCTTGCGTGATACTTTCTGGGGCAAATGGCTCTGGCAGAATCCCAAAATGTTTGAAGAACTCAAAGAGTTTATGGATGAAATCCATAAGACAGGTGCAAAGCTTTTCGTTCAGCTTACTGCAGGTATGGGCCGTTCATGGGCTATTACCGAGCTTGTTGCACCTCTTCACAGAAATAAATTTACCCGCGCTCTCGTGAAGCCCATTCTTGACACTTCACATGAGCTTGCATCACCCAGTGCTCAGCCTGCACGTTGGGCACCTGATATTATCTGCCCTGAAATGACAGTTGAGCAGATTCACGAAATCATTGAAGCATTTGCAAAAACCGCAAAGCTCTGCCGCGATGCAGGTGTTGACGGTGTTGAAGTTCACGCTGTTCACGAAGGCTATCTTCTTGACCAGTTCGCAATCGAATTCTTTAATAAGCGTACAGACGAATACGGCGGAAGCTTTGAAAACAGATACCGTTTTGCTGCTGAGGTTGTTAAGGCAATCAAGGAAGCTTGCGGTAACGATTATCCCGTTTCTCTCCGTTATTCTGTAGAATCAAAGATGAAGGGCTTCTGCGAAGGCGCAATGCCCGGCGAAGAATATACAGAAGTTGGCCGTGCAATGCCCGAATCAGAGAAGGCTGCAAAGTATCTTCAGGATATGGGCTATGATATGCTCAACGCTGATAACGGTACATATGACTCATGGTACTGGGCACATCCCCCCATGTATATGCCCCAGAACTGTAACCTTGAAGACGTTGCTCACATCAAGAAGTTTGTTGATATTCCCGTTGTTTGTGCAGGCCGTATGGAACCCGATGTTGGTGCAAAGGCAGTTGAAGAGGGCAAAATCGATGGCGTTGGTATTGCTCGTCAGTTCCTTACTGACCCCGAGTGGATTACAAAGATTATTGAAGACAGAATTGAAGATATCAAGCCTTGCATCTGCTGCCACAGTGCTTGCTTCAACTTCTCAACTTCAAAGGGTCACGCAAACACCCATGATCTTATGGACACAATGGGTCTTTCACGCTGCGCACTTAATCCCCAGACAATGCAGTCAAAGAAATACAGCATCAAACCCGCAAAGAAATCAAAGAAGATTGCGATTATCGGTGGCGGTATCGGCGGTATGGAAGCTGCAATCGTGTGCGCAAAGCGCGGTCATAAGGTAACTATTTACGAAAAGACCGATAAGCTCGGCGGTGTGTTCATCGCAGCAGCTGCACCCTCATATAAAGAAAAAGACCGTGACCTTATCGCATGGTATATCCGCGAAGTTGCTAAGTATCCCATCGAAATCAAGATGAACACAGAAGTTAAGGATATCAATGCTCTCGGTGCAGACGAAGTTATCGTTGCAACCGGTTCAAAGGCAAGAAAGATTCCTGTTAAGGGCGCAGATACTGCAATTGAAGCAGTTGACTTCCTTCTCGGCAATGCAGAAGTAGGCGAGAACGTAGTTATCATCGGCGGCGGTCTCACAGGTTGTGAAATCGCATATGAGCTTTATCTTGACGGCAAGAAGCCCGTTATTGTTGAAATGCAGGATGACCTTATTACAACTCCCGGTGTTGCTCTTGCAAACACAAGCTACCTTCGCGATTTCTGTAAGGCAAACAAGGTGCCCGTACATCTTGAAACTTCAGTTTGCGAAATCGGCAAGAACAGCGTAACAGTTAAGGGTAAGGACGGAAACACATTCGAAATTCCCTGCGATTCAGTTGTTATGTCTGTTGGTTATGTTCCCACTCCCGTTGCTCCCAAGGGCAAGCACGTTCACGTTATCGGCGATGCTGCTAAAGTTGGTAATCTCCGTACAGTTATCTGGGGCGCATGGGACGTTGCAATGAAACTGTAATTTAAAAGTTATATAAAAAAGAGACACTTCACAAAGAAGTGTCTCTTTTGGTTTATTAAAGACTGTTAAGAATTTTTAATACACATTCAAGCTCTTCGGGCTTAACTTTTTCTACGGGAAGATTATTCTTCACGCAGTTTGCAAAATAGATTATTTCATTTGCATATGCATCGCTCTTGGGAAGATTGATGCTGCCTGTGTCGCCCTCTGCCTGCTGCGAAAGGTCAATTTTTTGGTCATCCTTGAGATATATCATCATTTTACCGTTTTCGTTTGAAACAACCGCATCCTCAAACTGGAAACGGAATTCGGCAGTAAAGGGGTAGCAGGTTGCATACCACGAAGCCTCGGAGTTGATTGAAAATTCACCGAAATCATATGTAACGCTTATGAAATCCTGCTTGGGAAGTTTTGAGCGGTACTGATGTGCGATTTTGGGCATACCGAAAGCATACACCATGAAGTCGAGGTCATGAATGTGAAGGTCAAACGGAACAAGACCGCTGCGCTTTTCATCCATCATCCAGCCGTCCCAGCTCCAGCGGGGATAGCCGCCGAGCCTTATCATTGTGCCCGAAAGCAGTTTGCCGTATCTTTTTGAATCATAAATTTCTTTAAGAAGTTCATATTCGGGCCAGAAGCGGAGAACCTGGGCAACCATAAATTTAACATTGTTTTTCTTTGCTGTTGAGTAAACTCGTTCAACATCTTCATTCTTAAGCGAGATGGGTTTTTCGCAAATAACATTTATGCCTTTTTCCATTGCCTTGACCGCAAAATCTGCGTGAAGATAAGTGGGCAGACAAATGTCAAGAATATCAAGTTCTTCTTTTGCAAGCATCTCTTCAAAATCAGTATAATGACGTTTGTCAGGATATTTTTCCATTCTTTCTGTGCGTATATCGCAGATTGCAACAAGCTCTGCGTCTGCCATCTCTTCCCAGGCGGGGATATGAGCGCCACTGATTCCGCCAACGCCGACAAGACCAACTTTTAACATATCAATCATCCTCCGAAATCAATTTGATGATGCTTGAATTGTATCATAACACACGGCGATATTCAATACCGAATATGCAAAGAACTTTGTCGTTTTAAAAGTAAAACTGACTACTAAACAAGGCGAAAAATCGCTTAAGTTGTAACTTTTTCCGAATTTTGCAAAAAGGCTGAAAAATGCTTGTAATAAAGAATAAAAAGCGTATAATTAACATTCGGAAAAATAAAAAACGGAGTTGTTTAATATGAAATTGTTTCAGCCAAAGCTGTTTTCTTCGCTGAAATGCTACAGCAAAAAACAGATTATAAATGACCTTATCGCGGGCGTTATAGTTGCGATTATTGCGCTTCCGCTTTCAATTGCTCTTGCAATTGCGTCGGGTGTTTCTCCCGAAAAAGGACTTTATACCGCTATAATTGCGGGCTTTGTTATCGCTTTTATGGGCGGCAGCAACGTTAATATTTCGGGTCCCACAGCCGCATTTGCAACCATTGTTGCGGGCATTGTTGCCCAGTTCGGCACAAGCGGACTTGTTATTGCAACAATAATGGCGGGTATTATCCTTATTGTTATGGGTGTCTGCCGTTTCGGTTCACTCATAAAATACATACCTTACACAATAACAACGGGCTTTACCTCGGGTATTGCACTGACCATTGTTATCGGTCAGATAAAGGATTTTCTCGGTCTTACCTTCCCTGAAGGCACTCACGCGGTTGAGGCGCCCGAAAAGCTTGAAGCGATTGCAAAATCTATATCAACCTTTAATCCGTGGGCGCTTCTGGTTGGCGTAATCGGAATGGCAATTCTTATTGTATGGCCCAAAATCAGCAAAAAAATTCCCGGCTCGCTGATTGCCGTTGTGGTTGGTGTGGTCATAGTAAAAGTGTTTGATATTGATGTTAACACGGTTGGTGACCTTTATTCAATTTCAAGGGATTTGCCCTCATTCTCAATGCCTGAATTCAGTTTTGCAACGGTTAAGGAGCTTATTCCGAGCGCTTTCACAATAGCAATTCTTGCTGGTATTGAATCGCTTCTTTCCTGTGTTGTTTCAGACGGAATGATTAACGATAAGCATAATTCAAACACCGAGCTTATAGCGCAGGGTCTGGGCAATATCTGCTCGGGTCTTTTCGGCGGAATTCCCGCTACGGGAGCGATTGCAAGAACTGCGGCTAATGTTAAAAACGGCGGCAGAACTCCCGTTGCAGGCATTGTTCATGCACTTGTGCTGCTTCTTATTCTTGTTGTGCTCATGCCTTATGCAGCCTGGATTCCGATGCCCATAATCGCAGCTATACTCTTTATGGTTGCCTATAATATGTGTGAGTGGCGTCAGTTTGTTAAGATTTGCAAAACCGCACCCAAGAGCGACATTCTTGTTCTTGTAACAACCTTTGTGCTTACCGTTGTTTTTGACCTTGTTGTTGCGATTGAGGTTGGTATGCTTATTGCGGTTGTTCTCTTTATGAAGAGAATGGCGGATGTTGCAAGAATCAGAACCTGGAAAGAAAACACAGATGACAGCGAGCGTCTTAAGGATATTCCCGAAGGCACCGAGGTTATTGAGTTTGAAGGCCCCATGTTCTTTGCTTCATCTGAAACATTTGCTTCGATTGCGATAAAAGAAAACACAAAAACAGTTATAATCCGAATGAGAAATGTGCCTGCACTTGATGCAACTGCAATGCGTTCGCTTTTTGATATTCTTGAAACCTGCAAGAAATCAGATATAACTCTCATACTTTCACACACAAACGAACAACCTCTTTCGGTTATGAAAAAAGCAGGTTTTTATGATGAAGCGGGAGCACAAAATTTCCTGCCCAACATCGATGAAGCACTTGCGTATGCGGAAAAACTCAATAAATAAATTAAAAAAGCATCGGCAGGAATTTCTGCCGATGCTTTTTGTTAATCTTCGAGAATAGCTCTTTTATATTTTTCAAGCAGTCTGCGGGCGATTTCAACTGTGTTGCCGTCTGTAGGGGGCTCGGGGTCGGGTGTTGAAAGCCATTTCTTTTCAAAATCCGCATAGCTCTTATAGAACTGATTACCGTTATAAATATTTCTTTCGCAATGCTGCTTTCTGGTAGTTGTTGAGAACTTGCGTCGCTTTGGGAATTCATAGGCAAGCCTTTCAAAGAAGCTCTGCCAACGCTTTGAATAATATGTTTTGATAAGTCCGCCCCATTCTTTCCACGCATAGTCATAGTTTACCGTGTTGCCGATGGGGCCCCATAATGTAATCTGTGTAAGAAGATTGAGTTCAAAATTCTGTTTATCCTTATCGTTTAATGCAAGGTTGCCTGCTTCTTTAAGGTGCTGCCAGAGAGTGAGCTCGGGGCGTGTTTGCAGAAGCTCATCAAGCTCATCGCATATTCTGAGAAAAGCGTTTGATGAACGCTCAAAAATGCTTACATCTTTGTTGTTATAGCCGTACATAACCTTGTCATAAAGATTTGATGCATAGTTACTCAGAACCTGACGCACAAGGTCGCAGGCATCATATGCAAAGCCGTCTTTGGTTGCTTCGGCAGAGCTGAGAAGAAGCTGAGCAGCCTTATAAAGAACTTTGTTATCATAGCGAAGTTCTCTATGGTCGTTAGGTGCGGTGTGTTTGAGTTCTGTTGCGGGTCTTGCACAGATTACCGAACCCGTTTCTCTGCCGACACAGTTTTCGTTATAACAGCTTTCGTAAAGGGCAAGCATAGCATCAACAAGGCATTTTTCTTTGCTTCCGTAGCGGCGGTAAGCGTAGTTACGAAGCCAGCCTTCAAGTTCAACGGGTTTATCCTCGGTTATCATCTGAAATGCAAGGTCATAATAGAGAGGATTCTGGAAAATACCCTCCATAAAAAGACCTGTGCCGCGGCAGTTTTCTGCTTGGCACTGATAATGTGCATTATCGGCAAGAGCCTTGATGCTGCCGTGAAGAGTGTTTCTGTCACCGAAGTTGTGAAGATTGCCGAGCACAAAATCATAACCCCAGAATTCTTCGGTTACGCCGTGCTTGCTGCCGTCAATATCAAGAATAAGAAGTCTTTCTTTAGGAACAGATTTAACAATCTGCTCGCGGAGAGACCAGCTCTGCATAACCCATACCGAATCAGGGTCAAAATCCTTATACATATTGTCGATAGCTCTGCCAACCTTCCAGAGATAGCTTGAAGTTTTGATTGAAGGCTCGTTCTCATGGAACGGGTCGCATGCATAATAATGATATGCACCGAAAAGCTGACGCTGTTTTTCAAGAAGCGCCATACCGAATTTTCTGAAAACGGGGTCTGTGGGGTCGAGCTGGAATGTGATGGGGAAATTGCACCACGAGGGAATCATTCGAAGCTTAACCTTATTAAAAAGTTTTGTTATTGTTTTGGGAACACTGCCTGCAAAGCCCTGCTGAATGGGAGTCATTCCGAGTTCAACTTCGCGGTCAATAATCTTTTTGCCGAGTTCAAGGCGGCTTTCAATATATTTAACATCTGAAAGGCTGAAGTAGCCCGAGATATTTGTCATAAGCTGCCACGGCCAGAAAGCAGGGCCCGAAATATATGTAAGGGCACCTGTTTCGCTGTATGTGAAATCACGCATTGTATAATACCAGACAGCTTCGCTGCCAACAACGCTCAAAGGCATATTTATGCCGTTCATTGCCATAAAATCGATTTCTTTTTCCCAGTCTTCCCATTTCCAGAAAGCAAATGAATAGCCGAGAGTGCAGTAATTCATATATGCACGGTGCTTCTGCGGAATAACCTTTTCGAGTTTTCCGTCAAAGAGGGGAGCGGCGGAAACTGAAATTTCACGGTTGCCGCAATGAGAGATGTTGACTCCGCAGTATGTTTTAAGATATGCATAATAACCCATAGCCTGGCTTATCTTGCAATCGCCGCAAATAACTATTTTGCTGTCCTCACAGAAAACTTCATATGTGTTTTTGCCGTCTGCGCTCGGAATATCGCGCAGTTCAAACATATCAGCAATTTCAGGGGTGTTTCTTAAAATAAGATTTTTCATCAAACAAACCTCTTTTTTTAGTCTATACAAAATCTATTATACAGTAAAACAACTCAACAAGCAAGAAGTTTTGATAAAATAGCAAAAAGAAAGAAGCTTTGATTAAAAATCTATTGCAAAAACATTATTTTATAAAAATAATGCTTTACAGTTTGTGAAAAATAAAGTAAAATATATGATAGCGTAATTTGAGTTAGTGCGTGCTTTTGCAGAAAACTCGGATTTTTCGTAACATAATTTTTATTGAGGCGGTGTTTTTTATGCAACCGGTTTATAAACGAATTCTTCTCAAGCTCAGCGGCGAAGTGCTGGCATGAGAAAAAGGCCACGGTTTTGATTTTGATACAATCAATTCCGTTTGTTCAGCAGTCAGCGAAATAACAAAGCTCGGTGTTGAGGTTGGTCTTGTTGTTGGCGGCGGCAATTTCTGGAGAGGCCGTTCTGGCGGAAATATGGACAGAACAAGAGCAGACCATATCGGTATGGTTGCAACTGTTATGAATTCTCTTGCTCTTGCAGATTCTCTTGAGCAATACGGCATTCCCGTAAGAGTTCAGAGCGCAATTGAGATGAAGCAGATTGCCGAAACATATATCAGAAACAAGGCAGTGCGTCATCTTGAAAAGGGCAGAGTTGTTATTTTCGCAAGCGGCACGGGCAATCCTTTCTTCTCAACCGATACCTGTGCAGCTCTCAGAGCAGCCGAAATAAAGGCTGATATCATTCTTAAGGCAACAAACGTTGACGGCGTTTTCGATAAGGACCCCAACAAATTTGCGGATGCAGTCAAATACGATGTTGTAACTCACAGCGAGGTGCTCGAAAAGAACCTCAAGGTTATGGATTCAACGGCAGCTTCACTTTGCCGTGACAATAATATTCCCATTCTTGTTTTCAATCTTGAAGACCCGCAGAATATTATCAGAGCGGTTCTCGGCGAAAACATCGGCACAATAGTTAAGGAGGGCTAAACCTATGCAAACATTATTAAAATCACTTGAAGAGAAAATGAGCAAATCCGTAAGTGTTCTCAACAACGAATATTCTGCGCTCAGAGCAGGCAGAGCAAGCGCTGCTGTTCTTGATAAGGTAAGAGTTGATTATTACGGAACTCCCACTCCCGTTAATCAGATGGCTGCAATTTCAGTTTCAGAAGCAAGAATTCTCACAATCCAGCCTTGGGATGCTTCATCACTCGGTGCAATCGAAAAGGCTATTCTTGCATCCGAAATCGGCATCAATCCCCAGAATGACGGCAAAATCATCCGTCTTGTTTTCCCTCAGCTTACCGAGGAACGCCGTAAAGAACTTGGCAAAGATGTTAAGAAGATGGCTGAGGATTCAAAGGTTGCTGTCCGTTCAATCAGAAGAGACGGAATCGATAAGGCAAAGAAGATGCAGAAGGATTCCGAAATAACAGAAGACGACCTTAAGGTTGCAGAAAAGAAAATCCAGGATCTTACTGATAAGTTTACCAAGGAAATTGATAAGCTTGCAGAAGCAAAAGAAAAGGATATCATGGAAATCTAACTTGTTTACACCGGCAGAAGGCGTTCTTGCCTTCTGCCGTTCGGAGTATTTAAGATGACAGAAGAAATGCTTAAAAATTTAACTTTGCCCCGCCACATAGGCATTATTATGGATGGTAACGGAAGATGGGCAAAGCAGAGAGGTCTTGAAAGAAGTGAAGGGCACAAGGCAGGTGCAAACACTTTCAGGGCTATATGCGACTATGCCGCCGAAATCGGTCTTGAGTGCGTAACATTTTATGCTTTCTCAACAGAGAACTGGAAAAGACCCGAAAAAGAAGTTGCGGCAATAATGAACCTTTTCAGAGATTATCTCTGCGAGGCTCACGACAGAGAAGAAGAAAATGAGCAGAAAGGCTTCCGTATCCGTTATATCGGAGAGAGAGAGGGCTTGCCTTCAGACATAATAAAGCTTATTGATTCTCTTGAAAAAAACACGGCAGATAAAAGCTCAACAGTAGTTAACATTGCTGTTAATTACGGAGGAAGAAACGAAATTCTTCATGCGGTTAAGAAACTTGCCCAAAAGGTTGAGGCGGGTGAACTGAAAGCGGAAGATATAGATTTGAAAAACATAGACGATAATTTGTTTACCGCAGGGCTGCCTGACCCCGATTTGATAATAAGACCCAGCGGTGAATACCGTCTTTCAAACTTCCTTATCTGGCAGGCGGCGTATTCGGAATTCTGGTTTTCGGATATACTGTGGCCTGATTTCACAACAGATGATCTGGATAAGGCTATTATAGATTACTGCAAAAGAAACAGACGCTTTGGCGGAGTTTGATTTTGCGAATATTTAAAAGAAGTGTGATGATTTTATGAAAACACGAATTATAACTGGTGTCCTGGCGGCATTGTTCGCAATAGGACTTCTGGTTCTCATCGGATTGGGCTATGCAAGTTTTCTCAGCCCTGTTGTTTCTGTATTCTCGGCCATTGCCGTGCATGAAATAATGAGAGTAACAAAATGTCAGAATAAGGTTCTTACCGCGTGCGCTATGGTCTTTTCTGTTTTTGTTACCCCGTATATTGCATTTGGTTTTGAGAAATATATGCCGGTTCCGACTTCGGTAATATTAACGGTTTATGTTATCGGAATGCTTGTTATTATGCTTAAATG
This sequence comes from Acutalibacteraceae bacterium, assembly GCA_045658585.1. Taxonomy (GTDB): domain Bacteria; phylum Bacillota; class Clostridia; order Oscillospirales; family Acutalibacteraceae; genus CAG-177. The sequence goes on along the minus strand of JAZOVH010000003.1, from coordinate 15,109 downwards.
GTATGACAAAACCAAATTTGAAAACGTTGCATTTGCACTTTTCGGTTCAATTGCAATTCCCTCGTCAATATCATTTCTTTTCAAAGTGATAAATATGGGCGAGGAAAATCCCGATATTTTCCAGCGTTCTCATATTGTATTTTTAATTCTTATCGGAATGTTTGCGGCTTGGCTTACCGATACTTTTGCCTATTTCTTCGGCAGCAGATTCGGAAAACATAAGCTTGCACCGAAAATCAGCCCCAAAAAATCGGTTGAAGGCGCAGTTGCAGGTGTTATCGGAACAACTATTGTTACTGTAATAACCTATTTTATCTGCGATAAATTCTTCTTCCACCTCGAAACGCTCAATGTTTTTGTTGTTATTGTTGCAAGCATTATAATGTGTGTAATGGGTATGCTCGGCGACCTTTCCGCCTCGGTTATCAAAAGAAACTACGGCGAAAAGGATTTCGGAACTCTTTTTCCCGGTCACGGCGGTGTGCTTGACAGAATAGACAGCTTTTTATTTACTGCCCCCACACTCTATGTGCTTATTGAAATATTCTTAAGCTTATCAAAATAATCAGAGGTAGATTTTTATGACACAAACCCTTGCCGTTCTCGGTTCAACAGGTTCAATAGGTGTTCAGGCGCTTGAGGTTGCAGAACTCTGCGGCTTCAAGGTGAAAACGCTCACGGCGAATTCAAGAACCGATATTCTTGAGGAGCAAATCAGAAAGTTTGCACCCGAAACGGTTGCCGTTGCAGATGAAGAAGCGGCGGCGGATTTAAAAATCAGGGTTGCCGATACCGCAACAAAAGTGTTATCGGGTAAATCGGGCGTTGAGGAATGTGCGGCTTGCGGTGCCGATACCGTGCTTAACAGTATCGTCGGTATTGCGGGTCTTGCACCAACTCTTGCGGCTGTAAATGCGGGCAGCAAAATTGCCCTTGCAAACAAAGAAACTCTTGTTGCAGGCGGAAAGCTTGTGCTTGAAGCGGCAAAAAACAATGGTGTTGACATTCTTCCCGTAGACAGCGAGCATTCGGCGATTTTTCAGTCAATGCAGGGCTGTCCGGATACAAAACAGATTAAAAGACTTATTCTGACTGCGTCGGGCGGGCCTTTCTTCGAAAAAACAAGAGAAGAGCTTGAAAAGGTTACCGTTGAGCAGGCATTGAAGCATCCCAACTGGAGTATGGGTGCAAAAATAACCATCGATTCCGCTACAATGATGAACAAGGGTCTTGAGCTTATTGAGGCGGTGTGGCTTGTCGGAATGGAAGCAAAGGATATTGATATTCTTGTTCACCGCCAGAGCATCGTTCATTCACTTGTTGAATATGCGGATAATTCGGTTATTGCGCAGCTTGGTGTTCCTGATATGAGAATACCCATTCAGTATGCACTCACTTATCCCGATAGGTTTGAAAGTCCCGTCAAGCAGCTTGATCTTGCGGCAGCTGCAACACTTACTTTTGAAAATCCGGATTATGAAACATTTTCCTGCATAAACTTATGCAGAAGAGCTTTTGAAAAGGGCGGACTTTATCCCGCAGCGGTTAATGCCGCCAACGAAAAAGCAAATGAACTTTTCAGAAACGGAAAAATCGGTTTCCTTGATATTGCCCGTGCTGTTGAGGCGGCACTTGAAAATGCACCGAAAAAGGATGAATTTACCCTTTCGGAAGTTTTTGAAACCGACAGTTTAATGCGAGATCAGACAGAAAGGCTGTTTATATGAAAGCAATAACACTTATGACTGCAGCTCAACTTTGGGGAAAAGCATGGCCGATTCTTTTGGCAATATTCTTTTTCGGAATGATAGTTTTCTTTCACGAGCTCGGTCATTTCACCTTTGCAAAGCTTTTTAAAGTTAAAATCAATGAATTTGCAATGGGTATGGGCCCCACTCTTCTGAAATTCAAAAAAGGCGAAACCAAATATGCCGTAAGACTTTTTCCTATCGGCGGTTTTGTAAGCATGGAGGGTGAAGACGAAAGCAGCGATAACGAAAGAGCTTTTTGCAATAAGCCTGCGTGGCAGAGATTTATAATAATTGCGGCAGGTGGCGTTGTTAATCTTATTCTCGGTGTTCTGATAGTTGCAATTATGCTTTGTCAGAGCGAATTAATCGGTCTTACCGAAATTCATTCCTTTGAAGAAAATGCCGTAAGCTCGCAGTACGGCTTGCAGGCGGGGGATGAAATCAAGCAGATCAACGGAAAAAGAGTTTTTTCCGAATACGACCTCGGCTTTCTTATGGCGAGAGATAAAGACGGAATTATCGATTTTGTTGTTGAAAGAAACGGCGAAACAGTAAATCTTGATGCGGTTAAATTCCAAACCGTAACAAGAGAGGTGAACGGCAAAGAAACGCTTACCATCGTTTATGATTTTATAATCAGAGGTGTTGAGCCGTCATTCAAAACGGTTGTTCCCAATGCGATAGCGGAGTCTGTTTCAATAGGCAGAGTTGTTTGGGTAAGCCTTGTTGATTTGGTAACGGGTCAGTTCGGTCTGAGCGACCTTTCGGGTCCGATAGGAACGGTTTCATATATTGCCGATGCGGCGCAAACCGCAACGCAGGAAACCGATTACACAATGCTTCTTATGATGATGGCACTCATAACAATAAACATCGGCATTTTCAATCTTCTGCCTCTTCCCGCACTTGACGGCGGCAGACTTTTCTTTGTGCTTATTGAAATGATATTCAGAAAGCCCGTGCCTAAGAAATATGAGGGCTGGGTTCACGCAGTAGGGCTTGTGCTGCTTATGCTGCTTATGGTTATTATATCATTCAGCGATATTATGAATTTAATCAGAAAATAAAGGCGGTGAAATAAATGGAAAGACGCAACAGCCGAAAGGTTAGGGTCGGCAATATTTTTATCGGCGGCAGTGAAAGAATCTCCGTTCAGTCAATGCTCAATAAGCCCGCATCGGATATTGAAGCGAGCGTTAAGCAAGCGATTGAACTTGAAAAAGCAGGCTGTGAAATAATCAGAGCGGCGGTGCCCGATAAAGAAGCTGTGAAGCTTATTGAAAAGCTTAAAGAAAATGTTTCCGTTCCCGTTGTTGCGGATATTCATTTTGATTACCGTCTGGCACTCGGCAGTCTTGATGCTGGTGTTGATAAAATAAGAATAAACCCCGGCAATATCGGCTCGGATGAAAGAGTAAAAGAGGTTGCAAAGGCTTGCCTTCAGAAGCAGGTGCCTATAAGAATCGGCGTTAATTCGGGCTCGCTTGAAAAGGAGATTCTTGCAAAGTACGGAGCACCAACCGCAGAAGCTTTGGTTGAAAGTGCTCTTCACCACGCCTCTTTGCTTGAAAAATTTGATTTTAACGATATTATAATTTCAATTAAATCTTCAAATGTTCAGACTATGGTGAAAGCCTATGAGCTTATTGCAGAGAAGTGCGATTATCCGCTTCATCTCGGAGTAACCGAAGCGGGCACACACAATATGGCTCTGATAAAATCGTCAATCGGAATAGGTTCACTTCTTCTTAAAGGAATAGGCGACACAATAAGAGTTTCAATGACCGATGACCCCGTTAAAGAGGTTGATGCGGGCTTTGATATTCTTAAAGCGGCGGGTGTTAAAACCGATTGCCCCGACCTTGTTTCGTGCCCCACCTGCGGAAGAACAAAAATCGACCTCATTTCTCTTGCAACCGAGGTTGAAAACAGATTGAGAGCCTGCACAAAGCCGATTAAAGTAGCGGTTATGGGCTGTGCGGTAAACGGTCCGGGCGAAGCAAGAGAGGCTGACATAGGAATTGCAGGCGGTGACGGCTGCGCACTTATATTCAAAAAAGGCGAAATAATCTGCAAGGTGCCCGAAACCGAGGCAATTGACAGACTAATGAAAGAGATAGAAAACATATAGGGCAGAATCCTTTCTGCCCTTGTTTTAACAAAGGAGCAGAAAATGCAAAGCAATTCAATTCTTGATTTTATAGGCGTATGCCTTAATGATACGTTGCGTGAAATGCTCGGCAACGGCAAGGTTATGCAAATCAACCTTGATGAAAATGAAAATAAGCTCGAAATGTCTGTACGTTTCGATATGTATATAGAAGACAGATTTATCCTTGAAGCGCAGTCATCGGTTAAAAATGTTATGGGACTTGCCAAGGTTACGGTCAAAGCATTTTATCCCTCGGCATCATTCGGCGAAAAATGCAAGGATATGCTAATAAGAACATTGAAAGAGAATGTTGCGGCGGCAAACGGATTTCTTGAAAATGCAGAGTTCGTTTTCGAGGCGGAAACTCTTTCAATAAATGTTTTTGACGGTGCAACTCTGCTCAAAGAAGCGGATGCCGAAAAACTTCTTTCTTCATTTATCAAAGAGCGTTTTGATGTTAATGTTTCCGTCAATATAAGCGGTGAGAGTGATGTAAAAATCGATTCTCCCGAATATGTTCAGATGCAGGCAGAAAATCTTAAAATAGAGATTCCGAAAGAAGAAGCCCCCAAGCCTAAAAAAGCGGTCAGAGAATATGATGATCTGCCGATTTCTCTCACAAACGCAAAGGTGCTTTACGGAAACGCAATCAAGTCAAAACCCGTTTCGTTAAGCGGAGTTTCCATTGAAGACGGCAACGTTACCGTATGGGGCAATATTTTCGGTCTTGATATCCGCGACACCAAAGACGGCAAATGGAAAATAATCAACTTTAACATAACAGACCGCACCAATTCTTATGCGGTAAAGATTTTTGAGGCTGTTGCAAACAGCGAGGCACTTGTTAAGAATATAGGCGACGGCAAAACCGTTATGATAAGAGGCCATGTTGAATACGACGATTATATCAAGAGCGTATGCATCAAGGCTAATGCAGTTATGCTTATTGAAGAGCTTGAAAAGAAAGACACCGCCGAAGAAAAGCGTGTTGAGCTTCATATGCATACAAATATGTCTGCAATGGACGGCATGACAAGCGCAAAGAAGCTTGTTAAGCGTGCCGCAAAATGGGGTCATAAAGCGGTTGCAATAACCGACCACGGCGTTGTGCAGGCATTCCCTGAGGCTGCCGCGGCAGCAAAGGATAACGGAATAAAGGTTATCTACGGTATGGAAGCTTATTATGTTGACGATTCCGTAACAGCTTTCAACGGCAATTCAGATATGCCTTTTGACGGAACCTTTGTTATTTTTGATGTTGAAACAACGGGTCTTCGAACAGGAGTGGACAGGCTCACCGAAATCGGTGCGGTAAAATATGTTGACGGTGCCGAAAGAGGCAGATTCCAGACCTTTGTTAACCCCGAAAGACCTATTCCTCAAAAGATAATCGAGCTTACGGGCATTGATAACCGTATGGTTGCAAATGCACCCAAAGAGGAAGAGGCAATAAGAAAATTCTTTGAATTCTGCGGTGAGGATGCCGTTCTTGTTGCTCATAATGCAACATTTGACACCGATGTTATGAAATCATCCTGCAGAAGATGCGGAATTGATTATAACTATTCTCATGTTGATACTCTTGTTATGGCTCAGTGTCTCATAACAGATATCAAAAACTATAAACTTGATACAATTTCAAACTATTTCAAGCTTCCGAAATTTGACCATCACAGAGCAGATGAAGATGCAGGTGCTCTTGCGGGAATTTTTGAAAAGCTTATTGCGCTTGCAAAAGAGCAGGGCATTGAGAATGTTGCTCAGATGAATGAAAAGCTTAAGGTTGACCCCCGCAAGCTTCCCACTCATCATATGATAATTCTTGCGAAAAACAATGTTGGTCTTAAGCATCTCTATCAGCTTATAACAAAATCAAATCTTGAATATTTTTACCGCCATCCCAGAGTGCCAAAGAGTGAGCTTCTTGCTCACAGAGAGGGACTCATTGTAGGCAGTGCCTGCGAAGCGGGTCAGCTCTATCAGGCGGTTTATGCGGGCAAGCCTTATCAGAAACTCAAAGAGCTTGCAAGCATTTATGATTATATTGAAATCCAGCCCAACGGCAACAATCAGTTTATGATAAGAAACGGTCTTGTTTCGGGTGAAGAAGAGCTTAACGAAATCAACCGTCAGCTTATTCACCTTGCCGATGAGCTTGGTCTGCCTGTTTGCGCAACGGGCGACGTTCATTTTATGAATGAGGATGATAAGGTTTTCAGAGAAATCCTTATGACGGGTCAGGGCTTCAGCGATGCGGCTGACCAGGCGCCTCTCTATCTTAAAACAACCGATGAAATGCTTGCCGATTTTGCATATCTCGGCGAGGATACCGCTTATGAGGTTGTTGTTAAAAATCCCAATATGATAGCTGATATGTGTGAAGAAATTCTTCCTATACCCAAAGGCACCTATCCGCCCAAAATTCCGGGCTCGGATGAAGAACTTCGCAAAATCTGCTATGACAGAATGGAAGATTACTATGGCTCTCCGCTTCCCGAATATATAAGGGAAAGACTTGATAAAGAGCTTGAATCTATCATCAAAAACGGATTTGCCGTTCTTTATATTATCGCACAAAAGCTTGTCTGGAACTCAATGGATAACGGATATTATGTTGGCTCGAGAGGTTCGGTTGGTTCGTCTTTCGTTGCTTTTGCGGCAGGTATATCCGAGGTTAATCCGCTTGTTCCTCACTATATCTGCGAAGAATGCAAGCACAGCGAATTTTTCTATAAAGGCGAATACGGCTCGGGCTATGATATGCCGCCAAAAGATTGTCCCGTATGCGGCAAAAAAGATATGCACCGTGACGGCCACGATATTCCGTTTGAAACTTTCCTTGGTTTCTACGGCGATAAACAGCCTGATATTGACCTTAACTTCTCGGGTGAATATCAGTTCTATGCTCACAGATACACCGAAGAGCTTTTCGGCAAGAGCCATGTTTTCAAAGCGGGAACAATCGGCACTCTTGCAGATAAAACCGCTTTCGGTTTCGTAAAAAAATGGGTTGAAGAAAAAGGAATGGATGTTTCCCGAGCAGAAATGGACAGGCTTGTTCAGGGCTGCGTAGGTGTTAAAAGAACAACGGGTCAGCACCCGGGCGGAATGGTTGTTGTGCCCGGTGATATGGATGCAGAGGATTTCACTCCCATCCAGCATCCCGCAGATGCGGCTGATTCGGTTCACAGAACAACCCATTTCGATTTCCATTCGCTCCACGACACGATTCTTAAGCTCGATAATCTCGGCCATGATGTTCCCACTCTTTATAAACATCTTAAGGATATGACGGGAATTGACGTTATGGAGGTTGATGTCTGCGACCCGAAGCTTTATGAGCTTTTAACAACTCCCGAACCGCTCGGTGTTACGGCAGAGGATATAGACTGCGAAACGGGAACGCTTTCTCTTCCCGAACTCGGAACGCCGTTCGTTCGTCAGATGCTTATTGAATCGCAGCCCAAAAACTTCTCGGATATGCTTCAGATTTCGGGTCTTTCACACGGCACCGATGTTTGGATAGGCAATGCCCAGGATCTGATTAAAAACGGAACCTGCACCATTTCCGAGGTTATCGGAACGCGAGATAACATTATGGTTTACCTTATCAACAAAGGCGTTGAAAAGGGTATGGCATTCAAAATAATGGAAATCGTCCGAAAAGGTAAGGCAACCTCGCTTCTTACCGATGAGCATAAAAAAGAAATGCTTGATCACGATGTTCCTCAATGGTATCTCGATTCTTGTATGAAGATTAAATATATGTTCCCCAAGGCACACGCCGCGGCTTATGTTAGTGCGGCAATGCGACTTGCGTGGTTCAAGCTTTATAAACCCGTTGAATATTACGCAACCTTTATGACGGTTCGAGGCGAAGATATTGACACCGCAACCGTTCTTAAGGGCAGAGGTGCCGTTAAGGCGAAAATGGAAGAAATAAAGCATAAAATGGCAATCAAAACCGCAACACCCAAGGAGGAAGGCACATATACTTCGCTTCAGGTTATCAATGAAATGATGGCAAGAGGCGTTGAGGTGCTTCCGATAGATATCTATAAATCAACCGCAAACCGCTATGTTATTGAAGACGGAAAAATCCGTTTGCCCTTCTCGGCAATAGCAGGCTGCGGCGGCGCGGCGGCACAGGGTCTTGAAGATGCACGAAACGACGGCGGCGGAGAATTCATTTCCGTTGAAGATTTGCAGCTTCGTTCAGGCGTTTCAAAATCGATTATAACAGCACTTGAAGAGGGCGGAGCACTTGAAGCTCTTCCCAAAACAACACAGCTCAGTTTCTTTTGATTGGAGTAAAAAATGAAGAAGCCAAAACTTCCTTTATATCAGCGTGCTTGGTATAAGCTTGATAATGCGGGCAAGATTTATCCCGGCCAGAACACATCATCTTTTTCAAGTGTTTACCGAATTTCGATTACACTCAAAGAAAAGGTTGATCCGAAGCTTCTTGAAAAAGCTCTGGAGCTTACTCTTCCGCGATTCCCGAGCTTTGATGTAAGAATGAAAAACGGTTTTTTCTGGCATTATCTTGAAAAAAATCCGAACGGAGCACCGCCCGTTATGCCTGATATTGCAAATCCTTGCCTGAGAATTAAATGGAAAGAAAACAACGAATATCTTTTCAGGGTTTTCTATTATGAAAAAAGAATATCTGTTGAGGTTTATCATGTTTTGGCAGACGGCTACGGTTCATCAAGATTCTTTATGACTCTTATTGCGGTTTACCTGCGTCTGACCGGCCTGGATATTCCTCACGGAGAAAGTGTTCTTGATATAAATGAAACACCTCATAACACAGAGCACGAGGATTCATATTTAAAGAATGTCAATTCCAAAGCAAAAGCAAAAAGAATAGAGAAATTTGCCTATAATTTTAAAGGCAAAAGACTTCCGAAACATTTCTTTAATGTTACAACGGGATATATTCCCGTTTCGGTGCTCAAAGAAAAGGCTGCGGAATACGGCGTAACAATAACTGAATATATAGCTGCCGTTTTACTCTGGGTTATGTATAACCTTCAGAAAGAAGAGAAAAGAATAAAAGAAAAACCCGTTGGAGTTCAGATTCCCGTTAACGTGCGTAAATTCTTTGACAGCGAAACGCTTCGCAATTTTATGCTGTGTTATGCATTTCAGATTGACCCCAATATGGGCGAATATACATTCCCTGAAATCGTAAAGCAGGTGTCGCTCTATCTTCGTTTTATAAATAACGAAAAAGAGATTCAGGCAATGATGAATTCAAACACGGCGATTGAAAAAAATCCGATAATGAAAATTCTGCCCTCTGTTCTTAAAGATTTCGGTATTGGTGTTGTTTATAAATTTGCGGGCGAAAAGAGTACAAGCTCAATTATTTCAAACATCGGAGTTGTAAAAATACCGAAAGAAATGGAACCCCATGTTGAAAAGCTTATGTTTATGATGGGTCCCGGTATGGTTAATGCGGCAAGGTGCATTGCGGTTACGATGAACGGTACCCTTGCACTCAGCGTTTCAAATATTTATGAAAGCACTCTTGTGCAGAAAGAAATATTTACAACGCTTGTAAAATTCGGTATACCCGTAAAAATCGAAAGTAACCGACATTCTATAATGGGAGGCGATAAATAATGTCATATTGTGTAAACTGCGGAGTTGAGCTTGAAAAGGGCTGCCATGCGTGTCCGCTTTGCGACACTCCCGTTATTAATCCCAGAGAGGTTGAGAAAACACCCGATACTCCCGCATATCCCGAAATAGTGAGAATTCCGAAAGCAACGCAAAAAAGATTCACGGTGTTTGTTGTTTCAATGGTTATGCTTTTGCCGAATATCGTTCTTGCAGTTCTTGATTTAATGTTCTGGGAGAACGGAATGACAACAATGATTCTGGGTGCAAGCATAGTTTTCTGGCTTTGGTTCTTATTCCCGATGCTTTGGAAAAAGCCCATACCCGTTGTTCTTCTGGGAATAGATGCGTTGGCGCTTATAGGCTTTTTAAAATTCTGCAGTCTCAAAACAACAACCTCACCCGGTTGGTTCAATTCTCTTGTTTTGCCGGTTGTTATAACCCTTTGGGCAATATGTAATGTGTTTATTTTCTGGCTTAAGAAACCGAGAAGCAAAACAGCAAAATCAATAGCTGCGGTTATCGCAATCAATATATTGTCCTTTGTTGTGGAAGTGAGCCTTAATATGTTTTATTTTGCTAAACTGCAGGTTGGAATTTCGCTTGTTGTTGCGGCTTGTTCGGTTCCGCTTATTATATTCTTCATTGTTCTTGTAAAGAGCAGAAGGCTCAGGGCTTGGGTAAGCCGTAAGTTCTTTGTATAATTTTGAGAGGAAGATTTCATATGAAAAAATATATTATTCCCGCTTTGCTCGGTGCAGCAGCTGCTGCAACCGCAGTGAAGGCTGCAAAGTTTGTTCCCGAAAAGAGAGAGCTTCCCGCTCCTACCGAAGAAAAAGTTGACGAAAAGAGAGCTCAGGAACACCTTTCAAAAGCTATTTCAATTCCCACAATCAGCTATCCCGATAAAGCGGATATTGATTTCAGTAAATTTGAAGAGTTTCACGCTTTTCTTGAAGAGGCATATCCTCTTATTCATAAGACTCTTAAAAAAGAAATCATTCAGGAAGCAAGCCTTATTTATCATTGGAAAGGCACAAGAGATGACCTTGAACCCATTGCATTGCTTGCTCATCAGGATGTTGTTCCCATTTCAGAGGGAACAGAGCAGGATTGGACATACGCACCTTTCAGCGGACACAATGACGGCGAATTTATCTGGGGCAGAGGTGCTCTTGATATGAAAAACCATCTTGTTGGCGTTATGGATGCTGTTGAAACTCTTCTTGAAGAAGGTTTTCAGCCCGAAAGAGATGTTTATCTTCTTTTCGGTCAGGATGAAGAGGTTGTTGCGTCTGAAAACGGCGGTGCAAAGAGCATTATGAATACTCTTAAGGAAAGAGGAATTCATCTTGATTGCGTGCTTGATGAGGGCGGTGCAATAATTCCCGTTAACGTTAAGGGTATTCTTAACGATAAGGAGCTTATCGGTGTTGGCGTTGCAGAAAAGGGCTATACCGATTTTGAAATAACAGTTAATTCAAAGGGTGGCCATTCATCACAGCCTCCCGTTCATTCAGGTCTCGGAGAGCTTGCAAATGTTATAAAAGACCTTGAAAACCATCAGTTCAAATCTGAACTTATGCCGTTTGTTAAAGACCTTTTCTCAAATATAGGAAGAAACTGCACATATCCCGCAAGACTTGTTATGTGTAATCTCAATCTTCTTCAGCCCGTGCTTAAGTTTGCAATGACAAAGATTCCCGTAGCGGCTTGCCTTGTAAGAACAACAACTGCTGTTACAATGGCTCAGGGCAGCCCCGCGGCAAATGTTCTTCCCCAGAAATCGAGCATTACCGTTAACTTCAGGCAGATGCCCGGCACAACGGTTAAAGATGTTGAAAATCATATCCGCAAGGTTTGCAGAAACAAGGATATTGAGGTTAAGATTCTTAAAGCAAAAGAAGCTTCAAAGTTTTCGCCCACAGATTCAAGAGCATTCAAGATTATCGAAGAAATCTGTATGCAGGATAACAAAAACAGCATTGTTGCTCCCTATCTTGTTATGGGCGGCACGGATGCCTGCTATTATGAGCCCATCTGCGATAACATTTATCGCTATGCGCCCTATAAGGTGAGCGTTTCGCTTCTCAGATGCACCCACGGCACAAACGAGAGAATTCCCGTTGATGCAGTTGCTCCCGGTGTTGCTTTCTTCAAAAAATATATCAGAAGGGCTTCGGCTGAATAATATGAATATTCTTATTGCGCCCGACAGCTTTAAAGGTACGCTGACCGCAAATGAAGTTTGCGATATTATCGGGCAGGCTTTTGCCGACACAATAGAAGAGAATATAAATATAACAAAGCTCCCCGCTGCCGACGGCGGCGAGGGGCTTTGCTCTTGCTTTGAAAAAATATGTGACGGCAAGCGGATTTCAGCAAGGGTAAGCGGCGTTTTCGGAGAAAAAATGACGGCGGATTATTTTATGCTTTCGGATGAAACGGCGGTTATCGAAATGGCAGCTTGCGCAGGTTTGCCTCTTGCGGGCGAAAATAAAAACCCCGAAACCGCAACAACATTCGGTGTTGGTGAGCTGATAAAGGATGCCGTAAGCAACGGAGCAAAATCTGTTTTGCTCGGTCTCGGAGGCAGTGCAACCAATGATTTCGGCATAGGTATGGCATCTGCTCTCGGTTGGAAGTTCCTTGATGAAAACGGAAACACGGTTGAGCCGATTGGCAAAAATCTTATTGAAATCAAAAAAATAATTCCGCCAGAAAATCCGATAAATATTCCCGTAACGGCGGCGTGTGATGTTGATAATACGCTTTACGGCGAAAACGGAGCGGCTTTCGTTTTTGCACCGCAAAAAGGTGCAGATGAAAATATGGTCAAACGCCTTGACGAAGGACTACGGCATATTTCGGATGTGTTAATTGATACATTAAATATAAATGTATCCGAAATAAAAGGTGCGGGTGCCGCTGGCGGAATGGGCGGCGGCGCGGTTGCTTTTCTGAATGCAAGGCTGCAAAGAGGAATAGATATTATTCTTGATAAAGCTGATTTTAACGAAAAAGCAAAAAATGCAGATATTGTTATAACGGGCGAGGGCAGACTCGATTTTCAAAGCGTTAACGGCAAGGTTATTTCAGGAGTTGCTCTGCGTGCATCGGCACTCGGTAAAAAGGCTATTGCAATTTGCGGAAGCAGAGGAAACGGCGCAGAGAACATTAAAAAATGCGGAGTTTCCGAGATGTATTTTGCAACCGAGAGCGAAAAACCTTTTGATGAAATTTTGAAAAATTGCAGATACGATTTATATAATGCATCGGTTGAAGCGGCAAAATTCCAAATAAAAAATTGAAAAATCGGTAATTTATCACGGCGGATTATTCCGCCGTTTTTTTATTGCACAACTGCACAAATTAGTAGTGCTTTGCAAAACGCAAAGCAAAATTTGAAGCACGGAGGTGAATGATGAAGAGTTTATTCAGAACCCTGAGCATAATTCTTTCGGTTTTCTGCGTGTTTGTTTTTTCAGCAGTTGCTTACGGTGAATCTGCTCTGCCGAATGAAATAAGCATAACAGAAAACGAATCTCCTGTTTTCGGGGTGATTTATTCAGCGTCAGAAAACGGCAAAACCGTTTCGGCGGCAGCCGACGGCAGCCTGAGTGAAAGTTATAATTCTCATGTAAATGCTTTAAAGATTTTTCCCGTTAAGGATATAAAAATCAATATAACCAAAAGGCGGTATGTGGGAATAGGCGGCGATATCTTCGGTATCAAGCTTTATACCAAAGGTGTTATCGTTGCGGGAGTTGACAGCGTTGCAACCTCATCGGGTAACATTGACCCGGCGGTTAATGCAGGGCTTAAATGCGGTGACGTTATAACTCATATTGACGGTAATGAGGTTTTGAATGCACAGCAGCTGAATAAAGCTATTGAGGGCAGCAACGGCGAAAAACTTTCGCTTAAGGTTGACAGAAGCGGTGCAAGTCTGGAGCTTGCATTAACTCCGCAGATGTCGGTTAACGGAAAATACAAAGCGGGTCTTTGGGTTCGAGATAGCTCCGCAGGCATAGGAACAATAACTTTTTATGATGATGCGGCGGGAATATTTGCGGGTCTCGGGCACGGGGTCTGCGATGTTGATACGGGAAAAATCATGCCGCTGTCAGACGGAGAAGCGGTTAAAGCAAAGGTAAACGGTTTTTACAAAAGCTCTGCCGGCAATCCGGGTGAACTGTGCGGTGTGTTTTCGTCAGTCACTTTGGGCAAGCTTCTTTATAACGGCGACAGCGGTGTTTACGGAAAACTCAATCAGCCTTCAAACGCAAAGCTTGTGCCCGTTGCGCTTGAGAGTGAGGTTAAAACAGGCAAGGCACAGATTCTTGTAACCGTTGATGAAAACGGACCTCAGTATTATGATGTTGAAATAACAAAGCTGTATTCATCCGAAAACTACGCAACCCGAAATATGATAATAAAGGTAACGGATTCAAGATTGCTTGAAAAAACGGGCGGCATTCTTCAGGGCTTCAGCGGCAGTCCCATTATTCAGGATTCAATGCTTGTTGGTGCGGTGACCCACGTTTTTATTAATGACACCGTGCAGGGCTACGGAATTTTTGCCGAAACAATGCTTAAAACGGCAGACAGCCTCGCAGTTGAGGGAAAAGCGGCAGCATAAAAAGTCGAACAGAGCAAATTCTTATCGGAATGTGCGAAATAAAATTCCCAAAAAATGGTTGGTAATTATTGACAAATTTACCATTTTATGGTAATATCTTCGTGAACTAAGGAAGACGGACTTAGAAGTCCGAAAAAAGCGGAGGTAAAAAACCATGAGAAAAATTTTGAAAGTAATGCTGACTGAGGACGGAGGAGAAACTCTGCACGAGCTTGCAGGAATTCTGCGTTCAAAAAATTGCGAGATTTCAACCGTTGCCAAAGACGGCAGTTTAATTATTGAAAAACTTCAGCAGGGTGAAATTCCCGATGTTATCCTGATGGACGGATTTATGCCGAGGCTTGATGCTCTCGGAGTTCTCAGAGAAATGGATTCGATGAGATTTGAGAAAAGACCTATGGTTATGGTGCTTTCAAGCACCGATAATCAGCGTTTTGAAAGCGAGGTTCTGGCAAGCGGAGCGGATTATTACTTTTTAAAACCGTATAATCCCTCTATGCTTGCTGAAAGAATCGTTCAGTTTGCGAGCATCCATAATGCATCGTCGCCTAACGGGGTTAAGGATCTGGATGTTGTTGTTTCGCAGATAATGCATCAGATAGGTGTGCCTGCTCATATCAGGGGCTATCAGTATCTTCGCGAAGCAATTATTCTTTCGGTTAAGGATAACGAGATGATAAGCTCGGTAACAAAAATTCTTTATCCCACCGTTGCGAAAACCTTTAAAACAACTCCGTCAAGAGTTGAAAGAGCCATACGCCACGCTATTGAGGTTGCGTGGGACAGAGGCGATGTTGATGTGCTCAGCTCATATTTCGGTTATACAATTCAAAACGAAAGAGGCAAACCCACAAACAGCGAGTTTATTGCAATGATAAGCGATAATCTTAAGCTTCAAATGAAAACGGTATAAAAAAGGCGGCAGAGAGCTGGACT
>JAZOVH010000002.1:0-12969 GCA_045658585.1 Acutalibacteraceae bacterium | reverse complement strand
TTTATGTATTTTGAGGATTGCGACCTCACCCGCGAAGTTAACCGAAGAAGCCGCGCGGTATATTATCCCGAGGCAACGGTTTACCACGAATGGGGCAGAGAATCAAAGAAAAATTTCAAGCTAAAGCTTATTCAGATAACCTCAATGCTTAATTATTATGCAAAATGGGGCTTGAAATAAGCGGAAAGAGATAAAAATGAAGTATTTAAAGAATTTTTATAAATACAGATATTTACTCTACGAAATCGTTCGCAAAAACATCAAGCTGCAATACAGAAACTCCGTTCTCGGCATTTTCTGGACATTTTTGCAGCCTTTGATGACAACAATTGTTCTTGTTGTTGTTTTCGGCGGTGTTTTCGGTGCAAACAGAGCTGAAACGGTGAACTATCCGATTTATCTTCTCTGCGGCAGACTGATTTACGAATTCTTTTCGCAATCAACAAAAAGAGCGATGCGTTCAATAATGAACAGTGCATCGGTTATTAAGAAAGTTTATGTTCCGAAATACATTTATCCCGTTTCAAATGTTATTTCAAATTTCGTAACCTTTGTTATCTCTCTGCTTGTGCTTGTTTGCTTCATAGTCTATTTTTATTTCTTCAGCGACAAGCCTCCCATTATTTCGGGCTACGCTTTTCTTGCGCCCGTTCCCATTCTTATTCTTCTTATTCTCTGTGTGGGAATCGGTCTTATCCTCTGCACTCTTCAGGTGTTCTTCAAGGATATCGAATATCTTTATGAAGTGTTCTGTATGCTACTTTTCTATATGACACCGATTTTCTATCATATTGACCAGCTCAATATTACCAATAAATTTTTCAGAATGGTAATAATGGCAAATCCGCTTTATTCAATAACGGAAATGTTCAGAAGCTGTGTTCTCTACGGTGAAATGTTTAATATCAATCACCTGCTTTACGCTCTCGGATTTTCGCTTGTAAGCGTTGTAATCGGACTCTTCGTATTCTATAAAAAGCAGGATAAATTTATTCTTCACATCTGATGAAAGGAGATGCTTATGGGCAAACCCGCTATTGTTGTTGAGCATATGAGTATGCTCTTTAACCTCAACAAAGAAAAAGTTGATAACATTAAAGAGTATTTTATAAAGCTTGTTACAAGAAAGCTCCACTTTACCGAATTCTGGGCTCTTAAGGATATCTCTTTCACAGTTGAAAAAGGCGACCGCGTTGGTGTTCTCGGCTTTAACGGCGCAGGCAAATCAACTCTTCTTAAGGTTATTGCAGGCGTTCTCAAGCCAACGGAAGGCAGCGTTAAGGTGAGCGGAGTTATCGCTCCGATGCTTGAACTCGGCGCAGGCTTTGACCTTAACTATTCAGGTAAAGAAAACGTTTTTCTTTACGGAGCCACAATGGGATATTCCCGCAAATTCATTGAAGAAAAATATGATGAAATTGTTGAATTCTCGGAGCTTGGCGATTTTATCAATGTTCCCGTCAAAAACTATTCATCGGGTATGAGAGCAAGACTCGGCTTTGCAATCGCAACCGCAGTTGAGCCCGAAATTCTTATTCTTGATGAAGTTCTTTCTGTTGGCGACGCCAAATTCAGAAAGAAGAGCGAGGCAAAAATCCGCTCAATGTTTGATAAGGGCATAACCGTGCTTTTCGTTTCTCACAGCGTTGAGCAGGTTATGAATATCTGTAACAAGGCGATTATTCTTGACCACGGCAAGCTCATTGCACAGGGCGAGGTCAAAGAAATCTGTGCACAATATAACGAAATGGTTAAATCAAAATAAATTCCGAAAGGATTGAGAATTATGGTTTTTGCAGCTGTATTTGCCGGCGGCATCGGCAGCAGAATGGGTAACTCCGAAACTCCCAAGCAGTATCTTGAGCTTGGCACAAAGCCCGTTATAATCCATACAATAGAAAAATTCTTCATCAACGAAACAATTGATGAAATCATTGTTCTCTGCCCCAAGGCATGGGTTGCCCACACACGCGACCTTATCAAAAAACACATTCCCGAGGGCAAGAAAATAACCGTTATTGCAGGCGGCGAAACAAGAAACGGAACTCTTGAAAAGGCTATTGAATTCATAGAAACAAACTATGAAACAAATGACGATACCGTTCTTGTTACCCACGATGCGGTAAGACCTTTCCTCACTCACAGAATTATTGTTGAGAATGTTGATGCGGCTCTTAAATACGGCGCTTGCGACACCGTTATTCCCGCAACAGATACAATCGTTGAAAGTGCTGACGGAAAAATGATAACCTCAATTCCCGAACGCAAAAGAATGTATCAGGGTCAGACTCCCCAGTCCTTTCGCCTCAAAGAGCTTGAAAGAGTGCTTGCAAGCCTTACAGAGGATGAAAAAGCCATTCTCACAGATGCCTGCAAGATTTTCTCAATCAAGAACAAAGATGTTTATATGGTTGAAGGCGAAGTATTCAATATTAAAATCACCTATCCTTATGATTTGAAAGTTGCTCATACTCTTCTGAAAGGCAAGGATTGCGATGACTAATGCAGTTTACAGACTCGTTGCACCAGGGCTTATCGATATAGCCTGCACCGAGCCCGATATTAAAAACAGCGTTATAATGAGACCCGTGTATCTTTCCATATGCAAAGCAGACCAGCGCTATTATCAGGGTAACAGAAGCCGCGAGGCACTCAAAGCAAAGCTTCCTATGGCTCTTATCCATGAATGCGTTGCAAGGGTTGTTTTTGACCCCACGGGCACATATAAAAGCGGCGAGCTTGTTGTTCCCGTGCCCAACACCCCCACCGAAACCGATGATGTTATTGCAGAAAACTATCTGCCCTCAAGCAAATTCTGCTCAAGCGGATATGACGGTTTTTTGAGGGACTATATTGATATGCCTCCCGACAGACTCGTCAGAGTGCCTTCAAACGTTGACCCGAAGGTTGCCTCTTTCAGCGAGCTTATAAGCGTTGCGGTTCACGCAGTTGACCGCTTTGAAAAGTTTTCTCATTCGAGAAAGAATTCTGTCGGCATCTGGGGTGACGGTAATGTGGGCTTCATAACAGCACTTGTGCTCAAAGCTCTTTACCCCGACACCAAGCTTTATATTTTCGGCACCGTTTATGAAAAGCTTTCTTATTTCTCTTTTGCTGACGGTGCATATCACGTTGACAGCATTCCCGAAGACTTAAGAGTTGACCACGCTTTCGAATGCGTCGGCGGCGAAGCATCGCGTTTTGCGATTGCGCAGATAATCGACCACATCAATCCCGAGGGTTCAATCGGTCTTATGGGCGTTAGCGAAAGCTTTATCGGTATAAACACAAGAATGGTGCTTGAAAAAGGACTTCGCCTTTTCGGTTCAAGCCGAAGCGGTGTTGCCGATTTCCAGAAAACGGTTGATTTGCTTTCTGAACATCCCGAAATCGCATCATATCTTGAAAACATTATCGGTGAAGTATTCAATATCAGAACAATTTCAGATATTCACGATGCTTTTGCCCACGATATAAGCCGTCATTTCGGAAAAACCGTGCTGAAATGGCAAAAATAAAAATGATTGGATGATAAAATGAAAATATCCGTCATAATCCCCGCTTATAACTGTGAAAGATTTCTTGCCGAAACCCTTGACTGCCTTTTAAACCAGACCCTCAAGGATATTCAGATTGTTATTGTTAATGACGGCTCAACCGACGGCACAGCCGAGGTTATTGAGAGTTATGCAAACAAGTATCCGTTCATTCTTCCCGTTTATCAGGAGAATGCGGGCGTTTCTGCGGCAAGAAATAACGGAATTGAAAAAGCCGAGGGCGAATATCTTCTTTTTCTTGACAGCGACGATGTTCTTTCGCCTGATGCGCTTGAAAATATCTGCCAAAAGCTTGATAAAACAAATGCTGATATTGCGATTTTCCGCACCCAGCGTTTCGGCTACGGCGGCGAAGAATACAATCCCATTGTTGACAGTTTCGTAAAAGAAGATGTTCTTGACTGCTATGATAAGCGTCTGCTCTGGAATTTTCTTGTAAGCAACAAATGCTACAGAACCGAATGGCTTAAAAGCAATTCTCTTCAGTTTCCGCCTATGCGATACAGCGAAGACGGAGTTTTCTTTATGAATGCCGTTTATAAATTCCCGAAAATAACGGGTGTTTACAATGCGGTTTTCAAATACCGCAGGCACACACCGAACGAGGGTTTTTCCGTTACGCAGAGCACAAATATAAACCTTGTGCGTGATTTCAACACATCGCTTGAAACAATTTATAAGCTTGCGGAGAAATCATTTGAGAGCGAAAAATGCACCTGCGGAAACAAAGAAGACTATCTTCAGGAAATTCTTTATAAGCATTATTTCACTTTCATCAACGAGTTTTACCGTCTTATATGGCGCACCGATGATGAAACTCTTGCTTTTATGGGTGAAAAATGCAATGAATTGCTTGCGAAAATGACGCCCGAAACGATAAAAAAGGTTAACAATTCAAACCGCGATGTTGTAAATCCGATTTTCAATAAAAAGGATGCGGCAAATTCGCCTTTCGTTAGCGTTATCGCAAAGAATGCATCACCCGAATTTTTAACCTCACTTTATAATCAGGTAACCCCCTGCTTTGAGCTGATAACCGCAGAAAAGCTTGAAAACAAACCCGAAAATGCAGTTGTTCTGTCCGAAAAAGAGTTTAAGAAAGCTGCCAAAAAAGCGGCAAAGGGAAAAATCAAAATAACTCTTTCGGGCAAAAAATCAGTTGATATAAGACTTATCAAGGTTATTATTCTGCTTAAGAAATCACCCAAATTCCGCGTTTTCCCCGATTTTGCAATAAAACTCGGAGCAATGCTCTTTTTAAAAATAAAAAAATAATGAGGAATTGAATTGAAAAATCTGTTTTATTCTCTGTACGCTCTGTTCTTTAACATCAGCCGCATTTTCCCCATAAAGAAAAACAGAGTTGCCCTTGTTGCCCCGCACAACGGCGGAAGCAACGATTCTTTGGGAGTGCTCAAAGCATTTCTTGAAGAAAAGGGCGGATATGAAATTGTTTTTATATCAACAAATGATTTAAAACTTGATTTTTCAGGCATTTCGGCTTTAATAAAATCCTGCCTGAAAGCGGCGGGATTTTTTACTTTTAAGGCAAAAGCTCTTGCAACATCAAAATTTGTTTTTCTCAATGATAACTTCATGCCTATGGCATCGCTTAAATTTTCAAAAGATGCAATAGTTACCCAGCTTTGGCACGCCGAGGGGGCATTCAAGCGTTTCGGACTTTCAGCACCGCTTACCGATGAAATCCGCGAGCGTGAAAAAAAGTGCTCCCAAAGGCTCGATTATATCGTTTGCACATCGAAAAATGTTGTGCCGATTTACGCAGAGGCTTTCGGCGTTGATGAAAGCAAAATTCTCCCCATAGGTTCACCGAGAACAGACCGCCTTTTCAACAATGATATTGAAAAACTCCGTGTCGGGTTTGATAAAAAATATCCTGAATGCAAAGGCAAAAAGCTTATTCTTTTTGCTCCCACATTCCGTGATTCGGCAGAAAAAGATGCGGCTTTGCTCAGCGGTATCGATTCAAAAAAATTCGCCGCAGAATTGCCTGAATATGCTCTTCTGACAAAGCTTCATCCGCAGATTCATTCATCAAAGCCCATTGAAGGTGCAACCGATGTAACAAAAGAAGATATCGGAATGCTCACCCTGATTTGCGAAAGCGTTATAACAGATTATTCTTCCGTTTGTATGGATTTTGCCTTGCTTTCAAAGCCCTGCTTCTTTTATGCTTTTGACCTTGAAGAATATGAGGACGAGCGTTCATTCTATTTTGATTATGAAAGCTATGTTCCCGGCCCCGTAGCCAAAGATTTTGATAGCCTTATTGAAAACATAAAAAACCCCCGAAACAGCGAAGAAAAGCTTCACTCTTTCAGGGATTTCAATTTTGATTATATCGATTGTGATAACACACAGAGAGTTTACGAAAAAATCATTTCAGCCAACTCTTAATAAGTTCAACCGCTCTTTCGGTTGAATGCCCGTCACAAGCACTCATCTGCCCGTTTCTGAATTTCTGAATTCGCTCAACGGGCGGATTTTCTTTTGCCCTGCGAAGTGCATCAAGAAGATTTTCTGCCTCGGTTACTGTTTCGCCAGGTAAATCATCGGGAAATTCAAGATAAAATCCTCTTTCATATTCCTTTATATCAGGGCAATAGAAAACCATCGGCACATCAAGAAGGCAGGCATCATAAATAACCGAGGAATAATCGGTTATCATAACAGAGCAGGCCGCCGTTAAGGCAAGGGTTGATTCGCTTGAAAGGTCGATTATATTCGGATATTCTTTATCGGTGAGCGAATAATCCATAATCGGGTGTCGGCGGATAACAAGAACTTCATCATCGTTCAGCTTTTCACTGAAAGCCGCCCAATCAATGCCTGTTTCATATTTTATTCTGCCGCCGTTTTTCTCTCTGAAAGTTGGGCAGAAAAGATAAACCGTTTTATCTTTCAGTTCGGGATACTTCTCAAAAATTTCTGATTTCATTTTTTCGGAATTTGCAAGAATAATATCCGTTCTCGGTAAACCGATGGGCAAGCATTTTTCTTCGCTTATTCCGAACGCTCTCGCATATGCCTTTTTGCAGTTTTCAGCCGTTACGGCAACCGCGGAATATTGAGAATGGGTTGCAAGCTCTTCTCTTTTTGAAAGCTTTGAGGGGGCGTCAAGCCCGAAATGCTTGAATGCACCGCAGGCGTGCCATATCTGAAACAGCTTCTGACCCTCACGAAGCTTTATTGTTCTCATATAGCGGCAATAATCATCGGTAACGATAACTCTGCTTGTTAAAAGATAATAAAAAATCTTCGGTTTAAGCTTCATTGAATGAGGAAGCATCTTGGCAAAGATAACCTTATCCGCATCAAGCGCATCATAAACCGCCTTTGCATTGTCAAGCAGTTTGCCGTTTGCACGGATTGAGAAAAACAAAACTCTGTTTTTAATCGGCATATGCCCGAAAACAAAAAGAAAAGTGTTTTGCACAAAAACAAATATTTTTTTTCGCATTGCGGGGGTTAAGATTTTCTTTATTATATTAATGATTTTTGTTTTCATTTAACTCCTCCGTAATAGAGTGTTTTCTATATTCTAATATATATAATGTAATAAAGCAAGGGTGCGAAAAAATAAAAATTTCTGAAAAATTTTCTCTGAAAACCTATTGACTTTTGTATTAATCCGTGTATAATATATATCCGTAGCCCACATACGCGAGTTACATTGGGGAATAGTGTAACGGTAGCACGACAGACTCTGACTCTGTTTGTTGGGGTTCGAATCCCTATTCCCCAGCCAAAAAATCCAAGTCGAAAGACTTGGATTTTTCTTTTTATTAACCACCACATAAAAACGGCTGTTTCAGATTGAAACAGCCGTTTTCTTATTTCTTCTTTATTCTTGCCCAGTATTCGCGGGCTGCCTGCTCATTTTTGTTATCGCCGAATTCATAATACTTTTTGTTTTTCAGCACATCGGGCAGATACTGCTGGTCAACCCAATGTCCGCTGTAATCGTGAGCATATTTATAAAACTGACCCTTGTTGGGATTATCCTCGCCGTCATAGTGCATATTCTGAAGCTGACGGGGCACGGGACCCGTTCTGCCCGCTTTCACATCCGCCATAGCAGAATTTATCGCACCGTAGGCGGTGTTTGATTTGGGGCTGTTTGCAACAAGAATAACCGCATCCGCAAGCGGGATTCTTGCTTCGGGCAAGCCGAGCATCATTGCGGAATCAACCGCCGCTTTAACAATGGGAATTATCTGCGGATAAGCAAGACCGACATCCTCGCACGCACAAACCAGCAATCTTCTGCAGGCGGAAACCAAATCCCCCGCTTCGAGCAATCTTGCAAGATAATGCACGGCGGCATCGGGGTCAGAGCCTCGCATAGACTTCTGATAAGCCGAAATAATATCGTAATGCTCATCGCCGTCACGGTCATATCTCATAGCACTTTTCTGGGTGAGTGCTTTTGCATTTTCAAGCGTAATCAGCTTTTCGCCCTCGCTCTCGTTTGCCGAAAGCACACAAAGCTCAACGCTGTTCATCGCTTTTCTCACATCGCCCGCGCTTGCGGTTGCAATATGAGAATAAACGCCGTCTTCAATGTTATATTTTTCATTTCTGTCTTCAGCCATAAAATCAAAAGCTCTCCTGACCGCCTTTTCAACCTCGGCGGGAGTAACGCTCTTGAATTCAAACACCGTTGAACGGCTTAATATTGCGCTGTAAACATAAAAATACGGATTTTCGGTTGTTGATGCAATCAGCGTTATTGCTCCGTTTTCGATATGCTCAAGCAAGGTCTGCTGCTGCTTTTTATTGAAATACTGAATTTCATCAAGATAGAGCAGAATGCCGTTGGGCGCAACAAAAGTGTCGAGCTTTGCAACAACCTCTTTGATATCCGCTGTGCCCGCAGTTGTGCCGTTAAGCTTCACGAGATGGCGGTTGGTGGTTTTTGCAATAATGCTTGCAAGGGTTGTTTTGCCAACTCCCGGGGGGCCGTAAAAAACCATATTGGGAAGCTCACCCGATTTTATTATATTTTTAAGCGGTTTGCCCTCACCCAGGAGATGGGTCTGACCGACTATATCCTCAACCGTTTTCGGTCTGAGTCTGTCTGCAAGCGGTGCCGACATAAAATCATTCCTTTATTTTCAAACTGAAACTTATTATAACAAATACCAACTTAATATTCAATAAAAACCGTTAAATCTCTGCCTGTGCAAAGCCTATGCACTCTCTGCCTTTGATTGGATTTGCATCATCACGGGCGTTAAAATAAAGACGGAGCGTATTGCCGTACCTTACAAGGTGGCTCGCATAAACAAACTGCTTCATCCAGTTTTTGCCGTCAATAACCGCAGGCTCAACAAGCATCTTTTCAAACTTAAACGAAAGCCCGTCTTGTGAGGAAAGAAGAATTATTGCGGAATGGCTGTGACCGTCTTTTTCATAAAGTCCGTTCTGAATGCCGATATATCCGTCTTTCAGCTTATAAACCTTAAGGCAGCCGCTGCAAAGATTGAGATAAGGATTGTTTTTATCGGGTGAGATAATCGGACTTTCTGCGCAGTTATATCCGCTTGTGATATTCCCGCTCTCGGCATAGCTGATATAGGTTGGCTCGCAGAATCCGCAGTCTTTTATAAAGGTAAGTCCGCAAGAAAAATAAATGCGGTTCTTTCCGTTTTCACGAAGCAGAAACGGATTTGAAATCGAACTGCCTCTGTCGCTTTTTTCAAATCCCTTTGCATCTGTTATTACGGGTCTCGGATTTGACCAGCTGATTAAATCAAGGCTCTCAACAACATAAATTTCGGATTTCCACTTAACCGCATTAACAACATTCAATGCATTCATAATAAGCGGACTTGTTCTTTCATAAAAAAGATAATATCTGCCGTCAATACGGTTGATATTCGGACGCATTGCTCTGTTTGCGATTTTATTGATATGGCAAAAATCAATGCCGTTATCGCTTTCGAAATGATGAATTCCGAATGTTGTGTGGCAAAACATATGCCACTTGCCGTCGTGGCTGTTATCGGGAGTCAGCATCGATGGGTCAGCAACAACAATTGAGCCGTTGAACGGCTTTAAAATAGGAGTGCCGCAGATTTTAAAATCTGCATTTATTATCTGTACAATCGTAAGATTTTTCATAAACTTTTTTCCTTTTTAAGGTGATGTATACAGTATAATATATTATTCGAAAAATAACAATACCGCAGTTGACAGAATCGTATCAACTACGGTATCTTTCCTGTATTAAAAAATAATATCACTTGTAAGCTTTCAGGAATTATGGTAAAATAATCAATATAAGACATTATTATGAAAGAAGTGTAAATATGATAAAGAATTATGATGCAATTGTTATCGGCGCCGGTAATGGCGGACTTGTTGCGTCAGCACGTCTTGCCAAAGAGGGAAAAAAGACATTGCTTGTTGAGCGACATAATCTTCCCGGCGGTTTTGCCACAAGCTTTGTAAGAGGCAGGTTTGAATTTGAAGCATCGCTGCACGAGCTTTGCGGTGTTGGTCCTATCACGGGAAAATCGCCACTTCAGAAAATTTTCGAAGAAATCGGTGCGGCAGATAAGATAGAATGGGTTTCACTTGATGAAGCATTCAGACTGATCACATTAAACAAAAATGACAAGTGTGACTATTCAATGCCTCTGGGCAAAGAAGCGTTTATCAATAAGCTTGAGGAATATGATCCCGGCTCTTCAGCCATTGTCAGAAAGATTTTTGACCTTATTGAAAGCATTGAAAAAACCCTGGATTTTGTAGACAACATCGGTGATTTCAAGCCCTCAATGATAAAAGAAATCTTTTCCGAGCACACTGAGTTCCTCAAAGTTGCAAACTATTCTGTTGATGAGGTGCTCAAGGCGTTCGGGGCAAGCAAAACAACAAGAGATATACTTAACGGATACTGGTGTTACCTCGGTCAGCCTACGGATGAGCTGAATGTTATTCACTATTTTACAATGCTTCACTCATACATCATAGACGGTGCTGTTATTCCGAGAGGCAGAAGCCACCAGATAAGCACAGCACTGCTTGAAGCATTCACCGAAAACGGCGGCGAAGCCTGGTTCAACACAAGTGTTACAAAAATAATTGTCAAAGACGGTGTCGCAACAGGCGTTATACTTGATAACGGCACTCAGATAAATGCCAAAGCAATAATCTGCAACGCTTCCCCGTACAATGCATTCACAAAGCTGATAGACGAAAAAGATATTCCCGAGAAGTTTAAAAAAGAGGTGAACGCCAGAACACTGTCAGCGAAAGGCTTTGCGGTGTTTATCGGTCTTAACCGCTCTGCGGATGAACTCGGGCTTAACAACCACACATATTTTATCTATCCCAACAACGACAACAGACAATGCTATGAGATGAGCAAAAAACTTAAAACAAACGATGTTCAGGCAACAGTCTGTCTCAACAGAGCTTTTGACGATTGCTCACCCGAAGGCACAAGCATACTCTATATGACATCTATTTTTGCGGGCGATGAATGGAGCAAGGTTTCCGTTGAGGATTACCATAAAACAAAAACCGCATTCGCAGAAAAAATGATAGATAATTTTGAAAAAGCAACAGGTGTCGCAATCCGTGATTATATTGAGGAAATCGAAATTGCAACACCGATGACCTATGCTCGTTATACCGATGCCCCTGCCGGAACAATTTACGGATATGAAGCAAGCAAAGATGATGGCATTGTTAAGCGAATAGTTTTTGACCTGATAGAAAAAGGTATGCCCGGTCTCTATTTTGCAGGCGGATATACCGCAAGACATATGGGTTACTCACCCAGCTATACAACAGGCAATCTGGCAGCAAAGGCTGCAATCCTCGCTATGGAAAAGGAGGTAAAGTAATGAGCAAGAAAAAGTTTTCTGTAAACGGCAACTTCAAAGACAGCATAAATACAGTAAAGTTTTTAACAGAAAGAAAAAAGTTTATAAACAGCGCTCCCGCTGTTCTTCCGACCCGTACAGATGATTTCGGTGTTAACAAAGTTGCAAAGAGCCTTCACCCCAAAGAGCAAAAACTCGTTATCAGCAGAATTGAAGAGCACGCAGATATTGCAAAAAGCTACTATTTTAAAAGCGAATCTGCACCGCTTGCATATTTCAAAGCCGGTCAGTACCTTACCTTCAGGCTTGAAATAGGCAAATCAGTTGTTACCCGTTCATATTCAATAGCCTCTTCTCCTGCAAGCGCATTGAACGGAGAATACCAGATAACTGTTAAGCGCATCAGCGACGGCTTTGTTTCCGACTATATCCTTGATAACTGGAATGTCGGCGATAAAGTAACCGCTTATGCACCTGAAGGAAATATGATATACAGCCCGTTGAGAGATGCCGAAACAATAGTTGCCATTGCAGGCGGCAGCGGCATAACCCCCTTCCTTTCGCTTGCAAGAGCAATCGACAACGGCGATGAGGATTGCTCACTTACATTGCTTTACGGTTGCAGAAATTCAGACGAAATCCTGTTCAAGGCGGAGCTTGATTCGCTTGCTGAAAAGAACGGGAAGATCAATGTTATCTATGTACTCAGCCACAGCGAAGAGGAGGGCTATGAAAAAGGCTTTGTAGGAGCAGATATCATCAGAAAATACGCCCCCGAAGACAAATACAGTATTTTCGTATGCGGCCCCGGCGGATTATATAAATTCCTTGAAACAGAACTTCCGAAATTGGAGTTGGAAAAGAAATACATCCGCTTTGAAGTGTTCTCATCCGGCAAAAAATCAGAAGAACCGAAAGAATATAACATTACCGTAATCAACCGCGGTGAAGAAACGGTAATTAAAGCAAACAGCAACGAAACCGTGCTTTGTGCGTTTGAACGTGCAGGTATTGATGTGCCTGCAAGATGCCACACAGGCGAATGCGGTTTTTGCAGAAGCAAGCTTGTCAGCGGTAAGGTTTATATACCCGAGGGCGAAGATAAGCGTCGTATAGCGGATATGCAGTTTAATTTCATACATCCGTGTTGCTGTTTCCCCGAAAGTGACCTTGTTGTAAGAATAAATTAACGGATTATTAAATGGATAAATATAAATAACAATACCGCAGTTGACACTATTGTATCAACTGCGGTATCTTTTCTGGCGGAGAGTTAGGGATTCGACTCGCGCGCCTGCGGGCGCTTGGTCGCTCGCGGTCACAACAGTCCACCGGACTGTTGCTCTGTACCGCTCGTCCTTCGAATCCCAAACAGCAAAACAAAAAGACATCACAGCTGACGCTATAATGTCTTTTTCTGGCGGAGAGTTAGGGATTCGAACCCTAGGTGAGTTTCCCCACACAGCATTTCGAGCTTTTTGGGTTAAATGGAACGTAGTGGAATCAAGTGGTACCAAATGGTACCAAGTGGAACTTAAAAATCCCACAAAAAC
>JAZOVH010000001.1:0-1859 GCA_045658585.1 Acutalibacteraceae bacterium | reverse complement strand
TTCTTCTCTGTTGAGCAGAAAATCAATTGTTTCTCTTACCTTTTTATCATCAATCTGTCGGTAAAGATATTCATAAACGACCTTTGCTCTCTGTTCGGATGCGATGTTTGAAAGAAGGTCTGCACATAAATCGCCCGTAACCGAAACATAATCACCCGTCCACGAATAACCCGAAGCATTAATCAATCCGGGATTAAGTCCCATAAGCACGTGTGTCTGAATTTCGCCTGCGGGAACAGATTTTGCACACACATCGTGACCGTTCAGAAGATTGATTGTCTGAGCGACCATTTCCATGTGTCCGAGTTCCTCTGCAGCGATATCAAGGAACAAATCTTTGATTTCGGGGTCTTTGATGCGGAAGCTCTGCGACATATATTGCATTGCCGCTTTGAGTTCACCGTTTGCACCGCCAAGTTGTTCCTGAAGAAGCACCGCATACTGCGGATTAGGTTTTTCAACAGCAACGGGATGAAAAAGCATTTTTTCGTGTTTGAACATAAATTATCCTCCTTTAATTTCCGCCGGGACCATCTTTGCGTTCGCGTTTGTCGGGGACTTCGATTTTACCCTTTATATCGCCCGGCTTAATGTTGTTTTTTTCTTTTTTCTTGGTATCTTTTTCTTTCGGCATATAAAGCACTCCTTTCTCATATTTAGTATGCGAAGAAAAAAGAGTTTTAAATTAATCCATCCAAATTATTGGTTGGCGGCAGGCAGCTTCGGTTGCGGCACACATAATAGGTGGTTTTTCCGTTTTTAAGCGGATATTCTTCCGTTGGCTGCTTCAAAACAGTAATAACGGCATCTGACGTAACAGACGGCGGTAAATCAGGTTTATCAGTCTGTTTGTCAAGCACAACGGTCATTTTCATCGGTGGTTCGCTATACTCTAAAAATGCCGTCAAAAACATCGCATATCCGTGCGGATAGCGTAAAGCATCTGCCGCAAGAAAATCCAGCTGACGCTCTGCCGCATTTATATATTTTTCATCCGATGTTATAAATGATAACCGAACAAGATTATATGCCATCAATGAGTTTCCGCTCGGGATTGCTCCGTCATAGGTTTCTTTCGGACGCAATATCAGCTCTTCGCTGCTGTCGCCGTATAAATAAAATCCGCCTGAATTATCACCGAAATCGGAGATAACTTTATTGCATATGCTTTTAGCCTGTTCGGAATATTCACAGTTTAATGTTGCCTTGTAAAGTGCAAGCTGAGCAAAGATATAGCTTGCATAATCGTCTAAAAATCCCGTTACGCCACGTTTTTCTTCTCTGAAGCTGACAAACAACGTTTCATTTTCAAAAAGATATTTCCGTATGAATTCATCGGCATTCTTTGCTGCGATAAGATAAATTTCTTTTTTACTTACGAGATACAACTCACACATTGCGGCAATCATCAATCCGTTCCAAGATGTCAGCACCTTGTCGTCAAGATGGAGAGGATATCGTTTCTTACGGTAATCATTCAACTTTGGAAGAAAACCTTCAAAGGAATTATCATCGGGATTGCTGTTAAGCAGATTGGGAATATTCTTTCCTTCAAAAATCCCTTTGTCGGTTATATCAAAGTGACGGTTGAATTTTTCTCCGTCAACTTGACCGAGCACACCAATGATTTCTCCGGGTGTAAACAGATAATATTTACCTTCTTCGCCCTCGCTGTCGGCATCCAATGCGCTGTAAAATGCGCCCTCGGGTGATGTCATTTCACGCAGAACAAAATCTGCTGTTTTCTCGGCGATTTCAAGATACAAGGACTTTTCAGTTACCGTATAGGCTTTGCAGTAAGCGAGTATCAGCATTGCATTGTCGTACAGCATCTTTTCAAAATGAGGAACAAGGAATTT